>JACOSH010000007.1 GCA_016178945.1 Acidobacteriota bacterium
ATCAAGGTCCCCGATGCGGAGATGGCACAGATCAACCTCCGGCGCGACCGCTTTCACGGCGAATGGAACTATGAGATCCGCCCGCGCCGCTGAAACTGTTATTTCTTAACGGTGCCTTACGACGGCGCGGTCGGCGTGCGCACCCGCTCCAACGGCACATCGATCGGCACCGCCGACCTGGACACCACGGCGGAAGTGCAGATTCTGACCGCTTCCTACGGCGCCGAGTACGGGCGCTCGGCCGGCGGCCAGGTCCGCGTCATCAGCAAGAGCGGCTCCAACAGTTTCCACGGTTCGGCGTACGAGTACTTTCGCAACAACGCCATGGACGCCAACTCCTGGTCCCGCAACCGCAACCCCGCCACCAATTTCACGGCGCCGGACAAGTTCAACCAGTTCGGATACAACGTGAGCGGTCCGATCTTCGTCCCGCGGAAGTTCAATTCCGACCGCAGCAAGCTCTTCTTCACATGGTAGGAGGAATGGGCCCGGCGCCGTCAGGACTCGACCAACTTGCGCACGGTTCCCAGCGAGCGCATGAAGACGGGCGACTTCGGCGAGTTGTTGACGCCCAGCCTCTGGTTCGGCAGCGCACAGATCATCCGGGATCCGGGGACGGGGCAGCCGTTCGCCGGCAACGTCATCCCCAAGGCCCGCCAGAGCGCCAACGGAATGGCGCTCTTGAGCGTCTATCCCCAGGCCAACCTCGCCGTCCCGCAGGGCACCAGCAACTGGTTCGGCGTCGCCGGCGCCCCGACCAATCAGCGCAAGGACAACATCGGCATCGACCTGCTGCCCACGTCAAAGGACAGCATCCGGTTCCGCGCCGCCTTGTACCACTACTATAATGAGAATCCCTTCCAGACGGGTTTTCTGTTCTCGGCCCGCACGTTTCAACGGCCGAACCAGACTGCGTCGCTGAACTGGACCCACACCTTCAGCCCGACGCTGATCCTGGAATCCCTGGTCACGGCCAGCCGGGACCAGGTGTTCATCCGCATGACGGACACCGCGGCGTTCGATCGGACCAAGTACGGCCTCAATTACCCCTACATCTTCGGTTCGGCCACCAAGGACCGTCCGAACAAGCTGCCGGCCGTGTCCATCCCCGGCTTCAGCGACTACACGGGCAGCCCCTATCCATCCAGTTCCACCGGACCGATCTACGTGGCCTCCGCCAACGTGACGAAGATCGTCAACAACCACACCGTCAAGTTCGGTTTTTCGTTTGAGCGCGCCGGCCAGAACGACTACGACCAGATCAACATCCAGGGCGTTCCCGGCGGCACGGACAACCAGAACGGCCGCTTCGAGTTCAGCAACAGCCGTCCCAGCGGGTCCGGCGTCGCGATCGGCGACACGGCTCTCGGCCTGTTCAACAGCTACGCCGAGATCGGTGTCCGCTCCTTTACACCCTATCGCGGTCACATGTATGAGGCTTTCGCTCAGGACGAATGGAAGGCGACGGCCAAGCTGAAAGTGATGCTGGGCGTCCGCTGGACCGTCGTGCAGCCCTACTACAGCCTGTGGCGGAACATGACCATTTTCGATCCCAAGTATTACGATCCGGCCAAGGCGGTGCAAGTGGATCCGCGCACCGGCAACCCGATCCCCGGCACGGGCGACCCGTACAACGGCATCATCATTCCGGGCGATGGCTGGCCCGATTCGGCGAAAGGCCGGGTGCCGATCGCCACCTCGGGCGAGTTCAACAACAAGTTCGTGGGCGAGCCGAGATACTACTCCGACATCGACTACGGCAACTTCCAGCCGCGGCTCGGAATCGCCTACCAGCTCAATCCCAAGACCGTGATCCGCTCGGGCGCGGGCAAGTTCTCGACGCGCCTGGGCGTGAGCGACTCGATCTTCCTGGGCGGCAACCCGCCGCTCCAGCCGCTCGCTTCGGTTCCTACCGGCAGCGTGGACAACCCGGGCGGCGGGTCGCGCGCCAGCTTCCCGCTCAGCGTGAACACGCAGGCCCGGGTGTTCCACATGCCCGAGGCCTACAGTTGGAACTTGACCGTGGAGCGCGAGATCCTCGCCAAGACGGTGGTCGGCGTCAGCTACGTCGGGCGCCGCGGTCTCTACGGGCAGCGCGAGAAGAACATCAACCAGCCCCGGGTTGGCGCGGTCCAGGCCAATCCGGGCGTCAACGTGAACGCGTTGCGGCCCTACAAAGGCTACGGTCCAATCCGCGAGACTTTTAATGACGCTAACTCCATCTACAACGCGTTGCAGCTTGAAGTCACCCGCCGCTACACCAACGGACTGAGCTATGGGCTGGCGTACACGCTGTCCAAGTGCGAGGACTCGGGATCGGCTCAGCGCGACGTGATCCCGGATGCCTACGACGCCAGCTTCCTGTGGGGTCCCTGCAACTACGACACGCGCCACGTGGCCGTGGTCAACTGGATCTACCAGCTTCCGTTCTTCCGCAAGAGCGACAACCGCTTCCTCAAGAGCGTCGCGGGCGGATGGCAGATTACCGGGGTCACGCAGTTCCAGACCGGCACGCCGTTCAATGTCCAAACCGGCGACGACTTTGCCGGCATCGGGCCGGGCAGCGGAAACAACATCGCCTACTTCTGGAAGTACGCCGGTTACGGCGGCAGCACGAACTACCCCCGGCAGTTTGCCGCGGGGGGCAATAACGACCCGGCCCAGTGGCTCACGGTGCGCGATTCGAACAACAGCCTGTTGTTCACGCAGCCGGCCGCGGGCACCATCGTTAGGGATCGCCTCCGGAACTCCTTCTACCCTCCCGGTTTCCAGAACTGGAACCTGGGGTTGTTCAAGGAGTTCGCCGTCACCGAGCAGCAGAAAGTGCTGCTTCGCTTCGAGGCGTTCAACTGGCCCAACCACCCGAACTGGGGCGGCGTTGGCGGCAACCCGCGCGGCGCCGACTTCGGCAAGGTGACCGGCAAGAGCAGCGAGCGCAACCTGCAACTCAGTCTGCGCTACAGCTTCTAGCGAGAGCGCGCTTCGCTAAGAATCGCCCAGCCGGATCTTCCGGCTGGGCTTTTTTGTTGCGGTCCTACAGATTGACGTCCTCCCCCAACTGCTTCCCGACAACGTTTTCGATGAGCTGCTTCAGAGTATCGCCCGATTCCACGTGGACGAATGAGGCGGCGACCTCGTCCCAGTCGAGTTTGTAGCTCTTCGAAAGCGCCGAGACCCAGATCTGGCGCGGCGGGGCGTTCGGGCTGACCACAAATTTCGCCGGAGGATCTTCGAACTCGATGGTCAGGGCGCCGGCGTTGAAGTCGACTTCGAATCCGTAGTCGTCGGCGGCCCCGATCAGCGCGCGATTGAGCGCGGCCAGCGCGCCATCGGCCTTCTTCTTGAATTCCTGTTCCGTCATCTTCTCCATAGCTTACCCCCGTATTCCGCGCAGGCTGATCCCGGCCAGGGCCAGCGACAAGCCGATCATGATGACCACGGTGGTCCAGGCGGCCAGGTTGTAGGCGCGCGAATTGACCCACTCCTTCATCAGATCGCGCCGGTTGATCAACAGGATCATGAAGATCAGGACCACCGGCAGCAGCACGCCGTTAATCACCTGCGAGAGCAGGATCATGCGTATCAGCGGGAAGCCGGGGATCAGCACCACTCCGGCGCCGGCCACGATCAGCAGCGTGTACAGCCAGTAAAAGATCGGAGCCTCCCGGAAGCGCTTATTGACGCCGGATTCAAACCCCAGCCCCTCGCAGACCGAAAACGCGGTCGATAGCGGCAGGATGCAGGCGGCGAACAGCGAGGCGTTGAAGAGCCCCGCGGCGAACAGCAGGTAGGCCCACTCGCCGAACGGCTTCAGGCCCAACGCCGCCTCGCCGGCGTCGGCGATGTCCCGGGGTCCGAACTTCCAGATGGCGCCGGCGCAGGCCACGATGATGAAGAAGGCGATCACCGCCGTCATGATGCAACCCACCACCACTTCCACGCGCGATTCGGCATAGTCCTTCTCCGTCACCCCTTTTTCGACCACGGCCGCCTGCAGGTAAAACTGCATCCAGGGCGCGATGGTGGTTCCCACCATGCCGATCAGCATCTCGATGTAGCGGGCATCCAGCATCAGGACGGGCCGGACGCTGTAGATGGCCGCTTCCTTCCAGTTGGGCTCCACCAGGATCCCCGAGATCACGTAGGTCACATAGACCACGCAGGCGAATAGGAACACCTTCTCGACGTTGTGATAATTCCCCTTGACCACCAGCAGCCAGACCGCCGCCGCGCCCAGGGGCACCGAGACCACGTGCGGGATGCGGAACAGCCCGAGCGCCGCGGCGATGCCGGCGAAGTTGGCCATGATATTGGTGAGGTTCACCAGCACCAGCAGGGCCATCACCAGGAAGGTGACGCGCAGCCCGAACTCCTCGCGGATCAGATCGGAGAGGCCCTTGCCGGTGACGGCGCCCATGCGCGAGCACATTTCCTGCGTGATGATCAGGACGATGGTGATGGGCAGCAGGGTCCACAGCGGCAGGTAGCCGAAGCGGGCGCCGGCCTGGCTGTAGGTGATCAGGCCGCCGGCGTCGTTGTCGACCACCGCGGTGATAAAGCCGGGGCCGAGCACCGCGAAGAAGACGGCCAGCCGGTGGCGGAAGCGGTGGAGCAGCGTCATTTGCTCCTCAATACGGAGATGACGTCGTCGGCCGTGATCACGCCGGCCAGCACACCCTCTTCGTCCACCACCGGGAGAGCCAGAAGATTATACTTGTCGAAGGTTTCCGTAACGCGATTCTGTTTTTCGCCGACCGGGACCTGAATCAGGGTCTCGGCCGCCAGGGACTTGAGGGGGGTGTCCGGAGAGGCCACAAACAGCCGCGCCAGCGGGACCGCGCCCTTGAGGCGGCGGTCGGTGTCGATCAGGAACAGGGTGTTGAGGCTCTCCAGCAGCTCCTCATTGCCCCGCAGCGCGGTGAGCGCGTCGGCCACGCCGGCGTTCTCGCCCAAGGCGATGTATTCGGTGTTCATCATGCCGCCGGCGGTGTCCTCTTCGAATTCCAGCAGCTCGCGCACTTCGGACTCTTCGGCGGTCTCCATTTCCTCCAGGATTTCTTCCGAGGTCGCTTCCTCCAGCTCGGCCAGGACGTCGGCGGCTTCGTCGGGCGCCATTTCTTCCACGATATCGGCGGCCTTTTCCGGCTCCAGGGATTCCAGGATGCTGGCCTGCATCTTGGGATCGACCTCGGAAAGCGCGTCGGCGGCGACCTCGCTGTCGATGGTCTCGAAGATCGCTTCGCGACCTTCCGGGCTGAGCTCTTCCACGATGTCGGCCAGGTCGGCGGGGTGCATGCTCTCGAGTTTCTGGTGCGTGATGTTGAGGCGCAAGCGCCGCCGCGGGTCCGGCTCGATGATGTTGGCGAACTCCCAGCGGATGGACTTGGGCGGGATCGACCGCTGCAGGCGCCGGATCCAGAGGGGCGGCGCCACGCCCTGGCAGAGGCGGCGGAAGATGCTGCGGACGCCGACATCCACCTCCAGCACCCGCAACTGCTCCAGCGATCCCTCGAAGGTCACGTCGTTGACCCGGACCACCTTGCGGCCGTTGATGTCGATGATTTGCTGATCCAGCAGGTCGCGCACCAGGCGCAGCATGTACTCGTCGTCGTGATAGGGGACCAGCTTCTCGTCGTTGAGACGGATGCCGTCGAGCGAGATCTCGCCGATCTGCTGGTAGCCGACGCTCAGCCAGGCCCAACCGCCGCCCACCAGGTAGCGGTCCACTCGGACCGGGTCGAGCAGGGGCACGATGGCGGCGTCGCGGATGCGGCCGATGCGCCGCCCGCGCAGGTCGTAGACCGGCAGACCGACCATCTCGGTGAGATACAGCAGAGGCTCCGCCATCGAAACACGTCCGGGTACCTGTACGACACCCCAAGAGCGGCAGGGACGCTGCTCGACGGCTCAGCGAGATGAAATACGCTCTACATGGGTGCTTCCGACTGCTTCTTCACTATGACGCAAAGCAGGGGGAAGTGGCAAGAGGAAATCAACCGGGCCTGTCGTAGAATTAGTTAGGTCAACGGAGCGCCGCGAGGAGCCAAGCCATGCAGAAACTGGACGGTTTTGCGGAGGTGGCGTTATTCGTCGACGATCTCGCCCGATCAGGCGCCTTCTACGAGCAGATCCTAGGGCTGAAGAAGATCGAGTCCAGTGAGCGCGGCTGCGTCTTTCGTGTGGCCGCCCGCCAGGTTCTCCTTCTGGTAACTCGCCGGGCCGCGCGGACGCCAAGCCGAACCCCCGGTGGCCTGGTTCCGTCCTGCGCGGTGGCCCACCGGGCGGGCCCGGGACCCGGCCACATCGCCTTCGGCCTGTCCCCTCGCGCGCTCGAATCATGGCGGAGGCAGCTCGAAGGCCACGGCGTCGAGGTTCTCAGCTACGTGGCGTGGCCGCGCGGGGCGAGGAGTCTGTACTTCCGGGATCCGGATGGCCACCTCATCGAGCTCGCCACTCCTGGAATCTGGTACACTCGACGGGGTTAACAGCCGGTCAGATCCGGCGCATTCGCGCGAAGGGATTGCATGAAACCGTTGCTGACTCTCTTATTGCTCCTCCAGGCTGTTGCCATGGCCCAAACAGCGCCCACCGTGGAACAGCGCCTGGCCGTTCTGGAAGCGGCCGCGCGATCCGACCTGGCCGCCCGAGACAACGCCTGGGTGCTGACCGGCGCAGCCTTCGTTCTGATGATGACCGGACCCGGACTGGTGCTGTTCTACGGCGGATTGGTTCGCAAGAAGAACGTTCTCAACACCATGATGCAGACCTTCGTGCTGATGGCGCTGATGAGCGTGCTTTGGGTGGTCGTCGGATACAGCCTGGCCTTCGCGGACGGCGCCTCGGTCGTGGGCGGTCTGCAACACGCTTTCCTGAAGGGAGTGGGAGCGGCGCCCAATCCCGATTACGCCGCCACCATTCCGGCCCAAACCTTCATGGCCTTTCAGATGATGTTCGGGCTTTTCGCCACCACTATGATCTGCGGCGCCTTTGCCGAGCGCATGAAGTTCAGCGCGCTACTGCTGTTCATGCCGCTCTGGATGTTGATGGTCTACTGCCCCATCGTTCACATGGTGTGGGGCCGAGGCGGCCTGCTGAATGAGGCGCTGGGCGGCCCGCTGCGCTGCCTGGATTTCGCCGGGGGCGTGGTGGTGCACATCACGGCAGGGGTCTCCGCGTTGGTATGCTCCTTGTACCTGGGGAAGCGTTTCGGATACCCGAGCGAATCGATGAAGCCGCATAGTCTGGTCCTGAGCGTCGCGGGAGCCGGCGTGCTGTGGGTGGGCTGGCTGACCCTGAATGCCGGACGGGCCCTGGGCGACGCGGCGCTGGCCGGCAGCGCCTTCATCGCCACGCAATTGGGCGCCGCCGGAGGGACGCTCGGGTGGATGACGGCGGAATGGCGCGGGACTCGTAAGCTCAGCGCCCTGGGCGCCATTTCCGGCGCGGTATCCGGTCTGATCGGGATCACGGCGGCTTCCGGGTTCGTACAACCCATGGCCGCGCTGCTTATCGGATTCACCACGGCGCTGGTCTGCCACTACATGGTGGTGGCGGTGAAGATGAGATTCGGCTACGACGACACTCTCGACGTGTTCGGCCTGCACGGCGCGGGCGGCACCATCGGCGCGCTGCTCACGGGAGTGTTCGCCACCAACCTGGTCAACTCCTCCTGGAAGGACGCGGCCGGCAGGCCTGTTGCGCTGGGCTGGGTGGACGGGAACGCCGGGCAGGTGGGCAGCCAGCTCGCCTCGTGCGGGATCGCCTGGGTGCTGGCGATCGCGGGAACCTGGGCCGCGCTCAAGATCTGCGACGTGCTGGTTGGGCTCCGGGTGAGCCAGGAGCAGGAGATTCAAGGCCTGGACTCGGCCCTGCACGGTCAGGAAGGCTATGGCTGGGAGCCCTAGCCTTCAGAACAGGAAATAGCGCTGCGCCATGGGCAGCGTCTGGGCCGGCTCGCAGGAGAGCAGCTCGCCATCGGCGCGGACTTCGTAGGTCTCGGGGTCCACGTCAATCCGGGGAGTGGCGCTGTTGTGCACCAGGTCCGCCTTGCCGATCCCGCGGCAGCCTTCCACGGCCGAGCATCTCTTCCGCAGGCCAATTCGCTGCCCCAGACCGGACTCCTGGGCGGCGCGGGAGACAAACGTGACACTGGTCGCCGCGGTGGCCCCGCCGAAGGCGCCGAACATCGGCCGGTACAGCACCGGCTGCGGCGTGGGAATGGACGCGTTGGGGTCTCCCATCACGCTCCAGGCGATGAAGCCGCCTTTGATCACCATCTCCGGCTTCACTCCGAAAAAAGCCGGCTTCCACAGCACCAGGTCGGCCAGTTTGCCGGGCTCCAGCGATCCGATCTCGTGAGCCATCCCGTGAGTGATAGCCGGGTTGATGGTGTACTTGGCCAGGTAGCGTTTGACCCGGAAATTGTCGTTCCGGCTGGAGTCCTGGGCGAGCGGACCGCGCTGCACTTTCATCTTGTGAGCGGTCTGCCAGGCGCGGGTCACTACTTCCCCCACGCGCCCCATGGCTTGCGAATCGCTGGAAATCATGCTGAGGACGCCCAAGTCGTGAAGAATGTCCTCCGCGGCGATAGTCTCCGGACGAATTCGGCTCTCGGCGAAGGCCACGTCCTCCGGCACCAGCGGATTGAGGTGGTGGCAGACCATGAGCATGTCCAGATGCTCGGCCAGCGTATTCACCGTGAAGGGACGGGTCGGGTTGGTGGAGCTGGGCAGCACGTTGGGATAGGCCGCGATGCGGATAATGTCCGGAGCATGACCGCCTCCGGCGCCCTCGGTGTGGTAGGTGTGAATGGTCCTCACGGCGATGGCGGCGATGGTGTCTTCCACGAAGCCCGCCTCGTTGATAGTGTCGGTGTGGATGGCCACCTGCACGTCATAATGGTCGGCCGCCTTGAGACAGGAATCGATCGCGGCCGGCGTGGTGCCCCAGTCCTCGTGCAGTTTCAGCCCGCAGGCGCCGCCCACGATCTGTTCCTCCAGCGGCGATTCCGAAGCGGCGTTGCCTTTGCCGAGGAACCCGAAATTCATCGGCCAGGCGTCGGCGGCCTGCAACATGCGGGCCAGGTTCCACGCTCCCGGCGTGCAGGTGGTGGCCGCCGTGCCCGTGGCCGGGCCGGTGCCGCCGCCGACCAGGGTGGTGATGCCGTTGGAAAGCGCCTCGTATACCTGCTGCGGGGAGATGAAGTGGATGTGGCTGTCCAGCGCCCCCGCTGTCGCGATCAGGTTCTCGCCCGCCACCACCTCGGTCGAGGCGCCCACCACCAGGTCGGGGTCCACCCCCGCCATGATGTCGGGGTTCCCCGCCTTGCCCACTTTCACAATGCGGCCGCCCTTGATCCCGATGTCCGCCTTGACAATGCCCCAGTGATCGACGATCAGGGCGTTGGTGATCACCAGGTCCAGCGCGCCGCCGGTGTTCTCGCGGAGGGCGGTGCTGGACTGGCCCATGCCGTCGCGAATGACTTTCCCGCCCCCGAAAGTGATCTCGTCGCCATAGACCGTGAAGTCCTTCTCGACCTCGATGATCAGCTCGCTGTCCGCCAGCCGGACGCGATCTCCGCGGGTGGGTCCGTACAAATCGGCATACGTGCGGCGGGGTATCTGAACGCTCATTGGCGGAACCCCCGTTGCGTCAACCGCGCCAGCGCCGCGGCGCGCACCGCGGCGTCGTCCAGGGCGCCGCCCACCAGCGCGTTAAACCCGTGGACCACGCGCGCGCCGGCGAACTCGACCAGCGCGACTTCCTTGTCCTCCCCCGGCTCGAAACGCACCGCTGTGCCGGCCGGGATATCCAGGCGCATGCCATAGGCCGCCGCGCGGTCGAAGTCGAACTGCCGGTTGACCTCGAAGAAATGAAAGTGGCTCCCCACCTGCACGGGGCGGTCGCCGGTGTTCCGGACGCGCAGCCGCGTGGTGCGGAGGCCCGCATTGGCTTCGATGCCGCCGCTCTGTTCATCGAGGAAGTATTCGCCTGGCGTCATGTCGTGCTCCTACTTGATCGGATCATGGACGGTCACCAGCTTGGTGCCGTCGGGAAACGTGGCCTCCACCTGAACCTCGTGGATCATCCCGGCGACGCCCTCCATGAGGTCTTCGCGCTTCAGGATGGCGGCGCCCAACGTCATCAGCTCGGCCACGCTTCTTCCGTCGCGAGCGCCCTCCAGGATCTCGGCCGAGAGGATCGCCATGGCCTCGGGGTAGTTCAGTTTCAGGCCGCGCGCCTGACGCTTGCGCGCCACCTCGGCGGCCACGAAGATCAGCAGTTTTTCCTGCTCGCGTGGAGTCAGATGCAAGAGGACCCTCCTCAAGAAACCTTGGAATCTTATGGCGCTTTCCGGGGCGGGAGAGCTTCCCTGCCGTACAGCTCGCGCTTGGCGCGCTTCCAGAACTCCGTGAGTCCCGCCGCCATTCCGCCTCCTCCGGCGCTCAGAGCGCGAACGATCAGGCCGTTCTCGGGCAGCGAGCTGACCCCCCATAATACCTCAGCGGGTCGAGTCAGGTGTCGCGCCAGCTCGCTCAACTGCCGTTCCAGACGCAGCCAGCGGTCCGGCTCCACCCCGGCGCGGCAAACATACAGGGTCGACAGATACCGGAAGGGCCCTAGCCGCGCCGGCGACCCAAGCGGGCGTAGGGAAGGCTCCAGCCACATGCGCTCCACCGCCACCGGGCGGCCCTCGGCAACGATATCCAGGTGGAGTTGAAGCAGCTCGTATTCGAAGATTTCGCCTCGCGCCTCGCGCCCTGGCGCGATCGTCTCCCACCAGAACAGGCCCGCGCCGTGCGCCAGGTCGATCCGGGTTTCCTGGCGGTAGCGCGAGCCGGCGAAGGGGATCAACGGATCGGGAAGGTACTCGAGCAAGCCCTCTTCCTCCACTACCATCGCGGTGGCCTGCACGGACACCGGAGAGGCTGGGCGGCTGCGGTAGACCCGCGTGGCCCCAGTGGATGTGATCTGCGCCGCCGCGCCGGGCCCGACCCGCACCGACAGCCGGAGCTGGTCGCCTCCCAGTATCCCTCCCGAGAGATTGTGCAAGTGGACCAAAGCCGCGCCATCCCCCGTCGGGAAGGCGCGCACAACCCGCAGCGGCGGCTGTTGCTCGCACGCCGCCAGGATCGTGCGCCCGCAGGCCCGATCGCGATCGAAACGCAACTGGAGACGTCCGCCGCGCATGGCTAGCTGATGAACAGCCGGGTGGAAAGATCGGGATGCCGCATCGCTCCCAGCTCCAGCAGAGCCGGAAACGAGGGAACTTCGCCGGGATTCGCGGCCCGGCTCTGCGCGGCCAGTTCCAGGATGAGTGGTTTGAGATCCCACAAGAGCCGGGCGGCGCGAGTTTGTCCCAGCGGCAGCAGACGCTGGCAGGCCGAGATCGAGCCAGCCGTCGCCTGATGCAGAAAGGCCAGGACGGTCGCCTCTTCCTCCAGTCCCAGCACAGCGCCGGCGAGTCCAAACGCGGTGCTGGGATAGACGGCGGCCGCTCTTTCCCGCGCCAGCCGCAGCCGGGGCCATTCCCCCAGATCGAGTAGCAGCCCTAGGAAGCGGCGCCCGAGCGTGGCCGCGGCCACCCGGCTCTCCCGCGCCGGCTTGCGCGCGCTCACACGGCGATTGAGGTCCACCCAGCCGTCCACCGAAAACTCCGGGCCGGCGCCCAGGCGGTGCGCGGATCGGCAAAAAGCTCCTTCCAGCGGCGCCATCTCGACCAGGTAATCGCGCAGGAAGGACTCCATGTGTTCGGTGTCCAGCAGTCCCTCCGAGGTCAGAGTCTCCAGCCCGAAGGAGTGCGCCGCCGCGCCGATCGGCAGCGCGCTATCGGCCAACTGGAGCAGCCGCAACCCGGCCAGGTGTTCGGGATCCATGAGGACCTAGTTTATAATGGTCGCCAGAATAACAGCCATGGCGCGAGCATTCAGGGTGGGCGTCGCGGGCCCGGTGGGCTCGGGGAAGACCGCGCTGGTCGACCGCTTGAGCCGGCGCCTGTGGCCGGACCGGAACCTGGCCATCGTGACCAACGATATTTACACCAAGGAAGACGCCGAGTTCCTGTTGCGCCAAGGCACGCTGCCGGAGGAACGAGTCCGCGGCGTGGAGACCGGCGGATGCCCGCACGCCGCGATCCGCGATGATGCCTCCATGAACCTGGAAGCGATTGCCGGGCTGGAAGACAGCCTGCCCGGCCTCGAGCTGATTTTCGTCGAGAGCGGAGGCGACAACCTGGCGGCGGCCTTCAGCCCGGAGCTGGTGGATGTCTGGATCTACGTGATCGATGTGGCGGCCGGGGACAAGATCCCGCGCAAGGGCGGCCCCGGCATCACGCGCTCGGATCTGCTGCTGATCAACAAGATCGACCTCGCCCCGCTCGTGGGCGCATCCCTGGAAATCATGGAACGGGACGCCCGCAAGATGCGCGCCAGCCGCCCTTTTTTCTTCACCAACCTCAAGTCGGGAACCGGTCTCGATCAAGTAGTCGAATGGCTGGACTCCCAACTGGCCGCCCCCCGCCGCCCGCTCCTGGATTTACAAACCGCCGGCGCCGCGCATCCTCACACCCACTCGCACTAAACTCGTTCCGTACCTAATCCCTTTTGCCTTTTGATTTTTGCCTTTTGCCTTTTGCCTTTTTTCTTCACCGCACCACCCGCCCGCCCTTCATCACAAACCGTACCTGCTTGAGCGCCATCGCGTCCTCCATCGGATTCCCCGCCGTGGCGATCAGGTCGGCGGCGAATCCGGGCTTGATCGCCCCCCGCTCCTTGTCCACACCCAGCAGTCGCGCCGCATTGGTGGTCAGCGCCTGGAGGATGGCCTTGGGGGGCAATCCGGCTTTGACGAAGCTTTCGACATAGGAGATCGCGAGCGTTCCGCGAGTCTGGCCGGGCAGCGCGAAGAAAACATCCGTCCCATAGACGATGGCGACCCCGGCGCGGTACGCCCGCCGGAGGCGATCGATGTAGGCGGCGTGCTCTTCCACGCTGACCCCGGCATCGGCCAGCAGGAATTCCGGATGCTCGGTGCCGGCCAGCGCCACCTGATTCTTCTTCGCCAACGCCAGGATTTCGTCCGTCATGCGCCAGCCGTGCTCGATAGAGGCCACGCCAGCCTGCGCCGCGTTGCGCGCCCCCGCCTCGGTCATGCAGTGCGCGGCCACCTTCAGGCCCGCCCGCGCGGCCTCCCGTACGGCAAAGCGGAGCTCTTCGGCCGAATAGATATAGGGCTGGTCGTCGACGGCCAGCTTGATGACCCCGGCCCCGTATTGGATGTTTTCCCGGATTCCTTTCTTGAGCTCGTCCAGGGTGTCGGCGTACAGATACTCGGGGCTGCCGATATCGCGCCGCTCCGGCGTGAGCCGGGAGTACTGCCCGCCGTACGGAGTGATAATGCGGCCGGCCGTGATCATGGTTGGACCGGGGACCAGGTCCTCCTCGATGGCGCGGCGCAGGTCCGTATCCGCGTAGTTGCCGGCGTTGCCCAAGTCGCGGATGGTGGTAAACCCCGCTTCGAGCATCCCGCGCGCGTTCGCAGCGCCCTCCAGTGCGCGGAATCCGGTGGTGCGAAAAACAGCGGTGGTCAGCACCGCTTCCAGAGCGGCTTCAAAGCCCGGGGAGCGCGGCTTGGGAACCACCAGGCACATGTGCGTGTGCGCGTCCATCAGGCCTGGAAGCACCGTCGCGGAGGACAGATCGATCACCTGCGTACCCGGGGGGATGCTCAGGCTGGCGCCGGCGGCCTTGATCCTGGAGCCCTCGACGAGAATGACCTGTTGCGTGGATACCGTTCCGGTCTCGGGGTCCACCAGCCGGCCCGCCTTGATGGCGACCGTCTGGGCCCGAGCGGTCAGCGCTATCGCCACGCACAGAGACGCGCGCGACGCCGCCCGCCGTCTCATACCCGGTAGGTGTCGGCCCGCCAATTCCGGACGGCGCGCTTGATGGCGTCTTCCGTCAGATTCTCGTCCGCCGCGCGCTTGGCCAGGGCGACGAACTCCTCATCCGATGCAAACCGCAGCCCGATGATTTGCCGGACGGTGAGCCGGGAATCCAGCAGCTTCCCGGTCGCCACGAAGTGACGCAGGTTCTCCTCGGCCTTGATCGCGCGGTCCTGGGCCTTCAGGGCGAAGATCCGGCTGAAGAAGAAAAGCATCACGGCCGCAATCGTGAGCACTACGATTAACGAGGCGCTGTACAGACGCTGGTGGTCGCCCATCGACTGGTACAGGTTGACGCAAGAGCCGATCAGCGTCAGGACGATAAGCCCGAACAGCACCATGTGGAACGCGGGCACGATGCGGGTGTGGTTGGCGTAATTCTGTTCTGCCATGGGGAGCGATTCCTCACTTTCGTCTGCCGATTGTACTAAACCGCGCGTGTCTGAATCAGCTTGCGACGGTCCGGCGCCCGGCTAGATCGGACAGCAGGGTTCCGGAGTGGTGGGGAAAGTTCCGGGCGGAGGGCAGGTGCGCGGCTTTTCCCAGCAGTCTCCAACCGGGTTCGGGGGCGGATTCTTATCGAAGACGATCTCCCAGGCTGAGCGGCCGTGAATGTACAGGCGAGCGACTGCGCCCGTCAGGCTGTCCGTCTCTCCGTCTTCCAGCCCGAGTACTTGCGGATAGTATCCGGGCGACCAGCCAATCTCGGATTTTGCCAGCAGGCGCTGTACCGGCCGCCAGGCCCCGGGCTGGCTCAGATCGGCGTTCCAGCTTACGTAGATGCCTTCTTGGGGCCATCCCGGCCGGCAACAGGCGCGATTCAGCAGGACGACATACTGTTCCAATTGGGTGTTCCAGTGAATGGAAGGGCCCCAGAAGGAATCCGCGTCCTCGTGCTGCCACGCTCGCGCCGCGGGGAATATCGGGGAAACATGCCCGCCGATGCCGGGCTCCAGCCAGTCTCCGGAGTAGTACTTGCGAACGGCGCCAGCCGGCCGAAACCGGTCCTCAAACGCCATCCGCGCCACGGATACGCCCTGTTCGTCCCCGGAACCCCCGTAGTTGGTGAAGAAGAAATAGAAGTACTTCTTTTCACGGTCGAGGATCACGGAAGCGTCTCCGTGCCCGCCGGCAAAGAAACCGTTCTTGGCCCCACAATCGATGGCGTCACCGGATTCGAGGATAATCCCGAGATCCTGGACCGTGCTTCCGCCGTCCCGCGATATCGCCGCGCCTACCTTCGGGGCAGTCAGCGAGTTACCCCGGCACAAGCCGCCCGGCTCATGGTGGTACCACAGGAAGAGCAATCCATCCTCGTCCTGCCATGCGGCCTCAAACCAAACCGGCCGGTGTTCGGCGGAGTCAAACTGGACAGTATCAGTCGACCAAAGCGAAAACTGATTGGGGCCGCGGCTGATCGCCGGCACGCCAGTCGAATGAAACAGATTCAACTGGCCGTTGGACCAGAAAGCGGCGCTGTTGCCGTCGATCACCGGCGGTAGATCGGCGGGGGCCGCGGGGCGCAGCGAAACCGTCTGCGCAAAGCTGCCCAGGGTCCACGCCCAGGCCAGTACCAACCGAAATGAACGCACCAAACACCTCACGAGGATCCCCCACTGGTTAGGCGCGGACGGCGCCAGAATAGTTACCTACCCGCCATTCGATGCCGCCGGCTCAGAATGGGGAGGCGCGGTCGCGGTCGAAGCACCAATCATGAGCGTCCGCGCGATTCGCCGCGACTGGCCCAAACACGATCGGCGTCCCCGTGGAATCGCGAGCGCGGATTCGCACGGCAAGGCCGGCTATGGACGGATCGTAGGGGAAGCATTTCACGTACACCGTCGACGTGGCTTGCCACACAGTCCTGAGCAGCTCCTCCGTCGGTCTGGCGCGGAGCTCGAACTGCGCCTGTTTTCTGGTCCACAGGTACGCGCATTGGTGCACGATGATGATGCCGGCGATCAGGGCGGCCACCCGCATCCCATGCCTGCGGGCCGTGCGCGCGTGCAATTCAATGAGCGCCGCCGCTACCAGGAGCGACAGTCCCACGCTGGCGAAGTAGGTGTGGCGGCTCGGCACGTGCGGCATGTAGGTCAGGAAGCAATACGGCAGCAGCGTGAGCACCCACCACACCCCCGCGATCGCGAGGGGCCGCGCCCACGTGCGCGCCTTCCATACGACTAACGCAATGAGTCCGACGGCTCCCCACACTCGCAGCAGCCTCGCGCTGCTCCGCAACAGTGTCCAAACGAAGGGAGCGCCCAGCGAGAAGGTTCCGGCGTCGTTGAAGTGCAGGTGCGTGCTCCGCGCGGCATATACCAGACCGAAGTAGGCGGCCGCGCACAGGGCGAAGGGCAGAACGCGAACGAGGATGACCCGCCGCCGCGAGGGCTCGAGCATCCCCGCAAACAACAGCAGCGGCGCCAACGCAACCGCGGATTCCTTGGAGAGCAGCGCGGCCAGGAACCCAGCGAATGCACACCAGTAGGCGGTGCGGGAGCCGCGTCCGGCTTGGAGCCACCACACCCAGCACAAGAAGCTCAGCAGGCTGAAAGTGAAAACCAACAGTTCCGGGATCGCGGCGTCCCAGATTACGGCCTCGGCATGATGTTGGCAGACCGCAAAAAAACACGCCGCGACGGCCGATAATCTCCAGCCGATCGGCCGCCAAAGCCCCAGGGCGAAGACCAACATCGAGTTGAGGGTGTGAATCGCCAGGCTGGACAGGTTAAAAAAGAACGGATCTAGCCCGAAGGCACGCTCGGTCCAGTAGGTCAGGACAAGCGACGTCGCCCGGCAGCGATACAAGGCGTCGCCCAACAACGCCCCCCATCCCGGCACGGGACCGTACTGCCGCCCTAGCTCGATCTGTAAGTAGTCGTCCGCGATAAAGGGTAGCCAGAGCGCCCGCGCGTACGCGAGGACGGCCAGCATCGCGATCGCGAGGCAGATCAGAATCGCCGGTTTCAGCGTCAACCGGGAAGTTGGGTTCGGCAAGGCGGTCGCTCGGGTCCAAACCGGGAGCAGCACCAGGCGGCAGAACAGCGCGCACAACTGAAGAAAGGTGGTCGCGAGCGACCGCACCCGGAAAAACTGAGATCGGCCGTGCAGGCGCGGATAGTGGTGCACGGGCCGTTCCACCACTTCCACGCCGCTCATCTCGATGCGGCGCACCAGCTCGACGCAGATGGTGCCGCTGGTCGAGGTGAGTTCACACTCGTCCAGAACGCTTTTGCGGATCAGGCGGAAGTCACAGTCGATGTCGCGCAGCCGTATTCGGAACAGGCGGCGGGCGAACTGGTTGTAGAGCCAGCCGATGGCGACCCGATGCCAGGGGTCCTGCCTCTCGGTCTTGTACCCGTTCACCAGACCGGTATTCGCGGTCACGCTTCGAAGCAGGCATAGAAGCTCGGCCGGGTCGTACTGCCCGTCGCCGTCGGTGTAGAAGACGAATTCCTTCCGGGCGTGAGTAAACCCGCTCCGCAGGGCGGCGCCATAGCCTCTGTTATCGGCGTGAGTCACTACCCGGAGGTGAGGCTCGTATTGCCGCCGCAACTGCTCCAGCACTTGCGCAGTGTCGTCCACGCTCCCATCGTTGACAACGATGACCTCGTAGTCGGCCACATGCGCGCGGAGCACCCGGAATGTCCGCGCCAGAAGATCGGGCAACGATCGAGCATCGTTGAAGGCGGGGAAAAACACCGACAGGCCAAATTGGAAGAGAAAACACTCGGACCCTCCGGGGAGGGGTACCTCCGAATAGACAGACTTCACCGTCGATCACCCGTTACGGCAGCGCCGCAAACCTACTGTTTGAGGATTGTCGCATGCTGGCCGGACGGCGTCAACACCCCTCTCCGCCGGCCGGCTAGAACCAGACCGTCGCGATGTGATGATCGCCCTTCTCCGCCGCCACGCGCACGTGCAGCGATTTCTCCGCCGCGACGTACCGCCAGGCGTTAGAGGGGAGCGCGCCGGGCTCGCCGGCCGCCTTCAGGGGCTGATCCTTCACCGTAACCTTACGGGGACGCTCCAGGTGGTGGACGATCCACTCGAATTCCCGGTCTTTCTTCGACTCGATCTCCAGCCGGAACACGTCGCCCGCCGGGCTGGCGTGCACCTGCGAGTAATCGGCCAGATCCGCTTCGTAGAGGAAGAACTCGCCGCCCAGTTTGGGGAAGTAGTGCAGCTCCATCGGATCCTGGCCCAGCGGCAGAATCGCCCCGTTGCGGGAAAACAGGGGCAGCTCGTCCGATTCCACGGGAATCGCCTGCCGGCCCTTGAATACCTCGCCGGTCGCCAGATTCGTCCAGATCCCCATCGGCAGGTAGACCGTGCGGCGGCGGCCTTCTCCGAAGATCGGCGCGACCAGGATCTCGTCGCCCAGCAAGAATTGGTCGCCGTACCGGCCCGCCTCCGGGTCGCGCGGGTACTGCATCGGCATCGGGCGCAGGAAGGGGAACCCGCGGTCCCGCGCCTCTTCGGCGTACGTCATCCAATAGGCGGTCAGCCGCGCGCGGATGCCGGGGCGTTCCGGACCCACCAGAACAGGCATCACCGCGCCCAACTGCATGGCGCGCGGGGAGGAGGCCTTGGGCACGAACCCGGGCATGAGGATCGCGGACATGCTCCCGTTCACCAGGCGGCGGATGAAATCCTCCAGCGAGTCGCCGGGCTGTTCGGGAAAAGTGGCGGCCCCCGGAACCTCGCCCGGCGCCAGCGCCCGGAACTTGCTGGGACTCATCTTGTCGATGGGGCCGGCGATGGGCAGAACCTGCTCGAAGATGTCCTTCGGGGCTGGACCGTAGAAGCAGTAGTAGTCGAGCATGTCGGCGCCCTCGGCCTCGATCCGGTAGCGATCCGCCGGGCGCGCGTCGAAGGTGTATCTGCCCGGCGCCACATGATACTCGCCGTAGCCGACCGATGAGATCAGAAAAGGCTTGAGCGCCTCCACGCGCGTGCCGCGGAAATCGAGCGGACCGGCGCGCGCGCCCAGCCCGTAGAAACGCGCCCCGCGCGCCGCCGTGCGTTCCCACGCCAGAGACCGCCCCTTGCGCTCCACGACTCCGGCGTCCGCCATCAGGACCGTGCCATCCACCTCGCTGGCCCGCACCCGCAGGCCGCTCTTTTCGATCTCGATCACCAGGTGCTTGCTGGCCAGCCGCAGGTGGACAGGCGTCTCGCTCAGCTCGAAAGCGACGGCCGAGGGGCTCGCATCCCGCGCGGCCGGCGGTTTCCCCCAGTGGCGCGTAAAGCGGAACGTGCTGTCGCTCCAGAACTCGACGCTGGCCTCGCCGTCGTCCAGCTTCAAATCCACGCGGTTGCCGTCCCGCTGATGCCCGGCCAGGGTCGAGGCGAGGGAGGGGGCTGGGAAGGCAAAAGGCAAAAGGCAAAGGGCAAAAGGCAAAAGGCAAAAGGGATTAGGAATCAAACTATCACCAATTCCCTTTGGACCTCGCCGGTCACGCGCGCGCCGTCCTCGCCGGCGAACACGTTGACCTCGGTGCGCACGCCGAACTTCGGCAGATAGATCCCGGGCTCGACCGAGAAACAAGTCCAGGGCGTGACGCGCCGCTCGTCGTGCGTCTCCAGGTTGTCCATGTTGGCGCCGCTGCCGTGAACGTCCTCGCCGATCGAGTGGCCCGTCCGGTGCGTGAAGTAGGGGCCGTAGCCTTGCTCCTGAATATAGCCGCGCGCGGCGTCGTCCACTTCAAAGCCGCGCAGGTCCTCGCCCCAGGCGATGGCGTGCTGGACGCGGCTCACCGCCCGGTCCCGAGCCTCGCGCACGACGGAGAAGACGCGGTTCATCTCGTCGCTGGGATCGCCGCAGACGCCGGTCCAGGTGATGTCGTAATAGACCGCTCGCGGCTGATCGAGCTTGGCCCACAGGTCGATCAGGACCAGGTCTCCGGAGTGGATTTCCGAATGCGCCTCCGCCGTGGGCTCGTAATGCGGGTTCGAAGCGTTGGCGTTCACGCCCACGATGGGGCCGTGATCGGTGAACAGCCCGGCCCGGGTGAAGCCTTCGCGGATGAACTGCTGGACTTCGTACTCGCTGACCCGGCCGCCGCCCCTTAGTCGCTCGCCGATCATCCGGAAAGCCTCGGCGCGCACGCGATCCACGCGGCGGCCGGCCTCCAGGTGCGATTCCAGCGCCGCCGGCGTCCAGCGCGCCTCGAAGTGCTGGATCAGGTCCGCCGAGCTTGAGATCTCCACGCCCATCGAGCGCACCAGCTCCACGGTCCCGGCATCCACCATCGACACATAGAAGATCGCGCACTGCGGCGAATACTGCATGGCCACGCGGCGGCAGCCGGCCAGCATCGCGCGTAATCCATCGTGTTGTTCCGTCCAGCTCGAATAGGAGCGCTTCTCCCCGGGCAGCGGGTCGAGCATTCCGGACTCGATGCGATGCACCAGGCCGGCCGGCTCGCCCGAGGCCGGGATCAGGTAATACCAGCGCCGGGTCACATGGCGGGAGGGCGCGAACCCGAGCACCCGGTAGGCCAGCGGATCGCGCTGGTGATGGTCGAAGAACAACCAGCCATCGAGCTGCTGCTTCCGCAACTCCTGCTGGATCTCGGCAAGATTCATGTTTCCCTATTCTACTTGCTGGCCGGATCGGGATGCTGGCGGGCCCACTGTAGATACTCGTCCACGGTGTGGAAGGTCTGGTGCTTATACAGGCGTCCGGCGTCTTCCACCGGCGCGGTCCAGTTGTAGCTCCAGGAATCGCCCGTTCTCTTCATCCAGGCCGTGAGCCGCTGGTCCATCTTCTTCAACAGGTCCGCGGCCGCGGCATCCTCCACCAGGTTATTCAGCTCGTAGGGATCTTTCTCCAGGTCATACAGAACCCAGGGTTTGGATTGATGCCGCGCGTACATGTATTTCTGGGTGCGGACACCGCGCCAGCCTTCGGTGACCCGGCCCGCCTGGTACGGCCCGAAGATCTGGAAGAACGCCGACTCCGGCCCGCGCTCCGTCCTTCCCAGGATGACCCGCGCCAGATCCGATCCCTGCATCCCGGCCGGCCGGCGCGCTCCGCACAACCCAAGCAGCGTAGGGGCGAAGTCTACGTGCGTGAACAGAGCCACGGACTCGCGGAACGGCTTCACGCGCCGCGGATAGCGCAGGATGCCCGGCACCCGGATCGACTCCTCCCAGGGCTTACGCTTGAGCGGCAGGCCGTGAGATCCCAGCATGTCGCCGTGATCGGAGGAGACCACCACGAGGGTGTCTTCCCCCATGCCGAAATCGTCCAGCGCGCGCACCAGGCGTCCGATCTGATGATCCACCGCCGTGACCATCCCGTAGTATTCGGCGATCTGCGCCGGCCCCGGCATCCCGGCGACCGCCTTCCAGTTGGGCCGCATGCGCAGCTTGGCCGGATCGTAAAGCCGCGAGTATTCCGGAGGGGCCCGGTAGGGGTCGTGCGGCGGGCCCATCTGGATGGTCAGGAAGAACGGGCGCGCGTCCTTGCGGCTGGACTCCAGGAATTCGATTCCCAGATCGGCCCAGCCTTCGGCCTCGAACTTGGCGATGGGGATGGGTTCGGGCGAATCGCGAAAGTAATGGGTTCGAAAGTGCGTGTGGCTGCACTCGTTCGCGGCCCAGAACTCGAAGCCCTGCCGCCGCGGTCCGGGAGGCACATAGCCGGGCAGCCGGGGCCCGCCGTCCAGGTGCCACTTGCCGATGAATCCGGTTCGATATCCTTCCTGCCGGAGCGCTTCGGCGACCGTCACCTCGGACTCGCGCAGCCGCAGGTCGTTGGCGATCATGCCGTTCTTGTGGGCGTACTTGCCGGTCAGCAGGTTGGCGCGCGCCGGGCAGCACACCGGCGTGTTGGCCAGTGTGTTGCGCAGCAGCAGTCCCTCGGAGGCCAGCCGGTCCAGATTCGGCGTGCGAACATCCGGGTTGCCCATGCATCCCAAGGCTTGGGCGCGGAACTGATCCGGCAGCAGAAACAGCACGTTCGGCCGCCGCGGGCCCGAGGCGGCCGCTCCCGCGGCGCTGAGCAGAAAAGTACGCCGGTTCATTTCAATCGAAAAAGGGCCGCCACTTTTCCTCCGCCGGCGGCGGCGTCAGCAGGCTGACCAGCACCAGGCTCAGGACCGACACTCCCAGCGCCGGATACACGGCGTCCATCACCTCGATGCCCAGAATATTCCAACCCACCGTGATCGCCGTGCCCGAGACGATCGAGACGATCGCGCCGGCCGTGGTGGCGCGCTTCCAGAAAAAGACCGCCATCACCACCGGCGTCACCGCGGCTCCGTAGACGGTGTAGGCGTACAGCGCCGCTCGCAGGATCGATTCGAAATAGGCCGCCTGCATCAGCGCGAACGCGCCCAGCGCCACCACCAGCAGGCGCGACACCGCCAGTGTCCTGCGCTCGCTCGCTTCCGGCGCGACGAACCGCTTGTAGACGTCGTGGATCAGGTTGGTGGCCGGCGAGAACAGATAATTGTTGGCCGTGGAGATCACCTTGGCGAACACGCCTCCCAGCAGAATGGCCCCAACCAGCTCGGGCAGCCCCATCCGCGCCGTCATGGGGATGATCTCGCGCGGATTCTCGGGATGAAACCGGGCGCTGCCGATCACGGCGATGCTCACGATGACGGTCTCCAGGACCACGGTTCCCACGATCCATCCCAGCACCGCCACCTTGGCGTCCCGCTCCGAGCGGGCGGAAAAGAACTTCTGGTACATCCCCTGGTTGCCGATCAGCAGCAGCATGGTCGGCAGGAGCAGGCCGAAAGCTTGGGACGTGCTGAGCGGGCCGAACAGCGTGAAGTGATTGGCCGGCAAGGCCGCTTGAACTCCCGCCCAGCCGCCGCCATTGGCCAGCAGGAGCGGCGCGGAGATGCAGGCGATGGCGGTCACCAGCAGCCCGATGATCAGGTCCAGGTAGGCCACCGAAGCCATCCCGGCCAGCGCGGTGGCCGTGATCACAAAGGCCGCGATGATGTACATGCCCGTGGTCTTCTGGACGGCCGGGAAGATCAGGTGCAGGATATCGCCGCCGCCCTTGAACTGGTAGCTGGTGATCATGGTGTAGGAGATCACGATGGCGATGGTGGCGAACACGCGGGCCGCGGCGTTGTAGCGCGTCTCCAGCAGGTCGGGCACGGTGAACTGCGCGAAGCGCCGCGCCCGTCCGGCGATCAGCAAGATCACCAGCAGCCCGGCCCAGCCGCCGGCCGGCTGCCAGAGCGCGGCGAATCCGTTGCGATAGGCGTTCTCCCCGCCGGCAAACAGGCTGCCCGCCCCGATCCACGACGACAGCAGCGTGAACACCAGCACCGGCCAGGTCAGCGTGCGGCCCGCCACCAGAAAGTCGGCCTGGCTCCGCACGCCGCTCGCCCGCCGGACGGCCACCGACATCAGCGTGAGCGCGATCAGCGACACCACCACGATGTAGATCATGAATTCAGGACGCGCTCCACCGCCGCCGGGTCGACCCCGTCGATCTCGACCACTTTATCGCGCCCGGTTTGCCCGCGCAGGATGCGCACCGCCGATACGGGGACATGAAAGCGCTCGGCGAAGAACCGGATGCAGGCCAGGTTGGCCTTGCCGTCCACGGGCGGAGCGGCCAGACGGAGCTTATATGCCTCGCCGAGCTTGCCCTCCAACGACGTGACCTTGGCCCGCGGCCGCACCCGCACCGGGATTCGCGCCTTCACCGGCACTTTCTCCATTCCACGGCCGCGCGCAGATTCACCACTCCGGCGATCGCCCGTGCGTCCACCACCTCAAAGGCGATGGCTTCGTCCACCCAGTCGTGACTCGATCCGTCGGCATGCTGCGTGGCAACTGTCAGTGTATACTCCCGCGGCGCCAGCCAGCAATCGAAGTGGAACTCCACTTCCAGCAGATCACCCGGCGCGAAGCTGCCCAAATCGATTCGCTCGATGCGCGTGTTGGTGCCGTAGACATCCATGCCGATGCGCGTCCGGATCAGGATCCCGACCATGGGATCGGACTGGGCTTGATGAAAGCGGCTGCGCACCCGCACCGTGACGCGCTCCCCGCTGCCGACGGCCTGGGCTGGCTCGCCCCGCGCGTTGAGCAGATCCACCTGGTGGATCTCGCAGATCCCGTCGCCGTGGCGGAAACTCCCCTGAATCTCCGGGGGCGGCGCGGTCTCGCTCCGCTGCTTTTCCAGCACCAGCCCGATGTAGCGGTTGATGACGTCCTTGGGTTCGCCGGCCGCTTCGATCTTCCCGCCCAACAGCAGAATGGCCCGGTCCGAGAGCTGCTTGACCAGCCCCAGGTCGTGCGAGACGAACAGCACCGTCACCCGGCGCCGGCGCAGCTCCTCGAACTTGCGGACGCAGCGGTTGGCGAACACCGCGTCGCCCACCGCCAGAGCTTCATCCACCACCAGGATCTCGGGCTCGACGTGAATGGCCGTGGAAAAGGCCAACCGCACGTACATGCCGCTGGAATACTCCTTCACGGGCCGCCCGATGAAGTCGCCGATCCCGGCGAAGGCCTCGATCGAGGGCAGCGCGCGCGCGATCTCGGCGCGGCTGAGCCCCATGATCTCGCCGTTGAGGAGCACATTCTCGCGCCCGGTAAACTCGGGGTTGAAGCCGGCCCCCAATTCCAGCAGCGCCGCGACCCGGCCCCGCGTGACCACCCGCCCGTTGGTCGGCTGAAGAATGCCGCAGACGATCTGGAGCAGCGTGCTCTTGCCGGAGCCGTTGGGACCCACCAGCCCCAGCGCCTCGCCTTTTTCCAGGCTGAAGCTGATTTCGCGCAGCGCCCAGAAATCGGTGTGGCGCGGCCGCGCCCAGGGCAGCACCTCGCGGAGACGATCGGCCGGGCGGGGATAGAGCCGGTACAGCTTCGAGACGTTGTGGACAAGAACCACGGCTGAATCTTTACGCCGCGACCGCCGCCGCCACTTCCGCCACCACGGCCGCCGCCTGCTCCGCCATCCCGCGGTCCACGTCGGAGTGGGTCACCAGGCGCATCTGCGTGGCGCTGATCCCGTTCATGAGCACGCCGCGCTCCTTCAGTTTCCGGCTGAACTCGGCCGGCGCCAGACCCGTGCCGCTCACGTCGAAGATCACGATGTTGGTCTGGACTTTGGCCGGGTCCACCTGGATGCCCGGAATCCGCGCCAGCGCCTCGGCCAGGAGCCGCGCGTGGAGGTGATCGGCGGCCAGCCTGGCCGGATGCTCTTCGAGCGCGATCAGGCCCGCCGCGGCCAGCACTCCGGCCTGCCGCATCCCGCCGCCCAGCCGCTTACGATACAACCGCCCGCGCTCCATCTGCCCGGCAGTCCCCACGATCAGCGACCCGACCGGCGCTCCCAGCCCTTTCGACAGGCAGAACGACACGGTGTCCGCCTCCGCCGCGATCCGGCTCACCGGAACGTTCAAGTACTCCGCGGCGTTGAAGACGCGCGCGCCGTCCATGTGGACTTTCAGCCCCAGCCCGTGCGCCCCTTCGCGGATCTCGCGCAGCGTCTCCAGCGGGTAGACCGTTCCTCCCGCCATGTTGTGAGTGTTCTCGATCTCGATCAGGCCGGTGGGCGCCCAGTGCGGTCCCAGCGGGCGGATCTCGCGACGGATCTGCTCCCAGCGCAGGATGCCGTCCCCGGCAAAGACCGGCCGCGCCAGGCACCCCGAGAACCACGCCATCATGCTCAGCTCATAGTTGAGGACGTGGCAGCGCGACTCGCAGATCACTTCCTGGCCGTGCGAGGTGTTCAGCTTCACCCCGATGGTGTTGGCCATCGTGCCGGTGGGGACAAACAGCGCCGCCTCCTTGCCCAGGATCTCCGCCGCCCGCCGCTCCAGGCGGTTGACGGTGGGATCCTCCCCATAGACGTCGTCGCCCACCTCGGCCTCCGCCATGGCGCGGCGCATCGCCGGCGTCGGCTTGGTCACGGTGTCGCTGCGCAGGTCGGTGATCATGCCTGAATGAACTCCTGAAAGACTTCGTTCGACAATAACACGCCGCGATCGGTCAGCCGTAGTCCGCCCGCCTCGGCGCGCAGCAGCCCTTGCTCGATGAAGCGCGCGATGGGGGCTTCGAATCGCCGCCACTCCTCCGGATCGGGCCGCAGTCCCTCCGTCAGGCGCAGCCCCAGGAAGAAGCGCTCCTCGGCCGGATCCGCTTCGCGCGACGCCACGCGCGCGGGGTCGCCGCGCCGGAATCGTTCGACATACTCGGCCGGAGACTCCGCGTTCTCCCACCGCAGCCGCCCGTCGAAGGAATGCGCGTCGGCGCCGAACCCGGTGTACG
>JACOSH010000008.1 GCA_016178945.1 Acidobacteriota bacterium
CTGCCACTGGCAACCAGGGATGCACACTTTGCACAGGTGCCGGGATTGCAAACGCTTGCCTGGTAGCCGCCGCTGCTGGCGGTTTCAAGCGATTCCCGCGGTTGTTCTGGACAGCGTGGTCCGCTACCATCAGTCGTGGCATTTTCGATCGATGAATTGCGTGCGATTCTGCGCGAGGCTGTAGCTGCTGCCGAGCATGCTGGTGAGCTTATCGTTTCACTCCGCACGCAGGGATCCTTCGAGCTCCGCCGAAAGTCGGGGAGTGAACTCGTCACCACGGCCGATTTGCAGTCCGATGAGCTGATTCGCCGGGAGCTGGTATCCAAGTTCCCGGATTTCCGTTTTCTGAGCGAAGAAGTGGCGGTCGAAGGGACGTTTGATTTTTCCGGCCCGGTGTGGGTGATTGATCCGATCGACGGTACGGCCAACTACGTTCACGGGCACCCTTACGTCAGTATTTCAATCGCCCTCCTGGCAGACGGAAAGCCTCGTATCGGAGTCGTGCATGCGCCCTTTCTCCGGGAAACCTTTGCCGCCGTCGACACGGGAGGCGCAACCTGCAATGGCGTGCCCATCCGCGTCAGTGAGGCTTGCGAACTTCGGCGCGGCCTGGTCGGCACCGGCGTCCCGCACGACCGGTCGGATCTTACCATCCCGATGGAACGGATCCGGCGTTTGGTGGCGGAATGCCAGGACGTGCGCCGGGCAGGTTCTCCGGCCCTCGATATCTGCTGGGTCGCCGCGGGCCGGCTGGACGCGCACTGCGAGTCGCTCGCGCCGTGGGACATCGCGGCCGCGGGGCTGATCGCCACCGAGGCGGGCACCGTTCGCGGAAATCTGCGGGACGGCGATGGCGTGCTGCCGCCCGCGCTGAGAGGGGAGGAGTTTATTGTCGCGGCGCCGGGGATTTTTGAAGAGCTGTGCCGGCTGCTGCGGTGAAAAGGCAAAAGGCAAAAGGCAAAAATCAAAAGGCAAAAGGAATTAGGAAGGCGCGCTTATTGTTTGCGGCTTGCCTTGTGCCGACGTTTGCGCCCCGCGCAATAGCCGGCACACGGCGAACGGGCCAGATAAACCTTCCTAATTCCTTTTGCCTTTTGATTTTTGCCTTTTGCCTTTTGCCTTTTTTTCAATCAGGCGTGTGCGTCGCGAATCGTACGGCCGCGTCACAAACTGCTCAAATGCTCCACTTTCCCCGTGCTGTCCCCAACCTTTTCCGGCCGCACGCCCGCCAGGTCGAGCAAGCTCAGGTAGAGATTGGTCATGGGAGTGCCCCGCTTGTAGCGGAGGTGGCGGCCGCCTTGGACTTTGGCCGCCGCGCCGCCGGCCAGGAGCGTGGGCAGGTCGTCGTGCTGGTGGCGGTTGCCGTCGCTGAGACTGCTGCCGTAGACGATCAGGGAACGGTCCAGCAGCGAGCCGTCGCCGTCCTTGGCCGCTTGCAGCTTGCCGAGGAAATAGCTCAGCATGTCGACGTGGTGCTGGTCGATCTTCTGCAGCCGCTCGACCTTGGACGGGTCGCCGAAGTGGTGCGACAGGCCATGGTGCGCGTCCGGCACGCCGATGGAACGGTAGGTCCGGTTGCCCCCTTCGCGTCCCATCATGAAGGTGACGACCCGGGTCAGGTCGGCCTGGAAGGCCACCGTCATCAGGTCGAACATGAGCTGGCAGTGCTCCTCGAAGGTCGGGGGGATGCCGGCCGGACGGTCGATGGAGGTCGGCGCGCTCGCCTCCGGATCCTGCCCCTCCGCCTTCTGGATCCTCCGCTCGATCTCGCGGACCGCGTCCAGGTATTCGCCCAGCTTGCGGCGGTCGCCGGCGCCGAGTCCCAGCCCCAGCCGCGCGGCATCCTGGCGCACAAAGTCGAGGATGCTGCGATCCCGGCGCGCCTGCGCCGCGCGCGCCGCCGGGTCGGTGGTCTTGGCCGCCACCTGGTCCACCGAGATTCCGGCGTGGATGTCGGCGCCCTGGGTCTTCTTGGGGTGGACGCCGGTCAGCCAGGTGGCGCCGGCGCGGGCATGGTCTCCGGCGCCGTCGCCCAGGGACTGGCCGTTGTAGTGGTCGAGACCCGTCAGAACCAGCAAGCGGTCGCGGAACGGCTCGACCGGCTTCAGGGTGCGCGGGAACTCGAAGGCGGCGCCGTCGGCTTTCGGCGTCCAGTCCTTCATGATGATGCCGTTCGGCACATATAGGAAGGCCACCCGGAGAGCTCTGCCCGAGCCCGACCGGTTCGGGGCGGCCAGGGCGGGCGTCATGGCGTCGAGCCAGGGCAGCGCCACGGCCGTACCGGCGCCGCGAAGAAAGGTGCGCCGGGGCAAGGATCTCCTGGTGATGATCATCGTTCCGCGGGCCTCCTCATTTGAAATGGTACGCTATTGACCACGGCCAGCGCCAGCGAAGAAAACCGGTAGTCGTCGCGCGCAACCTCCCTCCGGATCTGGCGCACCGCCGGAAGATCGGAATGGTCCAGGCCCCGGCCCAGCGCGTAGGTCAGAAGTTTTTCGGCCAGGCACTCGACGAATTCGTCGTGGCGCTCCATCAGAATCTTCTTCAGCCCGCCGGCGCCCGCAAAGCGTATCCCGCCGGGCATCGACGCGGAGGCGTCGATGGAGATGTCGCCTTCGGTAGTCCGGAACTTGCCGACGGCGTCGTAGTTCTCCAGCGCGAATCCCAGAGGATCCATTCGCGAGTGGCAGGAAGCGCAGGCGGCGCTGGCGCGATGCTTCTCCAGGGCCTCGCGAAGGCTGCGGGGCGAGAAGGAGGCGCTGTCGGCCAGGTTCGGCGTGTCCGGCGGCGGCGGCGGCGGGGGAGCGCCCAGCACATTCTCGAGGATCCATTTGCCCCGCAGCACCGGTGACGTTCGGGTCGGATAGGAGGTCACTGCCAGGATGCTGCCATGGGTGAGAATCCCGCCCCGCTCGTCGCCGTTCAGCGCGACGCGGCGGAAGTAGCCGCCCCGCACGCCGCTGATTCCGTAGTGACGCGCCAGGCGCTCGTTGAGATACGAATAGTCGGCGTTGAGGAACTCCAGAACGCTGCGATCGTCGCGGACGATGTGCTCGAAGAAAAGCTCGGTCTCGCGTTGGAGGGCGGCGCGGAGCGGCTCGTCGAACTGCGGGAACTTGTCGGGATCCGGCCGCCAGCCGGCGACGTTTCTCAGGTGGAGCCACTGTCCGGCGAAGTTCTCGACCAGGGCCTTGGACTTCGGGTCGGCCAGCATCCGCGGGACCTGCTGTTTCAGCGCCGGCCGCAGTTTGCCCTGCTCGGCAAGCTGGAGCAGCTCTTCGTCCGGAATGCTGCTCCACAGGAAGAACGAGAGCCGGGAGGCCAGCGCCAGGTCGCTCACCGCGTGCACCGGGCCCGGGGCTTTCCCGCTCGGGTCGCGCTCGACGCGGAACAGGAAGCTCGGAGAGACCAGGATCGCGCGAAGCGCCGTCTCGATCCCCGCGTCGAAGCTCCCGCCCTCCTTGCGGACGGAGGCGAACAGCGCCATCAGCGGCTCGATATCGGGCTTGCCGGCGGGACGGCGGTAGGCGCGGCGCGCGAGCGCAGTCAGGATCCGTTGCGCGCAAGGCTCCTCGGGCTGGCCTGCCGGCGGGCGGCAGAGGAGGATCCGCCGCCGGCTTTCCGTGTCGCCGGGCGCTGCCGGATTGAAGGGGCCGCCGATCAAGACGTAGTCGACTGAGGCCGGCGTGGGAGGCGGCGGTGCAAAACGCCGCCCTCCGGTTTCGCCTCCCTCGGCCTTGGCATACTCGTTGAGCAGCCCGGCGCCCACGGTGTGCATGCCCGCCGCCAGCGGCAGGCGGATCTCAAAATTCCGGGTATACTGCGCTTCTTCCGCCGCGCTGATGCTGGCGTCGAACAGCTTGACGCGCTTGCCGTCCAGCCGCAGGTCGAGCTGGGGAGGCGGCATGGCCTGGGATGGGTTCCCGCGCAGACGGACCAGGAATGAGTATTCCGCGCTGGCGGGAAAGTAGCGGCGAACCACAATCCCGCCCCGGACATTGAGCGGCAGCTCGTCGCTCGAGTCGCTGGCCGCGCCGCGGCCGGTTGTGAATTTTTCGACCGCCGGTTTGAGCTCGGCCGTTCCCAGCGCCAGCCGGCTGACCCGGCGCGCCGTGGACATGTACTTCTCCATGTGCAGCGGCGAAACGGTCAGGACTTCGCCGATGTTGTCGAAGCCATAGCCGGAATCGTCCGCCGGGAGGCCGGAGGAATGGTCGATGTCCAGGCCCAGCAGATCGCGGACCGCGTTGCCGTACTCGGCGCGGTTCAGGCGATGAATGGAGGGCGCGCCGGGATTCGGCCTGGCCCGCGCGGCGCGGTCCAGCTCGGCTTCGAGCCAGGTGAGGAAGGAGGCGCTCGAAGCCGCGTCCGGTTTGGGTAATCCCAGAGGAGGCATCTCGCCGGTCCGCACCTTGCTGAGGACCTTCTCCCAGGTCTTGGCTTCCGCCCCGGCGGAAGCGGCCGGCAGGCCCTCCAGCGAAACGCTCGCGGTCTTCAGCTTGTCGTTATGGCAGCCCAGGCAGTACCGGTTCACCAGCGTCTGGGCGGCGGCCGCGGGAGCGGCGCTTTGTCCAGTGAGGCTTGCGGCGGCCGCGATACTCGACAGGACGAATCGGAACATGTTTCCCTGGGTGTGCGAAACAGTATATCATTCACGGATATGGCACCGCGAATCCGGATGATTTTGGTCTTGCTCGGCTGCCTGGCGCCGGCTCCGCACCTGGTTTCGGCCGCCGGCCTGGGACTGCTGGAAGCAGTTCAGAACCGCGATCACAAGGCGGTCCTGGCGCTCCTGAAGAAGGGCGCCGACGTGAACGCGGCCCGCGCCGACGGATCCACGCCGCTGGCCTGGGCGGTGAGCCGCGAAGATCCCGAGATAGTGGCCGCCCTTCTCGGGGCGGGCGCCAACGTAAACGCCGCCGATGAAAACGGAGAGACTCCGCTCACGCTGGCCAGCGCCGGCGGCAACCTGGCGATCGCGCGCATGCTGCTGGAGGCCAAGGCGAATCCCAACGCGGCGCGCTGGAGCGGCGATACTCCGCTGATGGGCGCCGTTAATTCGGGCAATACGGAGCTGGTCAAACTCCTCCTGGACCATCAGGCCTCCGTCAACGCCGCCGAGACCCGCATGGGCCAGACGGCGCTGATGTGGGCCATCGCCGAGGGACGCACGGAGATGGCCGGCCTGCTGCTGGAGCGGGGCGCGGACGTAAACGCCGTCTCGAAGAACGGCTACAACGCGCTGTTGTTCGCCGCGCAGCGGGGCAATATCGACGGCGTGAAGCTGGCGCTGGCGGCCAAGGCGGATCCTCGATTCAAGGCGCCGGATGGAAGCACCGCGTTCCTGATCGCGCTGGGCCGCGGGCACGACGCGGTGGCCCGCCTGATGCTCGAGCTCGGCGCGGACGTGAATTCGCGCGACCGGAGCGGCGGCTTGCCCCTGCACGAGGCGGTCCGGCAGGGCAAGATCGAATTGGTGCGCGACCTGCTGGCGCACGGCGCCGACCCCAACGCCCGCACCGAGAGACCCCCCGGCCCGCCCAACCCCTTCCGCAACACCGGCGGGATGACGCCCTTCCACTCGGCGGCCGAGGCCGGCAACTCCGCCCTGATGCGCGAGCTGATCGCGCGGGGGGCGGACCCCAAGGCCAAGACGCCGGATGGCGCCGGCGGCCTTCTGTTCGCCACCGGCAGCCGCAAGCTGGAGGCCGTGAAGCTGATGATCGAGCTGGGGGCCGATGTCAACGAAAAGCGCACCGGCGGGTTCGGCATCAACCCGCTGCACACCGCCACGCGTTTCGGCGCCAATGACATCATTCAGTACCTGGTGGACCATGGCGCCGACCTCACCGTGAAGGACCGCTTCGGCCGGACCCCTCTGGAGGAAGCCGAATTCGAAGCGCCCAAGCCGACCATCGAGTTGCTGCGGAAGCTGACCGCCGAGGCGGCGAACAAGAAGGACAAACCGCAATAGCTTCGCCGCGTTGCGGGCGCCGGCTACTCCACAGTTGAGACAGTTTTGGATTGGATGATGCGCTGGTCCGACGTTAGCAGACGCAAGCCGTGAAATCGGGCGGTTGCGACAATCACCCGGCCGGCGGGGTCGCGAAGCGTGGCCCCAAGATAATAGACTTCCTTCGCGATGTCCGAGGTCAGGGGAAGAATATGAAACGCCGGACTCGCCTCCAGTTCGCCGAACAATTCGTCCATACTGAGCTTGATCTTCACGGCGCCTCCACTAAACAACATGGCTAACTCAAGGAGCGTGATCGCGCTAATCGCCACCGGCTCGCGATGCCGGACGGCTTCGTGGAGGATCCGCGCCTGTTCCCGAGAGAGCCGTTGTGGATCCAAAAGCCAGCGGGCAACAATGTGGGTGTCTAACAAGAACCTGGTAGTCAAGTCGACTACTCCCGGCTCTTGCGAAGGGCATCCCAAAGATGGGACGTTTCGAAGTTGACGATGTCGCCCACGATCTCGACTTTTCCGATCCAGGCACCCTCGGGCGACCTCCACGATTTCGCCTTTACTGGCTGCAGAGTGGCTACAGGACGGCCACGCTTGGTCACGGTGATCGTATCGCCCTTCTCGTCGACTTCGTCGAGCAGTGCGAGGCACTTGGCCTTGAGCTCGGTGGCGGTGACTACGCGGTGTCGCATACCTCGATCATACCGCAGGTCCTACTGGTCATCTGACCAGTTGCAGCGTACAGCTCTCCTGGCAACTCCAGGACTCGTCGAACAATTTCCCGCCAGCGCCGTCCTTGCCTTTCAGGACCGCGAAGCCGCCCAGCCTCGGCATGCTGTAGTTCGCGTTCGCCCGCACCTGGCGCGGTGACTTCTCTCATGGCAGGACAACGGCCGTAGCTTCCCATTCGCTTTCGGTATGTAAAGCTGTCCCCAAACCACCCCGGAAGGTCCGGCGAGTTTGCTCATTACTTCCCCGCCGATATCAGGCTTCATCCTCTGTGGCAGACTGGCCACCTCCATCCGCGTCACGAGGCCGAATCGGGTTCGCTTGCGCTACGGCTCGCAGGTCTGCTTCCCCGGTTTCCACCAGACAGATTGCTCCGCCTCGCTCCGGTTCAGCTACATGCACGAACGAGCAGATCAGCCAGGCTTAGCCTGGTGTTCCCAAGATCGCCAAGGAAAACCTACGATTCCTGGAGCGACAGGACGGACTCAGGAAGCCACTGTGACAGGGCTCTCTCCAGGTCCTGCACGCGAAGCGGTTTGGCCAGGAAGCCGTCCATCCCCGCTTCCACGCACCGCTTGCGGTTCTCCTCCAGGACACTGGCCGTGAGCGCCAGGATCGCAGTATGAAGCGAGCCGGATTCCAGCTCCCGGATCCGGCGTGTCGCTTCCCACCCATCCACTTCGGGCATTTGACAATCCATCAGGATCAGGTCGTAAGCAGCGGTTTCCCAGGCCGCAATGGCCTCCCGCCCGTTGGCCACGACTTCCACGCGGCAGCCGAGCTTCTCCAGAAGCAGCAGGCCGACTTTCTGGTTCACGACATTATCGTCGGCCAGCAGGATGCGCGCCCCGAAAATCGGCTTGAGAGCCGTGGCGAGCGAAGAGAGACCGGCCGTGGCGCCGGCCGCTCCGTCTCCCAGGGCCAGCGACACGGCCTCCAGCAATTGCAACCGGCGTACCGGCTTGGTCAGACACGCCCGGATGCCCGCTTGCTCCATCTCCGGGCAGCGCGCTCGCTCGCTGCTCGAGGTGAGCATCACCACGGGCAAGATCTCCGGACCGGACCGGGCGCGAATGGTCTGCGCGAGTGTCAGACCGTCCATTAGGGGCATCTGAAAATCGACCACCGCTACGTCGAAGTACCGCTGGTCGGCCAAGGAAGCCAGCCAGGCCCGCAGACCCGCCAGGCCGGTCACGGCCGGGATCACCTCCATGCCGGCCGCTTCCAGGTGGTGTTGCAGGATGCACCGGCTGGTGGCGTTGTCGTCCACTACCAGCGCTCTCTTTCCCTTGACCTGGCAGATCTGGAGGCCCGCCGGAATCCGGGCGGCGACCGGGGCTCGCACGGTGAACCAAAAGGTCGAGCCCTGTCCCGGTTCACTTTCCACTCCCATTTGCCCGGACCAGATCTCCACCAGTTGCTTGGAGATCGCCAGCCCGAGCCCGGTTCCTCCGAAACGCCGCGTCGTGGAAGCCTCCGCCTGCACGAACGGCCGGAACAGCCGCGACTGCGCTTCCGGAGGGATTCCGGCGCCGGTGTCTTTGACCTGGAAGCGCAGCGTGGCCACCTCGTCCCGCAGGTCGTCCAGCGTGACCCGCACCGACACTTCTCCGGCCTCCGTGAACTTCACCGCGTTGCTCAGCAGATTGACCAACACCTGGCGGAGCCTTCCCGGGTCGGCCCGCACAGCCGCCGGCGCCGCCGGAGCGATCCACAGGGTGAGTTCCAACCCCTTGCGGTGGGCCTGCGCCGCCACCAGCTCTAGAGCGTCCTCGATCATCGGTCCGAGCTCGAAATCGATAGCCTCCACGGCCAGTTTGCCGGCCTCGATCTTGGAGAGGTCCAATACATCGCTGATAATGGCCAGCAGCGCCTCCCCGCAGCGCTGGATGGTGTTGACGTAGTCCCGTTGTTCCAGCGTCAGTGGCGTGTCCTGAAGCAGACTGGTCATGCCGATGACGCCGTTCATGGGCGTGCGGATTTCGTGGCTCATACTGGCCACAAACTCCGATTTCGCCGCGCTGGCCGCCGCGGCTTGGGCCGCCATCCTCTCGGCCAGATCCGTCTTTTCAAGCAGACTTTGGTTCAGTTGGCGCAGGCGCTGGTTGGCCTCCTCGAGTTGGCGGGCACTCTGCCGGCTGGTGACCCGCTCCTGCACCTCCAGCAACTGGTCGAGTGCGCTGAGCTGGGCCCGCAGCGCCTGGACTTGGTCGGATCGGCGGTTCATGGCGCGGACGCTACCCGTTTCGAAATTCGCTTCCCACGAAAGGCGTCAAGGCCACCTTGACGCTGAGGGCCAGCGGCTCGAACAGGTCCGCCGACTCCTGGGGCACCGGGTGCCGCAAGAACAGGATCACGGCGAACAGGTCGCCGCTGTGAAGCATTCCTCCGAAGCCCAGCACCGACTGGATACCGCAAGGAACCACGAAATCTTCCTGGGCGGGAACGTAGGGAGAACCCGCGGCTTGCGGCACGTAAAAGACGTTGTAAGTGCGCTCGGATAGGTCCAGGAGCAGGGCCGGGTCCGGGGCCAGCACGGTATTGATCTCCAGTCCGAATTGCCGGATCAGCCGCGCGATCATCGGCGCCTGGCTCACCGCCTGCTCGCTGATCAGTGGAATGCACCGGTGTCCCGCGGATTTTCGCCGCTCGTTCCACTCCGGCCGCTCGCCGCGCGTAGCCAGCAGCGTCAGACAGCGCATGCGCGCCGGGGCGTGGACTCCATTCAGCGACCGCTTGGCCCACTCCCGCAGGTCCGAGGGCAGCTTTCCGAACTGCTGAGTCTTGTAGATGCGAGCCAGCACCGTCGATGGCCGGCCATCCGCGGGACACGTCAGGGTGTCGCAGAAATAGTCCACGATGCTCTGCCCGGCTTCTTCCATGCTCCCGGCGTTCCGTCCCAGGTGGCGCAGGTAGGCCGCCGACTCCGCCATGTCCTGAATGGTGAAATGAGAAGGGTCGTAAGAGGGCATTCTCCGGCCTCAATCGATGTCATCGGCCACGCCGGACGAATCTTTAAGGCGCACCCGGTCGCGGGGTTGGCGGGATGGAAACACGCGTGCCCTGCCTGCTTGCATGTTGTGCGGCAAACTTCTGGCTGGTCTTGGTTTTGCACGCACGGATCGGGTGGGGTGCGAAAGAATTACGTTCCACTCCGTGTAGAAATGACCTCTTGAACGTGACGGGTGTAAACAGAGGTAACCACCAATGCGACATCTTCTCTTTCTCCTTTTCATCGCCTCGGGAACGCTGGCGGCGGACGACAATACCCCGGATTTCGACAAGGATGGCGGATTCAAGTTTACGGGCAAGGTCGAGAGCCTGCCCACGGGCGGGCTGGTCGGGAATTGGACCGTGTCGGGGCGAACGGTGCGGGTCTCGGCCGGCACCAAGGTCGAAGCCGACCAGGCGCCCCTGGTCTTGGGCGCTTGCGTGGAGGTCCGGGGAATGATGGCGGGCAGCTTGATCGACGCCACCAAGATCGAGACGGTGCGCGCCGGCCAGTGCGGCGCCACTCCCTCGCCGCTGGTGTTCTTCGGCAATATCCAGGCTCTTCCTTCGGCGCCGAGCCTGATCGGCGACTGGAAGGTGTCCGGCCGCGTCGTGCACGTGACCTTGATGACCAAGCTGGTTCAGATCACCGGCCCGATCGCGCTCGGCGGCTGTGTCGAAGTGCACGGCACGGCGAATCCGGACGGCTCGATTACCGCCACGGAAATCGACACCAAGTCGAGCGCCGCCGGATGCGCCTCCGCGCCCGGAGTCACGCGGGTTGAAGTGGACTTCAAAGGAGTCATTCAGACTCTGCCGCCTGGCAGCGCATTGACCGGTACGTGGACGGTGAGCGGACGTCAGGTACTGGTGTCGGCGTCGACCGTGCTCGTGCCGCGCGGGCTGCATTTCGTGGTGGGAGCCTGCGTGGAAGTCCGCGGCATGCTGCGGAGCGACGGCTCCGTGGACGCATCCAAGATCGAGGCGGAGAGCTGCGTCGTCCGGGACGACGACGAGCCGAAATTCCTGGGCATCGTGAAGAGTCTTCCGCCGCTGCTGATCGGCGACTGGAAGGTGGGAACCCGCACCGTTCGGGTGACTGCCGCCACGCGCATCCGCATGGATCGCGGCGTGATCCAGGCCGGCTCCTGCGTCGAAGTGCGCGGGCAACTGCTGGCCATCGACCTGATCCTGGCCGCCCGTATCGACGGCGAGCGGATGGCGGCCTGCCAGCAAGAGGCTCTGCAACAGGGCCACTTCGAGCTGGCGGGGACCCTTCAGGCCGTACCGGCGAGCGGACGAATCGGCGACTGGAAGGTCGGGACTCGCACCGTGCGCGCCGACGCGAACACCGTCTTCGACACTAGCCACGGTCCCCTGGTCGTGGGCGCCTGCGTCGAGGTGAAGGGCATCCTCCAGATGGACGGCGCCCTGCTGGCTACCCGCATCGAAGCCAAGTCGTCGAGCGGCGCCTGCGTGGTGCGGAATGGCGTAGTGGCCGCCGGCAGCATGATCTCGACGGGCGTGTCCCCTGGGGAGATCGTTACCGTCTTCGGCATCCGGATCGGCCCGGCCACGCCGTTGTCGCTGCAACTGGAGACGCCCAATCGGGTCTCGACGCGC
>JACOSH010000538.1 GCA_016178945.1 Acidobacteriota bacterium
CTCGATTCCTTCGCCTATTTGCGGCTACCGCTTGCAGTAGCCGGGGCGGCGTTTCTGATCGGAGCGATCGGCGCGTGGAAGTGGGAGGGACGGCGGGCGGCGTTGAGCCTGGCCCTGATGATGGTTGTCTTCTTCCACGCCGCCCGGCTGGCGCTGGTAGTCTTCGATCCCTACCTGGGATCGCGCCCGTTGGCCGAAGCGCTCTTGCGCGTGCCGGAGGGCAGGCTGATTGTCGACGACCAGTACTACGCCTTTTCGTCGGTTTTCTTCTACACCAACCGCCGGGCGCTGCTGTTGAACGGCCGGGTGAACAACCTGGAGTATGGCTCCTACGCGCCGGGCGCGCCCGATGTATTTCTGGATGACGCGGGCTTGGCGCGGCTGTGGACCGGCCCGGAGCGCTGCTACCTCATCGCCGCGTCCCCGGCCGTGCTCCGGCTGGAGAAACTGGTGGGCAAGGATCGCCTGCGCGTCGTGGCGGAAAGCGGCGGGAAGTTCCTTTTTGGAAACCAAGGCGGGGCGGGCCGGTGACCAGTCACTGACCCGCCCCAGCGCTATTTAGAAGCCCACGCGCAGCCCGAAGCGGACTTGCCGCTCGCCGTACGAGCTGAGAATCCGCATGAAGTTCGTGCTTGTGACATCTCCGCTCGCCACGCCGCCAAAGTGCGACGTGTTCGGGAAGTTGAAGAACTCGACGCGGAAGTCCGTGTTGAACCGTTCCGTAAACCGGAAAGTGCGGTTGATCATCAAATCGGTGTTCCACACGCCCGGCTGGCGCATCAGGTTGCGCCCGGTCGATCCGAAGCGAACGTCGGTGATCCGCTGGAAGGCGGACGTGTCGTACCAGTTGGTGCCCGGTCCTACCTGCGAGAGGCGGTCGACGTTTGGCTTCACCTGGTCCGCCGTCTGGGAGTTGCTGGGAGCGTTGAGCGAAGCGCCGGGCGAGCTCACTGTAAACGGCGTGCCGGTGTAGGCCGACATCACCCCATTGACGGCCCATCCGCCGATGATATAGGACATCGGTCCAGTCGAGGCCCACTTCTTGCCCTTGCCCACCGGCAGCTCATAGACCCATCCCAGAGTGAACATGTGGCGGCGGTCATAGCCGGCCGGAGCGCGGTTGCGAGAGAATACCGGCCCCCAGTTCCAGCCCACGCCGGCCCAGCCGTCGTCATCGGTCATGTTGATGGCCTTGGACCAAGTGTAGGCGCCTTGCAGCATCAGACCCTTGGAGTACTGCTTGCGAATGCTGGACTGCAGGGAATGATAGTGCGAGCTGAGGTAGCCGTCCCACATGAGAGTGGACGTGCGCCGGTTGAACTTCACGGCGTACGGGCGCAGCGCCTGCCCGGAGTTCGGGAAGCCCGAGTTGATGTCCCGGTCCGCCAGCAGGTGCACGCTCTGGGTGCCGACGTACGCCACCGAGGTCACCACGTCTTGGGGCAGCCTGCGCTCCACCGTGAAATTCCAGGACTGGATGTAGCCGCGGTGAATCTGGCCCTTGTACGGGCTGCGCATGTCGGCCACCGCCGGGAGGTCCACCACTCCGGTGGAGAGGTCCGGTCCGTTTACGGGCGGAATGCCCTGGGCAAGCGTTCGAATGGGAACGAATCCGTTCGGCGCGTTGAAGTTGAAGTTCACCGTGAGCGGATAGAAACCGCGCAGGGGACGCGAGAATGGCAGCGGGTCGTAGTGGATGCCGTAGCCGGCGCGGAGGACGGTCTTATCGTCCAGGCGGTAGGCGACGCCCGCGCTGGGAGCAATCAGTTTCTTGCTGACCGTCACATCCACGTTGCGCGGGACGTTGCCGCGGCCGCCCAGATAGACCAGATTGGTTTCCGGATCCAGGCGCTCGATGCCCTTGCCCGTGGCGCGCGTCATCAGCGGGTCGTAGTTGTATTGCAGACCCAGGGTCACGGTCAGTTTGCGTGTCACCTGCCAGCGATCCTGCCCATACCACATGAACTGGTACTCGCGCGGGGTCATCAGGATGTACTGGATGCTCTTCTGCATGTTATTGGACTGGCCCAGCAGGAAGGCCGCGTAGCCGTTGTAGTTATTCGGAGAGCCGGAGGGCCCCAGGGCCGTCGGACCGCCCGCGAAATCGATCGCGCCACGCGGGCCGGCGCCGAGCTCCGGCTGCCAGTGCGTCATGCGATGATTAACGCCGTCGAACCCGAACCGGAAGGTATGCGCGCCTTTGGTCCAGGTCAGGTTATGCGTGGTGGTGTAGCTCTCTTCGATACGTTCCAAAGGCATCCAGCCCGGAACGCCAAATCCGTTGTAGCCGTTGATGCTGACGTTGGGGAAGCCACCCTGGCGAATGTCCGGACCATTGATGCCCGGGATTCCCAGGGTCTCGCTGAAGTTCTTGCCAAAGTCCACCCCCTTCACCGTCTGGTCCAGGCGCTGGTACCCAAAGACGCCGTCGAGCAGCAAGCTCGGCGAGAACGTGTAGGTGTGCGCGATCGAGGTGTTCTGGACGCGAGTGTCACCCGTTCCGGGATCGGAGCCGGGGGCCGGACCAATGCCTTCCCCAAAGATCGGCGTGCCGCTGACCAGGGCCTTCATTCTGCCGTAGTGTCCAAAGATGTGGTGCCTGTCGTTGCGGTTGAAGTTGATCTTGAAGTCGTTGTAATCGCGATTGAACTTGGGAACGGCGGAAGCGAAATAGTTGTTCTGAGCGCCGGCCAGGTTCGGAGACGGGTAGAAGGCTTGGATTTTTTGCGCGATCGGACTGATGCGCGCGGAGGGAATCCTGTTTCCGGCAAACGGCACCCTGCCGGTTCCATCGGTCTGATTGCCGGTGGCCGGGTCGTAAATGGTCGTGCTGTAAGCGCTGAAGTCGCCAGATCGGATATCCGTCGCGGGAACCGAGTACCGGCCCACCGCACCCTGCCGCTGCCGGGACCCATCGAAGCTGTAGAAGAAGAACAGCTTGTTCTTCTTGATGGGGCCGCCGACGGTGCCGCCGTAGTTGTTATAGATGCTCAGAGGCTTGTCCACGCCCACGGCCTGGAAGAAGTTGCGCGCCTTCAGATGCTGGTTGTCGTGGTACTCAAACAGGCTGCCGTGAATGTCGTTGGTGCCCGACTTGGTGGCCAGCGTGATGGCCGCGCCGCCCGCCATGCCCTGCTCGGCATCCCCGGCCGAGGTGGTGATGTTCACCGTGTCCACCATTTCCGCGGGCATCACGTAGCCGGCGTGGTGAGGCAGCCAAAGGTTCACGCTCGACGCTCCGTCGATGCGCGTCATGTTGTTGTTGCGGTTGGTGCCGTTGATGTTGGTGGTGAGCGAACGGCCCGGCGTGTCGGTGACCGAGTTCTGGAAGCCGGCCGGCGTCGCGCCCGGAACCAGGTTGATCAGGCTCTGGTAGTTGCGGTAGCCGGGCAGGGGCAGATTCGCCACCTGCTTGGAGGTGATTTCCGTGTGCGTGTCCGACTTGTCGGTTTGCAGGACGGTGGCCGAGGCCTCCACCGTGACCTGTTCGGCCAGAGCGCCCACTTCCATGCGCACGTCGGCGCGGGTAACCGTGTTCACCGAGACGCGGACATCGGTGCGCGTCTGGGTGCGGAAGCCCTGCGCCGTGACCTTCAGATCGTAGTCGCCCGGCAGGACATTGGAGATGGCATAACGCCCGCCGACGTCGGTCTTGGCTTCATAGGTTTGGCCGGTGCCTTTGTTGGTCAAAGCCACGGCGGCGTTCGGCATGGCCGAGCTCGACGCATCTTCGATCAATCCGACCACCGAACCGTAGAGGACTTGCGCGGCGGCGGGAAAAGTCCAAAAGCCCGCCACGGCACAGGCCAGAGCAACCAGCAAGAAACGTTTCGTAAGATTCATTGTCACCCTCTCAAATGGCTGAACAGGAGTTTCGCCAAAGCATCCCACCACGGGAACCCGTGGGACCTTTGTACCGCCAATAGGGTATCCGTGTCAATGGGGGGGCGGGGCCGTGATCGCTACCTCCGTGCTCTCGCCGGCTTTCCGGATCTCCTGGTACTTTTTCAGCGCCTCCGCCGCCAGCGCCGGCTGCCCGACGCTCTGATAGGCGCGGCTCAACTGGAAGTACAGGCTGCCGTCGGCGTCGACCGGCAGCGCGGCCTTCAGATGAGGGATCGCCGGCCCGGCTTCTCCGGTCAGCATCAAGGCCCGGCCCAGCACCGCGTGGGCCTCCGTGTAGTCCTGCCTGAGGCTCACTGCTTTCTTGAGCGGAGCCAGCGCCTGCTCGGGCTGCTGCTGATTCAGAAGGGAGTCGCCCAGGATGAAGTGCAGCTCGGACAGCGAGGAGTCCTTGGCCAGCAGC
>JACOSH010000539.1 GCA_016178945.1 Acidobacteriota bacterium
GGAACCCCCTTCTCGCGCGGCAGGCGAGCGCCCAGGATCACCGGCGGCAGCGCCAGGATCACCCCAACCGCCGCCAGGCTGACTGCCACCAGCCGGAACAGCAGCGGGATCGCGCGGTTGATCTTGTAGTCGGCGCTGTCCTTGCCACCTTGGGAGAGGTAGGTGAGAATCTCGCGCGGCTGCACGGTGTAGAAGAAGAAGGGCCGGTTGTCGCCGACCGGAGAAATGTCGTAGCGGTAGCGGCGCTGGTATTCGCCAGGATCCGGGCTCCGGAGCAATTCGGTGAAGGGATTGGCGATCCGGGCATCGGGCAGATAAATGGCTTCCATGTTGGATTCGGCCAAGGCGCGGCGCGCCCGGACGATATCTTCCGCGCCAAACGGCTTTCTGGAGATGAGCACGGTGTCGCGGGCGCCCCAGCCTTCGACCGTCCCTTCGCGCCCCACGATCACGTGCCGCCACGCTTCCCGCTCGCCCAGCCGGCCGAGCGCCTCGATGGCCAGCGACAGCAGCCGCAGCGATTCGCGCGGCGGGTCGAAGCCCCAGCGCGTACACGCCATCAGACCGTCGCCGGTCAGGTGGCTGAGGTAGTCGTAAAAGGCCTCGCTGGTGTACAGATTGTTCTCCGACAGCGCGAAGGCCCCGGCGGCGGTGGAGGCCCAGGTGTCCACCAGCGTGGCTTGCAACACCTGGTACTTCTCGGCGCTACGGCGCACGAAGCTGCGTCCGTCTTCCACAAACGTGCGGACATCGGGACGCAGGTAGAGGCCGCGGCTGTAAGCGGGAAACCGCTTGCGCATGATCTCGGTGGCGATCAGCGGATTGATCTCGACGCCGGTGATGTCGCGGCTGCCGCCCGCCAGCGCGCGCGCCACATCCCAGCCGCCGCCCGGCCCGATGATGAGGGTCTTGGCGCCCGGCCGCAGGTTGTAGGGCAATCCGGGGCCCTGGTGGAGCAAGTCGTTCCGCTCGCGGGCGGAGAGATTCTGAAAATCGAAATTGGCGATGCCGGTGGAGGCGTCGGCGTCGATCAGGATCTCCTTGCCCCACTCCTTCTGCACCACGGCGATGCGGGAGAAGTCGTTCCAGCGGATGAACAGCTCGCCGGTGAGCTTCTTGCCCTTGGCATACTTGACGTCGAGCACGCCGCCGCGGAAGTTCAGGATGATCAGGGCCACCAACGCCAGGCCCAGCGCGACGCTGAAGACGCGCCCGCCGGCCGAGCCCGCCATGGTGTGCCAGATGGCGGCGGCGGCGGCGAACAGAATGGCCGCCCCGATAGTAGTGTTCGGTCCGCCGAGCTGGTTGAGCAGCGGCACCAGGACCAGGCAGCCGCCCGCCGCACCGAGCAGGTCGAAGAAATAGACCCGGTCGATCCGCTCCACGGTTTCCGAAATAGCCAGCGATACGATCGCGCCGGAAACGAAGAATGGCAAGGCCGTGGCGAAGTAGAGCAGAAACAGGCCGGCCCCGCCGGCTTCGTCGCGCTGCGCCAGCGCCACGGCGACGGCCAGGATCACCAGGCCGCTGTTGAGCGCGCTCAGCCGCCCCAGGTTGCGAAACAGGTTCCCCCTTCCGGCCAGGACGTAGGAGAAGACGCCGCCGGCGCCCAGCCCGAACAGGGCGATCGAGATGGCCAGAAACGCGAAGTGGTAGTAGAACACCACCGAGAAGATGCGCGTGAGCGAAAGCTCCAGCAGCAGCGTCGCCAGCGTGGTCATCGCGACACACAGGTAGAGCTGCGGCCAGTTCAATTTGGAGTGAGGCATCGCCGGGGACGGAGACAATCTATATGGTAACCGAAGGAGAGCCGGCGTCACTTGAATGGAGGCAGGGTGGTATTATGCGAAAACCATGAAATCCGTTCAGAGGATCCTGCTGGTGGGCTGCGCCGGGCTGCTGGGCCTGGCGCAAGATGACCGCACTGAGCGCATGCGGCGGCGGTTGGAGGATTTCTACCAGCGGCGGGCGTTTCCCCGCGAGTCGATACCGGCGGGCGCGCGGGCGCGCGCAATCCAGGAGATGAACCGCATGGTGGAGCGCGAGAGAGCGCTCGCGCGGCAGAAAGGCGTGGCGGCTTCGCCCGAGCGGTGGACCCCGATCGGCCCGCAGCCGACGAACGTGGGGCCCACCGCGGGCACGTTTCCGTATTCCTCGGGCCGGGTGTCGGCGCTGGCGGTGGATCCGCGCAACCCGGACGTGGCGTATCTGGGGGGAGCGCACGGCGGTGTGTGGAAGACCACCGACGGCGGCCGGAACTGGACCTCGCTCACCGATTCTCAGATCTCGCTGGCCACCGGCTCGATCGCGCTGGACCCGCGCAATCCCGATATCGTCTATGCCGGGACCGGGGAGCAGAACTTCTCGGGCGACAGCTACTACGGCGCGGGGATACTGAAGTCCGCCGACCGGGGCCTGAGTTGGACGCACCTGCCCGGGCCGTTCGTCGGGCCGTTTACGGCGGGAACCGGCGCGGGCGGCGCCCGGATCGGAGCGATCTCGATCCATCCGGTCCGCTCGGAGGTGCTGCTGGCGGGTGTGCAGCGCACGCCCACCGCCTCGGCGGGCATTTTCCGTTCCACCGATGGCGGCGTCACCTGGACCAACGTGCTGGCCGGCGCTTCGGGAACCGCGGTCTTCTTCGATCCGAAGAACGGCGATGTCGCTTACGCGGCGCTGGGCGATCCGAACACCAACCCTCGAAACGGCGCGTATAAATCGACCGACGGCGGCCTGACCTGGAATACGGCCAGCGGCACGGGCGCTCTGTCGCTGCCCGCCACCTTCGTGGGCCGGATCGCGATGGCGGGCTCGGCTTCCAATCCCTCGGTGATCTATGCCGGCATCCACAGCGTCCAGCCGGGCGCCAACGACGGGTTGCGCGGGCTGTTCAAGTCCGACGACGGGGCGCAGACCTGGCGTCAGTTGGCAGCGCCGGACTATTGCCAGCCCCAGTGCTGGTACAACAACGTGCTGGCGGTCAGCCCGGTGGATCCGAACCTGGTGGTGGCGGCCGGTTTCACCATTTATCGCTCGGTGAACGGGGGGCAGTCCTGGGCGGTTACCTCGGTCGGGCCCAGCGGCGCGGCGACACACGTCGATCACCACGCGCTGGCCTTCTCCGCGGATGGGACCCGGGTCTATAACGGCAACGATGGCGGCGTGTGGAGCTCTCCCAACCTGGCCAGCGCGGCAATCAACTGGACCAATCTGAACGCGACGCTTTCGCTCACGCAGTTCAATTGGGGGATCTCTATTCATCCGCGGGATGTCAATATCGGATACGGCGGCACGCAGGACAACGGCACCCAGCGCTACAGCGGGAAGCCGGCCTGGGACGCTTTTGTCGGCGGCGACGGCGGCGCCACGGCGATCGATCCCCTGGATCCCTCCACCGTTTACGGGGGGTTCTTCGGTCTCAGCCTCCACAAGACCTCCGCTTCGGCGAACTTCTCGGCGTCGATGTCGATCAGCCACGGCATCGACCAGCGCGACCGCTCTCCGTTCTATCCCACCCTCTCGATGGATCCCTCGAATCCGCTGAAGCTGTACTTCGGCACTTATCGTGTGTACCGGACCACCGATGGCGCGGGAGTGTGGCGGCCGATCTCGCCGGACTTGAGCCTGGTGGCGGAACGGCCCAACGAGCGCAGCGTCGTGACGACCATCGCCGTGGCGCCGGGCGACACCAATGTCCTCTACGCGGAGACCGGCAACGGGCGGGTGCCCGTCTCGACCAACGCGGGCGCGGATTGGACCGACATCACCGGGACTCTGCCGCTCCGCGCCGTGACGCGCGTGGCGGTGGATCCCGTGCACGCCGCGATCGCCTACGTGGCCTTTTCCGGTTTCTTCGGGTTTGGAACCGACAACCAGGGCCATATCTTCAAGACCGTCGATTTCGGCCAGAC
>JACOSH010000540.1 GCA_016178945.1 Acidobacteriota bacterium
GAAACCAGCCAGCCCGCCAGCAGCCCCGCGGCGGCCATCCAAGCCAGGTGCGGCAGCACGGCCGCCGGCCCGGCGCCGAAGCTGACCAACTGGTGCAACGCATCCATGGCCCAACCGGCCGGCAGGAACAAGGCCAGCTTCTGGGCCCAGACCGGCGTGATCTCGATCGGCCACCAGCAGCCGCCCAGCCCCGCCATCACGTTGCTGGCGATGACCCCGGCGCCAATGCACTGCTCCCGGCTGGTCGCGAGATTCGCCAGCAGAATCCCTAGCGAGGCCACTAACCCGGCGTAGACCGCCAGCGCCGCCATCACCGCGGGGAGGTGCGGGCCCCAACTCACCTGGAACAGAACCCTGCCCGCCAACATCGCGAAGGCGATCTGAATCAAGGCCAGGGTCCAGCGGGCGCCCCACTTTCCCAGGACCACGGCCCCGCGCGACATGGGCGACGAAGCCAGCCGCCGCAGAATCCCCTGGCTGCGCTCGATCACCAGCGTCACGCCCCCGCTGGTGAACAGCACCAGCATCGTGAACATCACCAAAGTCCCCGGCACCGCCTGCTCGAATCCGCTGGGCGGCAGGATGCGCTTGCCCGCCGCCCGCACTTCCAGGCTCAGGTGGCGCGGCTCCCGCGCCAACTTGTCGAGGGCTTCCGGCGACGCCTTGCCGCCCTCCTTGCCGGTCACAATCAGCTCGGCCAGCAGCGTATACACGGCGCGGGCTACGCGGGCCTGGTCGTACTCCGCGCCCAAGCCTTCGCTGGTGCGGGTCAACGTCACTTTGACCGGCTGGCCCGCCATCACGGATTGCGTGAAGCCGGCCGGAATCTCCAACCGCCGCCGGCTCCCGGTCTCGACCACCTGATAGTTCCTGGCCTCCAGGCCGCGCACCAGGCGGCCGGCGAGAAAGCCCGCGTCGGCGGGAACCACGACGGTGATCTCCTCCTTGCCGCCGGGACGGCCCGAAAAACCGCCCGTGACGGTCCCGATGAAGTAGAAGAACGCAACCGGCATGACGAACGTCCACAGCCAGGTCTCGCGCGCGCGGAACATGTAGCGGAGATCCTTCCGGGCCAGGAATAGAGCGTCGCGCAGCATCCTCACACCAGGAAGGTCCCGCGCAGCCGGCGCACCACCAGCCAGAAGCTGACGGCAGCGGCCAAAGCCAGGCCGGCGAAGGCGGCGGCGATCGCGCCCGCAGTCATGCCGCCGTCGAGGATCGCCTTGAAGCGCCCGAGCAGAAATCCATTGGGCGTCCATTGCCCGATCGCCGCAAAACTGGACGGCATGATTTCACTCGGAAAGAAGCTGCCGCCGATCATCGTCAGGGGCAGCAGCACCAGGTTCGCAAGAAAGGTCGCCATGCGCTCGGTGGATGCGCAGGTCGCCAGAAACAGCATGAGCAGGTAGAGGAGGGCCCCGGAACCGCCCGCCCAGAGGACCGCCGGGAGCGCATGGCTCAGCGAAACGCCCAGCAGCCACCCGCCGGCCGCCATTCCTAAGACAGCCACCGCCAGGACCAGCGTGAAGGCGGCCAGCGCCTTGCCCGCCGTCCACGCCGCGATCGGGCTGGGAGTGCAGGCCACGCGGCGCAGCGTGCCGCGCGTGCGCTCCTTCCACGCATCGCCGGCCAGGCCCGCGGCGATGAACATCAGGGCCATGAACAGCACGCCCGGAAAAAACAGCGCGCCGAAGCTTTTCTTCTGTTTCGGCTCGTCGCTCACCACGCTGGTCTGGAGCTCGATCAGCGGAGGGTCCAAGTAGCGCATGACGCTTCGGACGGCGCGGTTGATGGCGACACTGGCTTCGACGATGCTGGTTTCCGAGGGACGGCCGTTGCCGGAAACCAGGCGCATCTGGTCGCCGATGAGCCGCTGCACGTAGAAGCTGCCCTCCACCAGGACCGACAACGCTTCTTCGATGATGCCGGGCAAGATGCGTTGGCTGCGGTTGGTGATCAACTCGAGCCGCGCCGGGCGGTTGTTCAGGAAGGCGTCGCCGAATCCTTTCGGGATGATGAGCAGCGCCGAGGCGTCGCCCTTCTCGAGACGCAGCCGGCCCGAGTCCTCGTTGACCTTCTCCACCAGCACCATCCGGGACAGCGGACCTTGGTTGAACATCCCCGGCAAGGCCCCGCTCAGGAAGCTGCCGTCCCTGTCGGCCACCAGCAAGCGGCCTTGCGGCGCCGCCGCCTGCCGTCCGAAGACAAAGTTCATGGTGACGGCGACGAACACCGGGAGCGCCAGCCACATCGCCAGCGCCATTGGGTCGCGCCGCAGGCGCCGCAGGTCCTTGAGCGCGCTGATCCACACGAAGCGCATCACTCCCGGAGCTCCTTGCCGGTGAGCTTGATGAACAGGCTCTCCAGACTGGGCTGGGTGAGCGTGGTCCCGCGGACCTCGGCGCCGGCCTCGGCCAACGCCGAGAAGATCTGCGGGAGGCGGCGGGAGGCGGCCGCCAGCGACAGCCGCAATTGGCTCTCATCGGCCTGCAAGACTTCAATCCCATCGATTCGCCGCAGCGCTTCGCGAGCGGCTTCGGGGCGGAAGCTGCCCTGCAGGCGAAGCAGATCGTGCTCGGCCAGCATCGCGCGCAGCTCCGCCAGGGTCCCCTGCGCGATGATCTTGCCGTGATCGACCACCGCCAGCCGGTCGCAGAGAGCTTCGGCTTCCTCCATGTAGTGGGTCGTGTAGAGCACGCAGGCGCCGGACTTGGCTTGCTCGCGCACCAGCTCGAGCAAGCGCACCCGGCTCTGCGGATCGACGCCGACCGTCGGCTCGTCCAGCATCAGAACCTTGGGCTGGTGGACGATGCCGCAAGCGAAGTTGAGCCGGCGCTTCATCCCGCCGCTAAAGCGCTTGACCGGCTCGCGCGCCCGGTCCAGCAGCCCGGTCAGCTCCAGGACCGCCTGGATGCGGCGGCCCAGCACGGGATCGCGCATTCCCTGCACGCCGCCCCAATAGCCCAGGTTCTCTTCCGCCGAGAGCTCGTCGTAGAGGGCGATCTCCTGCGGCACAACGCCCAGTGTCCGGCGCGCCGCCGTGCCGTCCCGCACGACGTCGTGCCCCATCACGCGCAAATGTCCGCTAGTGGGCGTCAGCAGGCCCGAGATGCAGCCGATGGTGGTGGTCTTGCCGGCGCCGTTGGGTCCCAGCAGGCCGAAGATCTCCCCGGTCCGGGCCGTGAAGGAAACGCCGTCCACGGCGGCCAGATCGCCGTAGGATTTCCGGAGCTCCGCGACTTCAATCATGCCTGTGGCTACCACAGCATAACGCAGCCGGGCGGCCAAAGTTCCTTTTCACGTTTGGCGCTCAGGGTATTCCACGCTCACCAGGAACAACCCCTTGGCCGGCGCGGTGGGGCCCGCGCGCCTGCGATCGCCGCTCTGAAGCAGTTCTCTCAAACCCGCCGCGTCCAGGTTGCCCTTACCCGCGTACAGCAGCGTGCCCACAATATTGCGCACCATGTGTTTCAAAAATCCGCTGCCCCGGACCGTGTAGGTGAGCCGGTCGCCGCTCCACGCAACGCGCGACTCGAAGATGGTCCGCACCTTGGAGCCTCCCTCGGCGTCCCGCTCATCGGCCGCCGCAAACGCCGAGAAATCGTGCTCGCCTTCGAGCAAGCGCGCCAGCTCCCCCATCCGATCGGCATCCAGCGGATACGGGTAGTGGTGGACGTATCGCACCTCCCACGGCGGGCAGGCCTCGCCTCGATACATGCGGTACTCGTAGGTCTTGGCGACCGCGTCGAAGCGCGGATGAAACTCCAAGGGGACCTCTTCGGCTCTCAGCACCCGTGTCGACGCCGGCAGCAGGCGGTTGAGCGCCTTGCGCAGGTTGTCGAGCGGGATGGGATTCTCCAGCGTCAGGGCGGCGACTTGCGCCAGCGCGTGGACTCCGGCGTCGGTACGCCCCGAGCCGGCTACCTGCACGGGCTTGCCCTCGATCTCGGAGGCCGCCGCTTCCAGGGTCCCCTGAATCGTGGGCAGATTGGGCTGCACCTGCCAGCCGTGGAAGTCCGTGCCATCGTAGGCGACCGTAATCCTGATGCGCCGCATCGGCTACGGCGCCGGACGCGAGCCCGGCTTCGCGACCTCGATACCCTGCCGGCACAGAGGGCACTGGTCCGGCTTGTAGGAGATCACCTCCAGCGTAGCCAGCGCGATGCGGGGCAGGCCCACGTCCACCCGGCCTCCGGCGCGCTCGATGATGGAGCCGACCGCCAGAACCTGCGCTCCGCCCTGCCGCACGATCTCGATCGTCTCGCGCGTGCTGCCGCCGGTGGTGATCACGTCCTCCACCACCACCGCGCTATCCTTCCGGTCCGCGTGGAATCCGCGCCGCATCACCATGCCTCCCGATGCGTCGCGCTCGGTGAACACGAATCGCGCGTCCAGCGCCCGGGCCACCTCGTGCCCGATGATCAGACCGCCCAGGGCGGGGGCTACCACCACCTGGATCGCCTGTCCGCACGTCAGTTCCCGCAGCGCGGCCGCCAGCTCCCGGCCCAGCCGCTCCGCGTGCGCCGGGTATTGCAGAACCTTGGCCGACTGCAGGTATTCCGGGCTGTGCAGGCCGCTGGTCAGCCGGAAGTGGCCGCTCAGGTAGGCGCCGGTCTGGCGGAACAGGTCGAGCACGGACAACGGTTGCACGCTCACAAACGCCTACTATATCATTGGAGTTTCCAGGAACACTCCGCGCCATAGCTGCGTAGTACCATCTTTAGAGACCCTCATGCGCCGACTTCAAACTTTCCTAGCCGTTTCTTGTGTTTTCTTGCTGCTCCTCCCGCCCCTGGGCGCCGGGCAGCGAGTGACCTTGTCTCGCGTCACCGAGCCGTATCAGCCCCGCGACGTGGCTCCGGTCAATCTGGCCAATTCCAACCGCATCGAGTCCCTGCTGCGGGCCGGCAACCTGTATCTGTCGCTCCAGGACGCCATCGCGCTGGCGCTGGAGAACAACCTGGACATTGAGCTCCAGCGTTACGGCGCGCAGATCTCCGACGCCAACATCCTGCGCGCCCGGGCGGGCGGATTGCTGCGTGGAGTTCCGCCCTCGGTGCAGCAGGGGCCGGCCAGCGCGCCCACCCAGCGCGGGCAGGATACCGGTATCACCCAGAGCGCCGCGGCCCAAGCCAGCGCCGCCGCCGGGGGTGGGACGGGAACCGTCATCACCCAGACCGGCACCGTGATTCCCAACCTCGATCCCGTGCTCACCGGGTTCGTCCGCTGGGCTCATAACACCAACCCGCAGACCTCCACTTTCGTCTCCGGCACCAACACCCTGGTCAACCGCAACGATCTGGCCAATTTCTCTTTCCAGCAGGGTTTCCTGTCCGGAACCACCGTCAGCCTCGGCCTGAGCAATTCACACCTCACCTCCACCAGCCTTCGCGCGGAGCTGAATCCTTCCACCACCTCCAGTCTCAACCTGAACGTGACTCAAAAGCTGCTGCAGGGCTTCGGCCTGGCCGTGAACAACCGCAATATCGTGGTGGCCCGGAACAATCGCGAGGTCTCCGACCTGGTCTTCAAGCAGCAGGTGATCACCACAGTCTCGGCCATTATCAACTTGTACTGGGACCTGGTGAGCTTTAACGAAGACGTCAAGGTGAAGCAGAAGGCGCTGGATCTGTACAAGAAGCAGCTCGTCGATAACCAGAAGCAGGTGGAGATCGGCACCTTGGCCCCCATCGAGGTGGTGCGGGCCGAAGCCGAGGTCGCCAACGCCGAACAGGACCTGACCATTTCCCTGACCCGGGTCCTGCAACAGGAGATGATCCTCAAGAGCGCCCTCAGCCGGACCGGCGTGGCCAGCCCGGCGATCGCCGACGCGCGCGTGATTCCCACCGACCGTCTCTCGATCCCGGAGAACGAGCCCGTCGAGCCGATTCAGGACCTGGTCGCTCAAGCGCGCCAGGCGCGGCCCGAGCTGGCCCAGCGCCGTATCCAGATCGAGAACGACAAGATCAACCTCAAAGGATCGCGCAGCCAGTTGCTCCCCACTCTGGACGCCGTGGTCGCCGTCGCCAACAACGGTCTGGCGGGGGAGCTCAGCGCTCTGCCGCTGCCGGCGGGCTCGCCGCCGCGCACTCCCACGACGTTTTTTATCGGCGGCTACGGCACGGTGCTCAACCAGTTGTTCCGCCGGAATTTTCCCGATTACAGCCTTGCCTTGCAGATGAACATTCCGCTGCGCAACCGGTCCGCTCAGGCCGATATGGTGCTCGACCAGTTGTCCATGCGCCAGCGGGAGATCGGACTGCAGCAATTGGAGAACTCCATCCGGCTGGACGTGCAGAACGCGCTGATCGCGCTGCAGCAGTCGCGGGCCACCTATCAGGCGGCCAGCAAGACGCGCGTCCTCCGCGAGCAGACCCTGGACGCTGAACAGAAAAAGTACACCCTGGGCGCGTCCACCCTGTTCAATGTGATTTTGGTGCAGCGCGACCTGGTAACGGCCCAGGCCGCGGAAGTCTCGGCTCTGGCCAACTACAGCCGCGCCCGTGTCCAGATGGATGTCGCCACCGGCCGGTCGCTCGAGCACAACAACATCGCGATATCCGAAGCCTTCCGCGGACAGGTGTCGCGCGCGCCCTCGCCGATCCAGTAAACTGTGTGGGGCAGGCTTCCCCACATGTTCAAGCGACCCTTTGCCGCGACCGCCCTCCTCCTTCTCGCCGCCGCGGCGGTGAGGCTGCTCCAGCCCGCCCCCGCGATCGTGACCGGCCTGTCCGCCGTGCGCGTGCCTCCCGGCTTCACCGTGGAAAGAGCCGCCGGGCCGGATCTGGTTTCCTACGCCATGATGGGCGCGATCGACGATCGCGGGCGCCTCTTTCTGTGCGAATCGTCCGGCAACAACGTGCGCAACGACCGGATGAAGGCTCACCCGGAGTACCGCATCCGGATGCTGGAGGACCTGAATCGCGACGGCGTGTATGACACCAGCAAGGTCTTCGCCGATAAGCTCACGATGCCGGCGGGAGCGGCCTGGTATCGCGGTAGCCTGTATGTCGCCTCGCCGCCCGATCTGATCCGGTTCACCGATACCGATAACGACGGCGTCGCCGACCGCAAAGAGATCGTCGTCACCGGCTGGAATCTCTCCGCCAACGCCGCCAGCCTGCACGGCCCCATCCTGGGTCCCGACGGCTGGCTCTACCTGACCGACGGGCGGCACGGCTTCAGGATCCGCAGCCGGGAGGGAACCCTCTACGAAGGGAAAGCCTCGCGGATCTGGCGCGTGCGGCCCGATGGCAGCGGTCTGGAGTGGGTCGCGGGCGGAGGCTTCGACAATCCCGTCGAAGTGGTCTTCACGCCGGGCGGCGAGAGCATCGGAACCATGACCTACTTCACCGACCCCAAGGACGGCATGCGCGACGCCCTGATGCACTGGGTCGAGGGTGGCGTCTACCCCAAGTGGTATCCGGTGGTCTCGGAATTCAGACGCACCGGCGAGTTGATGCCGGTGATGACCAGGTTCGCGCGCATCGCCCCGTCCGGGCTGGTGCGCCACGATGGGTTTGGCTGGGGCCCGGAGTATGCCGGCAACCTCTTTAGCGCGCAGTTCAATCCGCACCGCATCCAGCGGCATATCGTCCACCGCGAGGGCGCCACCTTCCGCACCGAAGACGAGGATTTCCTGGTCTCCTCGGACCCGGAGTTCCATCCCACCGACGTGCTGGAGGACACCGACGGCAGCTTGCTGGTGATCGATACCGGCGCCTGGTTCCTGCATGGCTGTCCGGTCTCGCGCATCTCCAAGCCCCAGCATCGCGGGGCGATTCTTCGCATTCGGAAAGCAACGCCGGCCGCCTCGGGACCGGTCCCGCTCCTGCGCGAGGTCGACAAGCTGGTCGAGGCCGGCGATGTCGCCAAACTCCAATCCGTGCGGGAGAACTCCGGAGACCCCGAGGATCGCTGCGCAGCGGTCTTCGGTCTTTACCGGACCGGCGCAGCCGCGGGGGTGCGCGCGGCCTTCCGCGATTCGGACTCGCAGGTTCGCGTCGCCGCCGCTCGTAGCGCCGGCATGGCGCGCGACCCCGACGCCGTCGACGGGCTGCTCGCGCTGCTCCGCGATCCGGCGCCCGAAGTCCGCCGCCAGGCCGCCACCGCCCTGGGCCAGATCGGGGATCCGCGCGCCGTTCCCCCGCTCCTCGACGCCGCCGCGGGCGCGCAGGATCGCTTTATCGAGCACTCCATCATCTATTCGTTGATCCAGTTGCGTCAGCCGGGCTCAGTGGCCGGCGCGCTGCGGCGGCCGGAACCGCGCATCCGCAAGGCCGCCCTCATCGCGCTCGACCAGATGGATTCGCTCGACCGCCGCCAGGCTGCCGCGCTGCTCTCCGATCCGGACAAGGACCTGCGCGCGGCCGCTCTCTGGGTCGTCTCGCATCACTCCGATTGGTCCGCCGAAGTGGTCGCCTTTCTTCGCGGCCGCTTGCGCGCCGGGGAAGCCTCCGATGCCATCCGGGATGCGATCCTGGCCTTCGCCGCCAGCGCGGACATGCAGAGCCTGGTGGCCGAGTCTCTGGCCGATCCCGCCGCGCCGCGCCTGATGCTGATCGAGGTCCTGAACCGCGCCGATCTCAAGGCGTTGCCGTCCGTCTGGGTCGATCAGCTCGGCCGCTGCCTTGGCGACCCGGATCCCGCGGTGCGCCTCCAGGCCGTTACCGTCGCGCGAACCCGCGGCGTGGCCGCCCTGGATGACAAGCTGGAGCGCATCTCCTCCTCCAGCGCCGAGCCGGACGCGACCCGGTTGGCCGCCCTCTCCGCGCTGATTGCGCGCCGGCCCAAGCTCTCACCGGCCCAGTTCGAGTTCCTCGCCGCCCAAACCTCCGGCCTGTCCCGCCTGACGGCCTCCCAGACCCTGGCCCGCGCCGGCCTCACCCCTGGCCAGCTCCTGGCCCTCGCCGAGCGGATCATCCCCAAGGCCGACTCGTTGGTCCTCCCCCACCTGCTCGACGCCTTCCGCCGCCTCCCCAATGAGCAGACCGGCCAAGCGCTGCTGGCGGGCCTCGATCGGTCGCCGGGCCTGAGCGAGGCCGGCGGTAAGAAGTTCCTCGAGTTGGTCGCAGCCTACCCTTTGACCAGCCGCAACCAGGCCCGCCCTCTGCTGGCCCGCATCGGCCAGGCACAGGCTGCGCGTGTCGAAAAGCTGCACAAGCTGGAACCGCTGCTGACCGCTCCCGCCGACATCGCCCGCGGGCGCCGGCTGTACTTCGGCGAAAAGGCCGGCTGCTCCGGCTGTCACACCATCGGTCTGGAAGGCGGCCATGTAGGCCCCGACCTCACCACCATCGGCGCGATCCGCTCCGGGCCGGACCTGCTGGAAGCGATCGTTTTCCCCAGCGAGAGCTTCGTGCCCGGTCATGAAGTCTACCGCGTGACCACCGCGGCGGAAACCTACTCCGGCGTGCTGGGCGACGAGAATCCGGCCTCGATCCTGCTGCACATGGGGCCCGACGACGAAGTGCGCATTCCCCGCGCCCAGATCCTCTCCATGGAGCTCTCGCCGGTGTCCATCATGCCGGATGGGATGGAACAAACCCTCAGCGCCCGCGAGCTGGCCGACTTGCTGGCCTTTCTGCAGTCGCAGAAAACGCGCAGCCCGCGCTGAGGCTCTGGTATCCTCTGAGCATCCGCGATGACCGGAAGCAGGCTTTCTCACTACCAGATTCTGGACAAGCTGGGCGAGGGCGGCATGGGCGCGGTGTATCGCGCCCGGGACACGGAGCTCGACCGCACCGTCGCCATCAAGGTTCTCCCCGCCGAGTTTGCCCGGGATCAGGAGCGGCTCCGGCGGTTCGTGCAGGAGGCCAAGGCCGCCTCCGCGCTCAATCATCCCAACGTCGCCGTGATCTACGGGATCGGCGAAGCCGATGGCGTCCACTTCATCGCCATGGAGTATGTTGAGGGCAAGACGCTGCGCGGCTACAAGGGCGATATGGCCGCCGTCGTCTCGCTCGCCATCCAAATCGCCGGCGCGCTCGACGCCGCGCAAAGCAAGGGCATCACCCA
>JACOSH010000009.1 GCA_016178945.1 Acidobacteriota bacterium
ATCGGAGAACTGGGGCAGGGTCTGGGCCAGGGACCATGCGGCCAGCAGAACCGGCGGCAGCGCGGCCAGGAATGCGATGACAACCCCGCGAGAGCGCATAAACAGGCCGGCCTTACACGCGCTGGGCCCGCATCTCCTCGGCCAGATAATCGGTGGCGCGCCAGGCCAGGGCGAGGATAGTGAGAGTGGGGTTTTTTTCTGTGGCTGAGGGGAAGGCCGCGCCGTCGACCACGAACAGGTTGGGAACCTCGTGCGACTGGCAGAAGCCGTTCAAGGCGCTGCGCTTGGGATCCGAGCCCATGCGGCTCTGGAGCAGCCGCTCGCCGCAGCGCGGAGCGGGCGCTGGCAAGTGATACCGGCTGCCCGGCAGCGAATCCTGATCGTCATTGCCGCCGCAGACGCCGATGAGCTGGTCGACGCGGTCGTAGTGGGGGGCGATGTCCTTGTAGCGGATCGGCCAGGGGATTTCCCAGCCGTCGCGCTCGGCGGCGGCGAAATCCAGATCGGAGTAGCGCAGGGAGACGCGGCCCCACACCAGGGTCTTGCCGCCGCGGCCCCACACGCGCACCAGATCGAAAGGGCGGCCTTCGGGAGTCTGGTAGGGCTGCTCCTGGCGGTCGAGATAGAACTCCGGGGGACGCTGCCCGCGGTCCAGGCGCTGGCGCCATTCCCAGGGCTTGACGTGGGTCCAGAAGCCGGCCCGCTTGAAGCGCGCGCCGGCGTCGAGCATCAGGACGTTGACCCCCTTGCGCGCCAGGTTCCAGGCCGCCATCCCGCCGGAGGCGCCGCTGCCGATGATCGCCACGTCGTGCACGGGGTCGCGTTGCATGGCTAGCTCTGATGTTCCGGATGGGTGCAGCCCGGGAACTCGGGCAAAAAGGTGTTGGCGTTCCAGCCCAACTCCTGAGCAAGCCCTTCCTTGGACGTGTAGTAGCCGTCGATAGTCAGGTCTTTGATCATCCGGAAGAACCGGCCGGCGGTGAGCGGCGTCAGCACGGCCGCCTGTTGCGCCGCGTCGATCCGGGAGAAGGTCTTGCCGAATTTTTCCTTCGACGCCGCGTCCAGCGCCTGTTTCCCATCGCGGAACAGCGCCAGGTGACGCGGGTCGACTGCCAGGTGGCGATCGACGTAAGCGGGCACGCCCGCGTCGGAAGCTCCAGGAGTGTCCGAGCCGGGGATGATGGCGTCGACCAGCTTCGCGAGCCAATCCATTTCAGTGGGCGTGAGGACCTTCGGCTTGTACGGGGCGGCGATCTGCGCCAGGTTCGGCGCGTGCGCATGTTGCGCGGCGGAGGGCAACGCGGTGGCCGCCGCGGCCGCGCTCTGGAGCAGTTGTCTGCGGGTTTTCATAGAGTGCGAGCGTTCAGCTATCAGCGTTCAGCGTTCAGCTTCTGAAGGCGCGCGCTCAGCGCGCGGCTGATCGCTGAAAGCTGAAAGCTGAAAACTGGAACCACCGCCTAGACCTTTATCGTACCCTCGGCGTAGCGGGCGCGCTTGCCGCTCCAATACGCGGCGCGCGCCAGGTGGCAGGGGAGAACGCCCTGCAATCCGATCGCGACATCGGCGCTGGGCCGCTTGCCGGTCTTCAGGCTGTCGAGAAAATCCGTGACATGGGCCGTTTCCAGGCTGCCTTCCGCCGCGCGATGCAGGATGGCTCCCACCGCGTTGCGGTAGATGAAGCCGTCGCGGGACAGGTCGAGGGTGCCGTGCGTGCCCACGAAGACGACGGTTGCGGGCACGTTGGGCGCGGGCAGGACCGAGGATTCAAAGGCCAGGTTCCAGTCCTTGTATTGGACGATGGCGTTGACGGTATCGGGATTCACGCGGTGGTCGTGCAACTGGTAGATGCCGCCCGCGGCGACGGCGGCGACCGGCGCCGGGTCGTCCATCATCCACTGCGCGACGTCGGCCCAGTGGTTAAGGATGTCGGCGAGCACGCCGCCGCCATACTCCGGAAAGCAGCGCCAGGAATCGTAGCGGGCCATTTCAAAGTCGCGATGGCCGGTGCGTCCCAGGTAGCGGACCCAGTCCAGGCCGTCCGGCTTGGGCGCTTTCGGTATGGCCCGCGCCTGCCAGGGGAAGCCGCTCCATGCCGCGCGCACGAACAGGACCTTGCCCAGTTTCCCCGGCCCGAAGATCTCCTCCTTGGCGCGGCGGTAGTGCGCGCCGCTGCGCTGTTGGGTGCCCACCTGGCAGACGCGGCCGCTGGAGCGGGCGGCGGCCAGCAGCGCCGCGCCTTCCTCGAAGCGGTGGGTGGCCGGCTTTTCCAGATACACGTGCTTGCCGGCGCGAAGAGCGTCGAGCGCGATGTCCAGGTGCCAGTGATCCGCGGTGGCGATCAGGACGGCGTCCACGTCGCGGCGGGCCAATGCTTCTTCGTGCGCCACGCATTCGAAGGGTTGGCCCAAGAGACTGCGGGCGCGGGCGCGCTGCGCATCGTACACGTCGCAGAGGCAGCGCAGGTCGGCCCGGCCGGTCTTGAGGAAGGCCTCCATCACCTCGCGCCCACGCCGGCCGCAGCCGATCAGCGCCAGGCCGGGACGGTCGTTCGCGCCCAGGACGCGGCGGGCAGAGGCGGCCGAAAGCGCGGCGCCGGCCAGCGCGCGCGAAAAAGTGCGGCGGGGTTGCGAGGGCATGTCAGACTCCAAAAATCTTGCGCAGATGACGGCGGGCAGGCTCGACGGCGCTGTCGCCGGGCTTGCCGTCGTTGAGCCGCTCCTCCTCGGCCAGCAGCCATCCGCTCCAGCCGGTCTTTCCGATTTCCGCTGCCAGCGGGCGGAGGTCGAATTCGCCTTGGCCCAGCGGGACCTGCTCGCCGTTGCGGAAATCGCGCAAGTGCATGCCGCCGATGCGGCCGTGATGCCGGCGGAAGAACGCCGTGACGTCGGCCCTGGCGCGGAAAGCGTGACCTGCGTCGAGCACCAGGTGGAGCAGGCCGGGCTGGGTGTGGCTCAGCAGCCCTTCGATCTCACCGCTGGTGAACTCGCGATCGTGGTTGTGGTAGGCGAGATCGAGGCCCGCCTTCCGGCAGTACTCGCCCGCGCGGTCGAGGCCTTCGGCCTTGCGGCGCGGGTCCGCCGCGGGTCCGCCGCTGAGAATCAGGCGCTGGGCGCCCAGGGCGGCGCTCCCGTCGGCGACCCGCATGATCAGGTCCCAGGGCGCGACGGCGGTTTGCGGGTCGTACTGGAGCAGGAAAATGTGGATGCCGAAGAAGCGCAGGCCGGTGGCGGCGATTTGCGCCTTGGCCCGAGTCGCGTTGGCAAACTGCCCCTCCAGGTTGCGGAAGCCGGTTTCAAAGCCGTCGAACTCGTGGCCCTTGATCCTGCCCAGCACCTCCAGGAGATTGCCGAAATCGCCAGGCTGGATCCGCCAGGCGTTAGTCTGGCATCCGGCCTGAATCCGCGCCCCGGCCCCGGCCAGCGACAGGGGCGCGGCGGCGAGCATCTGGCGGCGTGACATCATCGCGATTGACGATCCATCATAGCGTATCATCGGGGGATGCCCTACCAAGAGATCCTCTACCAGGCGGGCCGCGGCGTGGCCACCATCACGCTGAACCGGCCGGACCGGCTGAACGCCTGGACGGCGCGGATGGAACAGGAATCGAGCGAGGCGTTTCGCGCCGCCGCCGATGACGAGGCCGTGCGCGTGATCGTCCTGACGGGCGCGGGACGCGGCTTCTGCGCCGGCGCCGACATGAGCCTGCTGAAGGGGGTGATGGCGGAGGTTCCGGGAGGCGGACTGACGGCGGACGTCCCGCTCGACCCGGAGATTCGCCGGGACTATCACCGGAAACATGCCTGGCTGCTGACGCTCGACAAGCCCATCGTCGCCGCCATCAACGGACCGGCCGTGGGGCTGGGGTTTGTGATTCCGCTGTACTGCGACCTCCGCATCGCCTCTTCGTCGGCCAGTTTCTGCACCATCTTTTCCAAGCGCGGGCTGGTGGCCGAGTACGGAATGAGCTGGATGCTGCCGCGCCTGGTCGGGGTGGCCAACACCGTGGATCTGCTGTTCACCTCGCGCAAAGTGGACGCGGCGGAGGCCCTGCGCATGGGGCTGGTCCACCGGGTGCTGCCGGAGGCGGAGTTTTCGGACGGCGTGCGCGCGTTCGCCGAGGAGCTGGCTTCCGGCGTCTCGCCGCGCTCCCTGCGGGTGATGAAGCGCCAGATCTACGAGGCGCAGTTCCAGACGCTGGGGGAGGCCGTCGACCTGGCCTTCGAGGAGATGGCGCGAAGTTTTTCGAGCGAGGACTTCCGCGAAGGAGTCGCGCACTTCCTGGAGAAGCGCGCGCCCGCGTTCACCGGACGGTAATTGGGAGAGGTTTGGAAGGGAGGGGATTTGTCAAGGGCGCGCGATTTTTGAGGGAAAAGGGGCCGGGGGGCTCAGGGGGCTTGCCCCCTGGCGGAGTTTGCGGCAGCGCCTCAGGCGCGCTTCCAGCGCGCCGACCTTGGACAAGCCCCAGGCCCGCAGATCGCTATCCGGCGCCCCCTTCTTCATAAG
>JACOSH010000541.1 GCA_016178945.1 Acidobacteriota bacterium
AGGTCGTCGAGCGCTTCCGACAGGCGGCCGTGGAGGCCGGCCGGATGGTCTGCGGGCAGGACCTCCTGTCGCTCAGCGTCGGGCAGGCGGAGATCCCCGCCGGCGGCTGCGCGGTCGAGGAGCTCCTGGCCGAGGCCGACCGCCAGATGTATAAAGCCAAACGCACCCACAAGAGCCAGAGACTGGAACCTGTCCTGGTGGCGTGAGCCTGCCATGCTCTGGCGCAAGCTCCTGTCCGGCGCATCGCGGCTCCTGCTGACCTGGCTGTGCGCGGGCTTGTTCGGCGCCGCGCTGGTTCGCCTGGCGCCCGGCTTCGGCGCCGACGAGCTGGAGCTGGATGCCCGAATGAACCGGGAAAGCATCCAAGCGATCCGGGAGGCGCGCGGCGCGGAAGGCGGAATCGTGGCTTCCTACTGGCGGTACTTGCGGAACGCGGCGAGCGGCGATCTGGGGATGTCCTCCTCGATGGGACGGCCCATCGCCGAGCTGCTCGGGGACCGGCTGCCGCTCACGCTGCGCTCGGTGGCGTTCGGCTTGACACTCGGCTGGGTGGCCGGGCTCTCCATGGCCGCCTCCACGGCGATCTTCCGCCGCTCGGCCTATGATGCCGCCGCCGGGAGCCTGAACGGGCTGCTGTTGTGCATCCCGTCCGCCCTGCTGGCCTTCTTCCTGTTTGCGGTGGGCGCGCCGGCCGCGGTGGGAATCGCCGCCATGGTGGGCCCCAGGGTGTTCCGGACCGCGCATCTGCTGTTTCGCGACAGCCTGGATCTGCCGCACGTGCTGACCGCCGAAGCCAAAGGGCTGGGGCGAGTCCGCGTGTTCAGCTTCCACCTGCTGCCGCCGGTGGCGCCCCAACTGATCGCCTGGCTGGGAACCTCGGTCACCTTGGCCCTGGGCACGGCGATCCCGGTGGAGGTGATCTGCGACTCGCCGGGGATCGGGCAACTGGCCTGGAAGGCCGCCCTGGGGCGCGATCTGAATCTGCTGGTGTGCCTGACCCTGATCCTCACCGCCTTCACGCTCACGGCCAACTTTCTGTGCGACGTCGCCATCGCCTGGCGCGGGGGGTCCCGCCCGTGCAGACGCTCCGGTATCTGGCGGCCGCATTCCTGCTGATGGTTTTTCTGGCGTCGGTGGGGGCCGATTTTCTATCGCCGGCCCCCTATGAGCGGCAGTTCCGCGACCATCCCAACGAGCCTCCCAGCCGCCGGTTTCCTCTGGGCACCGACGAGCTGGGACGCGACCGCCTGTCGCGCCTGCTGCATGGAAGCCGGGTCTCGCTGCTGCTGGCCCCGGCGGCGGCGCTGCTGGCCGTGTTTCTGGCCGCGCTGGTGGGATTATCGGCCGGATTTCTGGGGGGCTGGTTCGAGCGCGCCGCGATGGCCTGCACCGATCTGTTCGTTTCCCTGCCCTGGCTCTTCCTGCTGCTGACGGTGCGGGCGCTGCTGCCGCTCAACGTCGCGCCGTGGACCTCGGTGAGCATCACGTTCCTGCTGCTGGGCCTGCTGGGCTGGGCCTCCTCGGCCCGGGTGATCCGCGCCGGCGCCGCCGCCGTTCGCGGCTCGGACTTCGCCCTGCAAGCCCGCGCAGCCGGCTGCCGCACGGCGCGCCTGATGATGGTTCACCTGCTGCCCAACCTGCGGCCGGCGATCGCCGCCCAGTTCTGGATTTCGATCCCCGTGTTTATCTGGAGCGAAGCCAATCTCGGAATGCTGGGGCTGGGCGTTACCGAGCCTCTACCTTCCTGGGGCAATCTGCTGCTGGAGCTGGCCAACTACCGGGCCGTGTTCGCGGCGCCCTGGCTGCTGGCCCCGGCCGTTCTGCTGGTCCTGGTCTCCAGCGGGTTCCACTTCATCTTTTCCAAGGAGGATCCATGCCGGTAACGAGGCTGCCGCTCCTGGCGCTGTCCGCCTACCTGGCTTGGGGCCAATGGGGCGGAGAGCTGCGCTTCTGCCTGCGATCCGACCCCAAGACCTTCGATCCGCTGGCCGTGGCCGACGACTCCTCGGAAACCGTCCGCTACCTCACGGGCGGCGTGCTCGTCCGGGTCAACCGCAAGACGCAGCAACTGGAGCCCGAGCTGGCCGAATCCTGGAAAGTGGCGGAGGGCGGGCGGAAAATCGTCTTCAAACTGCGCGAGCGGGTCCTCTATTCCGAGGGCACGCCGTTCAGCGCCGAAGACGTGGCCTTTACGGTCCGGCGCATGATGGATCCCGCGCTGCACTCGCCGACCGGAGATTCCTTTCGCTCCGGGTCCGGCGAGGTGCGCGCCGAGACGCTGGGCCCGCACCGCGTTTCCATCCTGTTTCCCTCGCCCATCGCCGGTCTGGAGCGGCTCTTCGACCAGGTGGCGATTCTCTCGGCCGTTTCTCCGAAGGCCGTCCTGGGACCGTTCGTGGTGGCCGAGCACAAAGCCGGCTCGCACCTGCTGCTGCGCCGCAATCCGAACTACTGGAAGAAGGATGCAAGCGGCCGGCGTCTTCCCTATCTCGATTCGGTGCGGCTGGACATCCAGCAGAACCGGGACCTGGAGCAAATCCGCTTCCGGCGCGGAGAGATCCATCTGATCGATTCGCTCGACCCGGAGACGTTCGATTCGCTGGCCGCCGAAGCTCCCGCCTCGGCGATCGACGCCGGTCCGTCGCTGGACACCGAGATGATGTGGTTCAACCAGGTCCGCAACGCCCCGCTGCCCGAGTACAAGAAAGCCTGGTTCCGGTCGAAAGCCTTCCGGCGCGCGGTGTCGGAGTCCATTAATCGGGACGACATCGCGAGGCTGGTCTACCGGGGCCACGCCCGGCCCGCGGTGGGACCATTCTCGCCCTCCAATCGGTTCTGGTTTCATGCCGGGCTGAGGCCGCACGGGTTTGATCCGGCCGGCGCGCGGCGCAAGCTCGAACAGGAGGGCTTCCGCCTGGACGGCGCGGTGCTGCGCGATCGGGAAGGCCACCCGGTGGAGTTCTCGCTGGTGACCAACTCGGGCAATAAGACACGCGCGCGGATCGCCTCGCTGCTCCAGCAGGATCTGGCCAAGGTGGGAATCCGGCTGAATATCGTTCCCCTGGATTTTCCTTCGCTCATCGAGCGAATCAACCGGACCTTCCACTACGAGGCCTGCCTGCTGGGGCTGGTCAACGTCGATCTGGACCCCAACGCCCAGATGAATGTCTGGCTGAGCTCGGCCGCCAATCATCAGTGGAACCCCAACCAGCCGTCGCCGGCGACGCCGTGGGAGGCGGAGATCGACCGCTGGATGCGGGCGCAGGCTTCGACCCTGGATCCCAAGAAGCGCAAGGCCGCCTTCGACCGTGTGCAGGAGATCGTGTGGGAGGAAGCGCCCTTTCTGTACCTGGCGAATCGCAATTTTCTGGCGGCGATATCGCCGGCGCTGCGCAACACGGCGCCCGCCGCGATGCGGCCCCAAACATTCTGGAACGTGGAACGGATCTCGTTCGCCAACCAGATTTCGGGGCGCCGGTGATGGAGCCGCTCCTTTCTCTGCGGATTTCCGCCGGGTACCCGGGGCGGCCCGCGGTGCTCCAGGACGTCGCGCTTGACCTCGAAGCGGGCGGGACGCTGGGCCTGGTGGGGCAGAGCGGGTCGGGAAAGAGCACCCTGGCGCTGGCCATCCTGCGGCTACTGCATCTGAAAGGCGGCCGCACGGAGGGCCGCATCCAGTTCGCCGGGCGCGACCTGACGGAGTGCGGCGAGCGCGAGATGCGTCGTCTGCGGGGGCGGGAGATCGGGCTGGTGCTGCAAAGCGCGTCGTCGTCGCTGAATCCGGCGCTGCGCATCGGCACGCAGCTTCGCGAAGCCTGGCGGGCGCACGCGGACTCCGCCTGGGAAAAGCCGTTCGAGCTGCTGCAGAGCGTCGGACTTCACGCCGATGACGCCTTCCTGCGGAGGCTCCCGGGCGAGATCAGCGTCGGGCAGGCGCAGCGGGTCTTGATCGCCATGGCCGTGCTGCACCGGCCCTCGCTGCTGATCGCCGACGAGCCCACCAGCGCACTCGACCTCATCACCCAGGCCGAAGTCCTGAGGCTGCTGGCCGCATTGAACCGCGAGCGGAACATGGCCACGCTGTTCATCTCGCACGATCTGCTGTCGATCGCCTCCTACTGCCGGCGGGTGGCGATCCTGCACGAAGGCCGCATCGTCGAATGCGGGGAAACCGGGCGGATTTTCAGCCAGCCGGCGCATCCCTATACGCGGCGCCTGGTGGAGGCGCTGCCGCGAATTCCGCTCGCCGCTTCCTCCCTGAACCTCGCCACGCTAGCGGCCCGGCTCGAGGAGGATCTCGCGCAGCGCGCGGCCGCCGACGTTGTCCATCCGCAAGCCGAGTAGCGCCGCCAACGTGGGCGCGACGGCCACAGCGGCCGAAGACCCAAGAACGACTACGGCAAGCAAAATGATGTGTCGCATCAGAACACCAGGCGCAGGGCCGCAACGACTCTGCGATTGCCGCCGTCGGTGCCCCACTGGTTCAGGAAATTCGCCGAGCTGACCTGGTTATTTGGTATGCCGAAGTTCCTCGTGTTGGTGAGATTATAGAACTCGGCGCGCAACTGCATCCGGACGCTGTCGCTGATCCGCGTGTTCTTCACCAGGCCGAAGTCAACGTTCTTGATGCCGCTCGAACGCAGCACGTTCCGTCCGATGTTGCCCAGCCCTTCGGCGGCTGTGACGCGGCGGAAGAGCGAAGCGCCTCCGGCCTGGAGAATCTGAGAAACGCTCATGCGGGCCAGATCAAGACTGGTATTCACGTTCGCGCGGATCGTGGTCAGACGAGCGCCGGGATCGGCGCCGTCCAGAGCTTCAAAAGGGGCTCCCGATTGTAATGTAAGGAAGCCGCTCACCTGCCATCCGCTTAGCAGCGTTCGCCCGAACCATCCTGCCGGAGAAGGCAGCTCCCAGACTCCGTTGGCCACAAAACGATGCGGGCGGTCGAAGGCGGAACGTCCGCGTTCCGCGCGCCGGTTGAACGGGTTTTGTGCGGCGCCAATCTCGCCCCCAATGGGGGCCTGGCCTTCGGACGAGCTGTCGATAAACGAGCTCCAGGTGTAATGCGCGGCCATGGCCATGCGCTTCGACAGCCGCTTCTCCACGCTAGTCTGCAGCGAGTGATACGTGGATGAACCGCAGTTGCATCGCAAGCTAATGGCATTGTGAGTAGGATCGACGCGCCGCTGACCCCCGGTCCCCGGCACGGCGGGATTGGCGTCAACCAGCTCAAATAGCCCGGTTCCCTTGGTGCCCACGTAGCCCACGGTCAAAGCCAGGTTAGCGCTCAGTTGCCGCTCGAGTTGAAGCGCAACTTGCTCGGCGATCGGAGAACGAAAGTCGGGCGCCGCAATGGTCTTGCTGAAGAGCAGGTTCGGGTCGCCGGCGATCGGCGCGCCCGGCAAGGTACGAAGCGTGGCGAGCGAGTTTGGAGTTCCCCTCGTCAGAATGGAGGACTTCACGAATGGAAACGATCCCCCGATCTGGCTCGAAGTGTTGATGGGGGTGAAGTCATAGGTGCGGGCATAGCCGCCTCGGATTACGGATCCGTCATCGCCTGTAAGTCTGCCTAGGAAGCCCGGAAACCGCTTGACTCTGTAATTGAACCCGAAGCGTGGCGCCCAGTTGTTGGTATCGCGCGGCGGCATCCGGCCGTAGTCGTAACGGGGGTCGCCTCCGGCGGCGTTCAGGATGCGCCGATTGAGCACGGCGAAGTAGGGGAACGGACTTCCCGGCGCCTCATACCGCAAGCCCAAGGTGAGGGAGAGCCGGGGCCGGATCCTCCATTGGTCTTGAAAGAACGCGAACTAATCCCGGTAATCATAATGGCTGGAGGTTTCTCCACCAGGGAGAGGGCTGGAAATTGATCCCGAATTCGCCGTGTCATTTACGAAGTCATCGAGTGTGGCATACACCAAAGTGCCCCGGAAGCCCCTCAGAGTGCGGCCGATGCTACGGTGGTTCCGGAAATCCAGGCCGAACTTAAGCACATGTGGACCATGAACCAGCGACACGGTGTCCTGCAGTTGATAGTTATTCAGGAAGCTTATGTTCGGCTGGTTAAAGGCGAGCCCCAGCGCGGTGCGCGTGGGGCTCGCCGTTGTCCCTCTTAGGCCGAGCTCGTTAATCTCGATCGATGGGATTTGCTTGGAACGCGGATCCAATCCATCCGAGACGTTGGCCAGCCGGCCGTAAGATAACCGCAACTCGTTGAACAGGCGGGCGGAGAAGCCGCTGGTCAGAAATGTGCTGAACGACTGCGCCGAGCGCGAGGTCACCAGCGACAAGCCCGGTGGCGTAACCTGGCCGTCGCCGGAATTGACCTGATCGTCTCCCAGGTAGCGGAAGCCAAGCGAGTGCCGGTCGCTGAAGCGGTGGTCGATTCTGCCGGACCACTGCCAATCGTTGAAACTGATATTGCTGGAGCCGGTCAGAATCCCGAGTGGGATAGTGAAACGATTGCCGGACACCTGGACAGGGGCCGTCACGCCTGGAAGGGCCTGCTGCGCGGGGGGAAGGAAGTCGAGCAGCGCCTGGACCGTGGGCCGGGTTCCAGCAATCGACCGGAGAAGCGATTGCCCGTCCGCCGTCGGCACTCCACGAATGGTGACGCCGCTGCCCAGCCTCCGGTCGGTCCAGCGCTGGGCGGAAAGGAAGAAGAACGTCTTATCATGGATTACGGGACCGCCCAGCGTTCCGCCAAACTGATTCTCGGTGCGAAACGGCGATTGAGAGAGCTGTTGTTTGTCCAGGTTGCTTCGTGAATTCAGGTGATTGTCGTTGTGGAACCAGAACGCCGATCCGTGGAACTGATTCGTGCCGGATTTGGTGATGACGTTCACTACCGATCCGGCGGCGCCTCCGTATTGGGCCGTGAACTGATTGGTAACCAGCCGGAATTCGGACAGTACGTCAGGGTTGTTGATGGGCAGCAACTCGCCGGTGCTGCCGACAACGTTACTGTCCTGGCCGTCTACCATGAAGTTGTTCGAGCGCACGCGCATGCCGTTGACCGCCAGCGGGACGCTCCCGCCACCCAGAACGTTGCTTCCCTGTCCGGTCTGGAGTTGGCTGACGCCGGCCGCGGAGAGCGACAGGCTCAGCACGTTCCGGTTGGTCGCCATCGGCAACTCGGCGATCCGTTTGGTGTCGAAATTCACGCCGACTTCGGCGTCCGTGGTGTTGATGAGCGGGGCATCCTCCCGCACCACAATCTTTTCCACGTTCCCGGCCAACTCCAGCCGCACGCGAAGGTCGGCGTCCTGGTTCAGCCGTAGGACAATCGGACCCTGCACGTAAGGGCTGAAGCCCGTGTGCTCAATCGTAAGCTCATAGGAGCCGACCGGAAGGTGGGGAAACAGGAACCGGCCGTCCTCGCCGGTCGACGCCTTTTTCGTCGCGTTCGTATCCAGACTGCGGACCGACGCGGCAGCGCCGTTAACCGGAGCGCCGCTGGGATCCAGCACCACGCCGAGGATCTGCCCGGTAGTAATCTGCCCTATCGCGCTGCCTGCCAGGAACCCCAGACCGGTCAAGCAGGCCATCAGTCCTCGCATATAGACCCTCCTCTGCTGGATTGATCTTGACGGCAGCGCCTCGCTGAACGCAAGGAGTTTAGGGTTGCGTTAACGGTTCGGCTAACGGTAAATTCATCTTCTTCAGCAGGGCTTGGAAACGCGGCTGGGAGTGGAGCGCGTCAAAGTGGTGATCAACCGGGATGGTCATGAGCCAGTGACTTCGCACCTGGTAAGTCCGTTCCAGCCACTCGATGGCCTGGTCCTTCTGTCCCAAGCCCATATGAACCATGGCGAAATAGATGGGCGAAACATACCGCTGCTTGGACTTGTCTTCCAGCTCTCGCAGGATCTTCGCCGCTGCGCTCTTCTCTCCCATCATCCCCAGGCTATACCCCAGCCCACCCAGCGACCCGGGTGCGCGTCCCGACAGGGCACAGGCTTTTTCATACGCTGCCACGGCTTCCGGAAAGCGCTTCTGCGCGGAGAATGCCGAGCCCATGATGGAATAGGCCGACGAGTTTCTAGGGTCGCGCTCGAGTACCTTCCGGCATTGAGCCGCGGCATTGTCGAATTCATGCCACTCGATGCAGATCCTGGCCATGGCGGTTGATCTGCTGGGCGAGAGGGGGTCCAGCTCCAAGCAACGCCGCATCTGCGGACGGCTTTCGTCCGTTCTTCCCGTCCGCGCCAGGTAGAAGGCGTAGGCCTGGCGCGTTGCGGCGTCATTGGGATCCAGCTCGATGGCGCGTTGGAATTCCTTGCGCGCGCTGCTATAGTCCAAGTCGTGGCCTGAGATCACCGCAAGCGCTGCGTGGGCCGCGCCAAGCCCTTCGTCGATCTCCAACGCTTTCTTCGCCGCATCCCTCCCTTTCGAGATGGCCTCTGCCGGAGGCATCCCGTCAACCCGGTTGAGGGTTTGATACGCAACCGCCAGACCGGCCAGCGCGGGCGCATAGCGTGGTTCGAGGGCCAGGGCTTGCTCGAAATACTGGATCGCGACCTTCGCCCCTTCAGGGCCCTGAGTCGCCGTATGATAACGGCCCTGCAAATACAAGTTGTAGGCGTCCAGGTTGTCCGTATATCGTTTCGCCAGCCGCGCCTTCTCGCTTGGCGTCAGCCGGACGCGCAACGAGCCGACAATCGCCTGTGCGATGCTTTCCTGGATGGTAAACACATCTCTGGTTTCACGATCGTACGTTTCGGACCAGATATGGTACCCATCCGCCACGTTGATCAACTGAGCGACCACGCGCAGACTCGCGCCCGCCTTGCGCACGCTCCCTTCCAGCACCGTTCCGACATTGAGCTGCGCGCCGATCTTGCGAATGTCCTGCCCCTTGCCTTTGAATTCGAAGGTCGACGTCCGCGCGACTACGTGCAATCCTTCCAGCTTGGACAGCGCGGTGATGATCTCCTCGGTGATCCCGTCGCAGAGGTACTCCTGGTCTCTGCCCGCGCTCATGTCCACAAAGGGAAGCACGGCTATCGACACCCGGCCGCCGGAAGGCTGCCTGGTTTGCGCGTTACGGCCTGCCCAGTAAACCGCTAATCCAGCCACCGCCAAACCGGCGGCCGCCAGTGCGGCCGTCCGGCGCCAAGGCGCCGGCCCGGAACGCGGAACCGGCGCGGCTGCCTCCCGGAATTTGAAGGTCGGGACGTAGCTTCCTTTGGGGTACTCGATGATGACCGGATCCTCACAGCCTTCCGAGGCGTAGTATTTCTCCAGCTTGGACCGCAGCTTCCCCGCCTGCACGCGGACGATTGCATCGGTTCTCGGGTCAAAGGACTCCTCCTTGCCAAAAACCTCGACGCCGAGGAGGTATTCTTTGATCCGCGTTCCTCCGCCTTGAAGCGTGAGGTCGACGGTGAAACGCAGGAACTGCCTCAGCCGTTCAGATTCCGCAAAGGGCTCACTTGCCAGAATCTTCTGCACTTGCGTGCGGACAAATTCCGTAGGGAGGAGCGATTCGGCGTTTCGTCCGGCTCTCAAGGTTCCCAAGCACTACCTCGCAACGCTTGCCCTGTGAGATAGTCTACCGCAGAAAAATTGGTTGGATGCTAGCGGCCCGGCTCGAGGAGGATCTCGCGGAGCGGCCTGCCGCTGACGTGGTCCATCCGCAGACCGAGTAACGCGGCCAGAGTGGGCGCGACGTCGATCGCGCGCACCTTGTCCAGCCGCGCGCCGGGACGGATGCCCGCGCCCGCGGCGATGAAAATGGCCTGCATGTCCGGATCGGAGCTCAGGTAGCCGTGATGGCCGGAGGCCGGGACGCCGGTTTCGACCGGACCTTGACTGGAGCCGTCGAAGCCGTAGCGGGAACGCGCCACCAGGACCAGGTCGGCCATGCGGCCGCCAGGGGTCCAGGCGGGGTATCCGTAGTCGGCGAATTCCTCGGGTTCGATGATCCTCTCGATGCCCCGCACCGTCGCGAACAGCCTCTTGACGCCGGCCAGGATGGCGGTGCGCGTGGCCTCCCGCGTGGCGTAGAGCATGGCGGTGCCGCCCTCGGAGATCACCCAGGCGCCGGTATCCAGGTGGGCCTCTTTGAGGAGCACGTTGGGCCGGACGATGGTGCGCGCCTCTTTGAAGCCATGGTCCGAGACAACGAAGACCGCCGTGCGATCCGCCAGACCCGTTTCGCGGAGGGTCTGCAGGACGCGCTCGACCCTGGCGTCGAGCAGCGCCAGCGAGGTATTCGCGGCCAGATTGCCGGGACCATAGCGATGATGAACCGAGTCGTTGTTGAGGAGGTGGAACAACAGCAGGCGGGGACGATGCCGGCGAAGGATGTGGAGCGCGGCTTGAGTCCAGATCTCGTCGCGCAGCGTGATGGGGAGCTTGGCAAAGCCGGCGATCTCGTCCGCGGTCGCCAGGCCCGCCGCGATCATCTCCTTCTCGATGACGCCGTCGGGGCGCGGGACCTCGAAGAACGACCAGTGGATGGTCCTGGCGTTGGTGATGGCCACCCAGTCGACTTCGGCCGTGGTGAGGCCGGCGGCGTGGGCAAGGTCGTACAGCGTTGGCGCGAGAACCAGCTCGCTCTTGTCGCGCCACGGTTCGACGCGGACAGGCTGGCCGTCGCCACCTCGCACCGGGAGGCCGTTGTAGATGACCCCGTGTGTGGCCGGCTCAACGCCGGTGACCATGGACGTGTGGTTGGGCCAAGTCACCGTGGGATTGACCGGCTCCATCGCGCGGGCCGACGCGCCCTCCTTCATGAGACGCCGCAGCGTGGGCAAGGGAACCGTGGGGTCGTTCAGGGCGAAGGCGGGGAAACCGTCCAGGCTGATCAGGACGACGTGACGCACCTCCTGCGCGAAGGCGATCGAGGACAAGAGAAGCAACAGGTACCGGTTCATGGGAATCACTCAAACTGGCGGCGGAAATTTTCCAGGGCCCGCTGCAGCTCCATCACCTTCTCCCGCAGCGCCGCCACTTCGGCCTCCAGCGCCGCGAACCGGTCCAGGCGAGGCGGAGGCTCTTCCACTGCGGCCTCTTCCATAACCTCGCCGCATAGCAGGTGCGCATAGCGGGGTTCCCGGGTTCCAGCCGTCCGCGCCACCTTCATCGCCAATGGCTCGGGCGTCCACTCCATGAGACGCTTCAGGCAGAACTCTACCGATTCCAGGTCGTCAAACGCGTGGGCCCGGTCGGCGCGCTGCTTGAGCTCGCCGACGGTCTGCGGTCCGCGCAGCAGCAGCACTTGCAGCACGGCCAGCTCGCGGGTGCCCAGATTCCAGGTCTCCGAGATGCGGTGCGCGTACTTCGGCACCCTCACTTCGCGCCCGGTGATCACATACGCGAGGCGCTTCTCCCGCAAGCCCTCCAGCGCCTGCTGGACGGTGTCCTCGCCGTAGCTCACCACCGGGTCGCGGTTCGACTTCTGGTTGCAGGCGTTCACCAGCGCGTTCACCGACATCGGATAGTATTCCGGCGTGGTCATCTCTTTTTCGATCAGGGCGCCCAGGACGCGCGCCTCCACGGGGTTCAGTTGCGGGGTCACCTTCTTAACGTAAACTATTCGTCATGGATCTGGGACATTATGTAACTTCGATCGTACTGTCGCTCGCCATCGGGCTGGCCGGCTTCGTGGCCGCTTACAAGATTTTCGACTGGCTGACGCCCGGCGTCAACTTCTCCGATCAGATCAACGCCGACAACCGCGCCGTGGCGATCTTTCTGGCTGGCCTGTTCATCGGGCTGGGCCTGCTGCTGGGGAACGCGGTGAAATGAGACGCCTGCTGCTGCTTCTGGGGCTGGCGAGTCTGGCGGCGGGCGCCGAGGAGACCGGCTTCTGGACGACTCTGCATGCGACGATTGAACACCATCTTGGCCGCCCCTATGTGTGGGGCGCGGCCGGCATGAAGAGCTTCGACTGCTCCGGCTTCGTCTGGCGTGTCTGGGCCGACAACGGCTACCTGTGGAAGCGCACCACGGCGCGCAAGATGTACTTCTCGCTGCCCAAGGCTTCCGCCGGGGAAGCGGGGAAGTTTGGCACCGTCGTGTTCTTCGACAACATGAAGCACTGCGGGATCGTCAACGACCGCGGGTCGTTTTATCACGCCCAGACCAGCGTGGGGACCAACCTTTCCCGGATGAACGATTTCTGGAAGGGGAAGGTGTGCGGCTATCGGCGGGTGTCTGGCCGCTGACTTCCTTACCGGTGGCCTGCCCGGACTACCTTGCCGTCCGCAAAGTCGATCTCGATCAGCTTTTCGCTGGTCGGGATGCGGGCAACCACCTTCTTGGTCTTGCTGTCGATCACGGCGCCGCCGTCGGGATACGCGTACCGGCCGTCCAGGCTGAAGGAGATCCAGCCGGGCTTGGGCTGTTCCTTGGGATCTTTGAACAGCGGCACGCTGGCCACCAGCTTGGGCGGCAGCTTCGTTACGTCATAGGCGTAGACGTAGCCGTAGACGCCGTCCACCACCCACACTTCTTTCTGATCGGGCCGGATGTTGATGCCGTGGCTCATGGTGCTGTGCGGCTTGCGCGCCGGAGGATTGGGCACCTGCGCCAGGCGCGCGGCCGGCGTATGCGCCTCCACGCGATGGAGCATCTTGCCTCCCCACCGATCGCCCGTGCGCGCC
>JACOSH010000011.1 GCA_016178945.1 Acidobacteriota bacterium
ATCGCAATCGACCGGAGCAAAGACGGTGCCCGCCGTTTCGATGGTGATGTGGAGACGGCGTTCGCGCAGCCGCCCGGTCAGCTCGACGATCCCCTTGGCGATCATCGGCTCGCCACCGGGGACCACCACGTGGCGCGCGGGAAACCGGGCGACCGCGTCGCAGATGGCGTCGAGCGTCAGGCCCTCGCCCTCCGGATGCCAGGAGGTGTAGGGCGTGTCGCACCAGACGCAGCGCAGGTTGCAGCCGCTGGTGCGCACGAACACCGAAGGGACCCCGATGAGGACGCCTTCGCCCTGGATCGAGTAGAAGATCTCAGCGATTCTCACGGCATCAAGTGTAAAAGAACTCCGCGCTGGCCGTGCAATCGACGGACGAGACCAGCCGCACCCAGTGCGCCGAGAAGCCCGCTGGAAAAACGTGGCTGGCGTAGCCCGTGACCATCAGGCGTTCGTACCGCTCCCAGGCGCCGTCGCCCAGAAAATCCACTTCGATGCTGATGGCCGCGGTCCGGTCGGTCTTCAGGTGCACCATCTTCTTATCGAAGCCGGTCATCAGAAAGGGCTCGGTGGGGGTGTTCGCCTTCACGGCTTGCTTGCGCCACGGGCCGCCCCATCCGGCCGGCTTGCCCCATTGCCACAAATCGTCGACTTTGCCGAACCAGATTCCGGACTGCGGCTGTCCCGCCAGCGAGTAGGCCCCCTGGTTCGGCGTCGTCTCATTGCCGCCCAGCGCGAGCAGACCGCGGAAGGAGCAATAGTCGGGGATCGTCCGCAGGTGCTGGCACACCGGCTTCACGCCCCAGATGCGGTCCTCGAACGCGATGGGTTGCAGCTCATAGAACATCCCGTGAATGTCCATCAGAAAATGCTCGGTTTCCACCTCGCGGATGCGCATCCACTCGGTTTGCCAGGCGTGCTGGAAAGCGTGGCTGGCCTTGGGAAGCCGGTACAATTGCCACTGGCCCTTGACCAGCGCCCAAAACAGGACACTGGCTTCGTCCCAGCCGGTGCAGAAGATCACGTTGCCCATGTTCTCACGGCCCGCGCATTCCATATGCGGCTTGCCGCTCAGACGGTTCCACCGCTTGCCGTCGTATTCGAACAGGCCGGCCTGATCCTCGCCGTACGCGTAGAAGCCGTTGTTGGCGGCCACCACGCGGCCTTGCCCGGTGAAGGCGCCTTTGAAGTGCGGGCGCGCCTTCAGGTTGTTCTCCTTGACGACGTCGCACACCAGGACCGGCTTCAGGGTGGCGACGTCGAGCTCGAAGAGCAGTCCCTCCATGGTCTGCATGTAGACGCGATTCGCCGGATCGAACAGGTGAGTCATGGTGGCGGTCAGCCGGTGCAGGCGAAATGCCTCGATGAAGCGGTGATTGCCTTTCTCATCGATGGCATAGGGTCCCAGGAAGACCTGGCCGCTCTCCTTATGGAGGAAGCGGTTGGCGTGGGTGCCGTCGTGCTTGTGAACCAGCTCGGCGTGCAAGCGGTCGTCGATGCGATACAGTCCCAGTCCGGTCCCGGTGGTGCGCGTATGGCTGTTGTAGGTGACGGCCCACAGCGACTCCGCCCAGGGCATCAGGGCGCCGATGCCGCACTCCGACCGCAGCGGGCCCGAGTCGGCGCGCAGGCCGATGTTCGGCAGGCCCGGCGTCTTTTCGATTGCCGAGACCCCGCTCTGCGCGAACGCGGCCGAGGCGGAACCCGCCATCGCCGCCAGTGCGTTTCGCCGGGTGGTCATCTTTGCTCCGGGCCGCGGCCCGGCCCTCACCTACCAGCTCAGCTTCAAGGCCATCTGGATGATCCGGCCATCGCGCGCGCCGGTGATGCTGCCGTAGGTCCCCGAGCTCAGCGACGAGTCCGGGTTCCGTAGCAGGGTGTGGTTGAAGAAGTTGAAGAACTCGGCCCGGTATTGCAGCTTCCAGCGCTCCGAGAACGGGAAGGTCTTGTGGGCCGAGAAATCCAGGTTGAAGGTGCCCGGCCCGGTCAGGATGTTGCGTCCCGCGTTGCCGAAGGTGCCGGCGGCGTTGTTCTTGAACGCCTCGGTGGTGAACCACTTGGCGATGCGCTGGCCGCGCGTGCCGGAAGTCAGGGAGGGCTTCGACACCACGTCCGGCAGGTCGTTGCCGAGTCCGCTGAGCGCCAGGTCGTCGCCGGTCGTGATGGTCAGGGGGAAGCCGCTCTGCCAGTTCCAGATGCCACTGGTCTCCCAGTTGCCCAACAGGTGGCGGGTCCAGGCGCTGCCTTTCGGCGACGGCAGCCGCCACAGGTAATTGGCGACCAGGCGGTGCGGCGTGTTGAAGTCCGACACGCCGCGATAGGCTCGCGCATTGTAGGGATTGACCACGTTGATGCCGTCCAGATCGGTCAGGTACGACACCCAATCGAGGCTGCGGGAGAAGGTGTAGTTGAGGCCGGCCGTAAACCCGCGGCTGAAGCGCTTGTCCAGGCCGAGCTGCAGCGAGTTGTAGATGGAGTTGCCGCCCGAGACGTCCTGGGTGATGGTCTGGAAATCCTGATTCGGGCGCCGGTCCTGGGTGTTGCCGCCATTGGCGCCGGGCCCGAAGCGCGCCGGATTCAGGTCGGTGTTGAAGCCCAGGTGCGTGCCCTTGGAGCCCACGTAGGCGGCGCGCGCCAGCAGGTCGCCGCGAAGCTGGCGCTCCAGGGTGAGGTTCCAGCTCAACACGCGCGCCGGATGCCAGTCGGGCGCATAGGACACCGCCAGCACGGGTTTTTCGAAATCCACGTCCGAGGCCGGGGGCGGAGGCTGGCTGGGGAAAAAGGTGGAGGAGCTGAAGACGTTGCGCAGCCCGGCGTAGGGGTTGGCGAAGGGCACCCCGAAAAGGAAGAACTGCGGGCTGAAGGGCGCGCTGTCCACCATGTTGTTGTAGGCTTCGACAAAGGGCGGCTGATAGAACAGGCCGAAGCCGCCGCGCAGCGTGGTCTTGGACTGGCCAGGCAGGCTGTAGGCGAAACCGATGCGGGGCGACAACTGCTTCCAGCTCGACTGGCTGCCGCCGGCCGGACACTGCGCGTCGCCCGCGTACAGATAGCCTCGGGGCGCTTTGGTGAAGCGCGTCGACTGCACCCCGGCCAGGTAGCACTCGGTCCGGCCGCGCTCGTCGCTATAGGGAACGAAGGGGTCCCAGCGCAGTCCCAGCGTCAGGTTGAACTGGCGCGACACGCGGATGTTGTCCTGGGCGAACAGGCTGCCCAGCTTGCCGCGCCGCGCCGCGTATTCGCCTCCGCCCTGAATGAAGCGCTCCACGCGCCCCAGCATGAAGTCGGAGAGCGCGTTGCCGCTGTAGTTGCCGCCGCGGAAGCGGAAGCGGCCCGCCTGGCGGTAGGAGTTGTTCAAGTCCACTTTCATGTTCAGGAAGTCGCCGCCGAAGGACAGCTCGTGGGTGCCGCGGATCCAGTGGAGGCTCTCGGCGAAATGCTGATTCTGGCGCTTGAACTCGCCCGCAGCGCCGCTGCTGAGGGTGAAAAAGCCCGCCACCTGGACATTGATCTCCGGCGGCGTGGGGCTGGCGATGGCCACGCCGATGCTGGGCAGGCTGAAGGGCGCGCCGCTGAGCGCCTGGCCGTTGTTGTAGTTGTAGGAGAAGATGAAGTTGTTCAGCAGGGTCGAGCTGAGATTATAGGTGTGGCTCACCGAGGCGCTCTGGCTGAAGAACTCGCGGCCGCCCGTGCCGCGCACCAGGTCCTGGGCGCCGGAAACCGCGTCGCGCGGCAGCTTGGCGTAGAAGTAGCGGCCGTAGACGCGCTGCTTGGCGAGGTTGTAGTCGACCCGGCCCATGAACTGGTTCTCATGCTCGAGCACGGGCCGGTCGAAGACCCGGAATCCGTTGGCCGCCGTGGGCAGCGGGATCAGGGGAAGCAGCTTCTTGGCGACCCCGTCCACCTGGCTGGCCGGGATCTGGTTGCGCGGGATCGGCGCCCGGCTCACCGGGTCGACCAATTGCCGCGAAAGGTTGGAGAAATCCCCGTCGCGCTGCGCCGGCGTCAGGACCGTGGTGGTCAGGCCGGAGGCGATGTTGCGCAACTGGGTCCCCTGGTAGGTTCCGAAGAAGAACAGCTTGTCCTTGACGATGGGGCCTCCCACGCTGCCGCCGAACTGGTTGCGCTTCAACTTGTCGCCTACCGGAGCGAAGAAATTGCGCGCGTTCATGGCGCCATTGCGGAGAAACTCGAAGACCGTGCCGTGCAGGCTGTTGGTGCCGGACTTGGTCACGATGTTGACCACCGCGCCCGAGGCCCGTCCGTGCTCGGCGCTGTAGTTGTTGGTCTGGACCGAGAATTCCTCCAGCGCGTCGGGATTGGGAAAGGGATTGTTGACGTTGGTGTAGTGGTCGATGTTGCTGCCGCCGTCGAGCTGGTAGTTGAGGCCGTCGCTGCGCGACCCGTTGGCGCTGATGGACTGCGCGCCGGGATAGGTGGCCCCCTGCATGGCGTCGCCGCTTCCGCGCGCGTTGCCCGCGTTCAGATCGGTGGTGCCGGGCGCCAGCAGGACCAGGGTCGCGGCGTTGCGCCCGTTGAGCGGCAATTCCACGATGTTGCGCTGATCGACGGTCTGGCGCAGAGTGCCGGAGCGGGTATCGACCAGATCGGCGTTGGCTTCCACGGTGATGGAGTCGCTGAGCTGGCCCAGTTGCAGGGTTATCGGAACCGTCACCGTGACGTTGGCGCGCACTTCGATGCCGCGCTGCTCGGAGCGTTTGAACCCGGAAGCCTCAATGACCACCGTGTAGACGCCGACCGGCAGCAGCGGAAACACATAGCCGCCGTCGGTGGCGGTGGTGGTCTCCCTCGACAGGCCTGTCGCGGGGGCGGTGGCGGTCACTTTCGCGCCCACCAGGGCCGCGCCGCTGGGATCCACGACGGTTCCGGCAATGCTGCCGGTGGGGTCCGCTGCCTGGATCGAGAGGCAGAGGAAACACAAGACGCATAAAGTTCGGACAATTCGCACGATCAACCTCCAATAGCTGGATGAGATTAAGAATGAGACGATCGGCGGCCAATGTCAAGGGAGGGGGCGAAACGAGGCGGGCCAGAAGGCGCGACACGTGCGCGCTCGGCGGGCGACAGCGATTCTGCTCAGTGAAACGCGCGCTGAAACCCGCTTGACACGCGCCAGACCATCGGATAGTCTGAACTTGTTCACGGGAGGTTCGTCCATGTCTTCGTCTGCGCGCATACTTAGGTATTCCCTTCTCTGCCTGGCTCTGGCGGCGCAACTGGCCGCCCAGACCGGCCTCGGCACCGTCAAAGGCAC
>JACOSH010000527.1 GCA_016178945.1 Acidobacteriota bacterium
ACCTGCAGCCCCAAATGACTGGACCGCAGAATCTCCTGGACGAACAACTCGTCCTTCTCAGGTGCGTCCGGATGGAGGAACTGCCGCAGGCGGGCCAGGGGCATAAAGGATCTTCTGTATTATAAGACCGGACTTGCAGCCGCCGCGCGCCATGCCGGATCACGACCCCTCTGAAAACTCCCCACCTGTGTTAATCTAACGTAGCTCCCAAAATGCTGAGCCAGCTCCGCGCCACCTTCAAGTTCGCATTCGACGTGCGGAAGGGCGAGGGTCCCCGCACCTTCTTCATGGCGCTCTACATGATGTTCATCCTGTGGGCCTACTACATCCTGAAACCCATATCGACGGCCATGTTCGTGGACAGCTTCGACGTGGACAAGATCCCCCGCCTGCTAATGCTGATCGCGGTTGCGGGCGGACTGATCGGCTTCTACTACACCAAGCTGGCCGTGAAAACCTCGCTCCAGACCGCGGTGTTGTGGACCTCGATCATCTCGGTGGCCTGCCTGGTGGCTCTGTGGTGGATGCTCGGCCGGCCCAAGCCCTGGATGCTCTACGCCTTCAACATCTGGGTCAGCTTGTTCAGCATCTCCATCGTCTCCCAGGGATGGCTCGTGGCGGCCAACATTTTCGACCCCCGGGAGGCCAAGCGGCTCTACGGTCTGCTGGGTCTGAGCCAGGTCGTCGGCGCGTTTGTCGGCGGCATCGCGGTGACCAAGGGAACCGACCTGATCGGCGACTCCCGCAACTGGCTGCTGGCCAGCGCCGGCGTGGTGGTGCTCTCCTACGGGGCCTTTCGCTGTGTCCTGACGCTGAAGGGCGTTTCCCTGGCACAGGCCCGGGCGGCCGATTCGGAGGAGGCCAACGTCTCACTCGTCGAAATCCTGGGAGAGCTCCGGCGCAATCGCCACCTCCAGCTCATTATGGCGATCATCACGCTGATGTTCATCGTCGACACTTCGGTGCAGTACCAGTTCAGCGTGATGGCCAAGGCGGCGTACAAAGGGAAAGAGCTGACCAAGTTCATGGCGGCTTTCACGGGCATTTACACCAACCTCATCACCTTCACCTTGCAGTTCTTCCTGTCGGCGGCGGTGTTTACACGGCTGGGCGTGGGCGGCGTGCTCCAGCTTATGCCCGTCGGCCTGTCGCTGACCTCCTTTGGGTCGCTGCTGGTTCCGGGGCTTTGGTCGGCCTCGATCAACCGCCTGGCCGAGACCGGGTTGCGTTATTCCTTGAATAAATCCGCCATGGAGTTGCTCTACTTGCCGCTTCCGGTGGAGCTGAAGAACCGGACCAAAGCCTTCGTCGATATCTTCATCGACCGCTTCGGGCGCGGCCTGGGTGGCTCGCTGCTCTTCCTGGTGACCGTGGTGCTGGGCGTCGGGGCGTCGAAAGTCCCCGCGATGATCATGTTGTTTTGCGTGCTGTGGAGTTATTTGGCTTGGCGCGCGCAGAAAGAGTACCTGCGCACGGTGCGCGGCCGGCTGGACAAACGCCGCCTCGACCTGGAAAGCCGCCGCTTCACTCTTACCGACGCCGCGACCATCTCGATTGTCGAGCAGGCGGCCCAGTCGCCCAATGCCCGGCAGGCCTGCTATGCTCTCTCGCTGCTGGCCGAGGCGCCGGCTTACGATCTCGCGCCGATCCTGACGAAACTGGCGGCCAGCCCGCTGGAGGAAGTGCGCGGAAAGGTCTATGACATCGCCCGCGCATCGGGAATCGCCGGACTGCTGGACTCCGCGCTGGCCGAAGCGCGCCGTGGCGCCGCATCGCGCGCCGTGAAACCAGCGGTGGCTTACGCCCTGGGAGTATCGGCGAGCCCGGCCCCGCTGGTTGGCGAGTTCCTCGATTCGATGGACCTGAGCGTGGTCGAAGCCACTCTGGAAGCGTTGGGCGCCCGGCCGGAGCTGGCCGGGGCCATCGGTGCGGACTGGCTGGCGGCCTCGGCCGGAAGCGCCGATCCCTCGCGGCGCGCGCTGGCGGCGCAAGCCCTCGGGATACGCGGCGAGGAGGGAATCGATGCCCTCGGCCGCTTGCTGGAAGACCCCGAGCCGCTGGTCGCCTCGGCCGCCTGCCGGGCCGCGGGCCGGCTTCACAATCGCGCCTACATCCATGTGCTCGCCGGGCGTCTAGCCGAGCCCGCCGTTCGCGCCGCCGCCATCGAAGGCTTGGCCGCCTTCGGCACCCGCGTGTGCGGCACCCTGGGCGACATGCTCGAGGACGATTCCGTTGCCTTGCCCATTCGCCGTCAGATCCCCCGCGTGCTCAAGCTCATTCCCGATCAGCGCAGCATCGACGTCCTGATCCACCACGTCGACCAGCCGGATCTGGTGGCGCGTCACGCCGTGCTCAAGGCCTTGAACCGGCTGCGCGAGAGCGTCCCCGGCCTCTCGTATCACGAAAAGACCGTCTCTGCCCGGATTCTGAGCGAGGCCCGGCACTACTTCGAATTGCACGCGGCGGTGCAACCGTTCCGCGATTCCAGCGGTCCGCGCTCGGCGGCCAATCTGCTGGCCCGCACCCTGGAGGAGCGGTTGCGCCTGACCATCGAGCGCCTCTTCCGGCTGCTCGGGCTGCGCTATCCGCTTCGCGAGATCTATTCCACGTATCTGGCCATCCACCGCCCCAAGACCGCGGAGTACTCGGCCGCGCTGGAGTTCCTGGACAACACGCTGGATCGCGATCTGAAGAAGATCGTGCTGCCGGTGCTGGACACCGAGGGACCGGTCACGGCGCGTGGCATGTCCCTGTTCGGCGTCGAGGTCCCCAGCGCCGAGAACGCCATCCGCGGCCTGATTCGCAGCGGCGATCCCTGGCTGGCGGCTTGCGCGGTGGCCACCGCCGCCGAGCAGAACATGAAGCAGCTCGAGCCCGACGTACGCGCCGCCGCGGAGCGGGATCATTCGGAGGTGGCGCAAGTGGCGCGGGCCGCGGCCGCGGCTCTGGCCTGAACGGACTCATTCCCATGGCGGAACTCAATATCGTCGAAAAAGTCATCGCGCTGGAGGCGGTCGATCTGCTCAGCGCTCTCACCCCGGAGCAGCTCTCGCGCATCGCCAGCATCGCCCGCGAAGTGGTCTACTCGCCCGAGAAAACCATCTTCGATCCCAAGCAGCCTTCCGACGCTCTCTTCGTCGTCCTGGACGGGGCAGTGGAGCTGAGCCGCAGTGGCGAAGTGCTGCACGTCGCCCGCCAGAACGAGGTGCTGGGCGCCTGGGCTCTGTTTGACCGCGATCCCATGCCCGTCGCCGCCAAGACCGTGGAGGACACCAAGCTGCTCCGCATCAGCCGCGACGATTTCTACGACCTTCTCTCGGACAACGTCGAAATCACCGCCTCTATCTTCTCGACGCTGGTCAAGCGCTTCCGCAAGCTGGTGGAGCAGTAGCATGGTCGGGGCCCGCGATCTGGACGCCTCGAAAATGGCGGCGCTGGGCAGTTTGCTGGCTGGCGTCATCCACGACATCGGGACTCCGGTCGGCGCCATCCTTTCCAATAACCAGGTCGTGCTGCGCGCGCTCGACAAGCTCAAGGATGCGCTCGCCGCCCCCCAGCCCGATGTCGCTGCAGCCTTGAAGCGCCTCGAGATCCTGCGCAGCCTGGCCGAAGTGGACCGCCTGGCCTGTAGCCGCATCGGCGCGCTGGTGCGCAGCCTCAAGACCTTCGCCCGCGCCGACGACGTTGACGCCAGCGATGCCGACTTGAACGCGGAGTTGGCCGAGACCGTCCGCCTCGTCCAGGCCGGCTTCGGAAAGCGCATCGCCATCCAGACCGAATTCGGGGAGATTCCGCTCGTGCACTGCTGGGTCCGGAGGTTGCACCTGGTCTTTCTCAATCTGCTGGTCAATGCCGGGCAGGCCATAGAGGGCGAGGGCAAGATCGTGATCCGCACGGCGCGCGACGGAGATCGGGTGATCATTTCCATCTCCGACAGCGGGCACGGCATCTCGCCGGAGAACCAGGCCAAGCTGTTTTCCACCGCCTTTACTACCAAGCCCTCGGGCGTGGGCACCGGACTCGGTCTTATGATCGTGAGGGAAGTTGTGGCGGACCTCCACGGGGGCGCCCTGCGAGTGGAAAGCGAAATGGGCAAGGGAACCACCTTCCACGTCTCCCTCCCGCTGCGGCAGAAATCTACGGAATAGAACATGAATAAGAATCCTACAGTGGTTGTGGTTGACGACGAAGACATGGTGTTGACCAGCGTGCGTGCCTTCTTATCGCTGGAGACGGAGTATGAGATCCAGACGTTTCTGGAACCCGAGCGGGCCGTGGAGTTCCTCCGGAATAACCTGGCCGAAGTGATCGTGTCGGACTACCTGATGCCGGGGATGACCGGCATCCAGTTCCTGGCCCGCGCCCGGGAGTTGCAGCCCGAGGCGCCGCGCGTGCTGCTGACCGGCCACGCCGACAAGCAGTCCGCCATCGAGGCCATCAATCAGGTGGGTCTGTTCCACTACCTGGAAAAACCCTGGGACAACGAACAGCTCCTCCTCATCGTGAACAACGCCATCGAGCGCGCCAGTCTGTTCCGCGAGCTGAAGGAAAAGATCGCCGAGTTGTCCACCGCCAATTCCAGCCTGAAAGCGGTACAGGCGCGGCTCCTCAAAGCCTTCCTATGAACCGCGAGGCTCGGCCCATGCGGCTGCTTTCGGGACCCCAACGAGGGCCAGTCGGGTGAGGTGAACGACCTTGTTTTCTTGTTTGTTTCATGCAAACGGACGACGGGTAGTCAGTAAGCCTAGTAAGCCCTCCTCTGGGCTGCCAGGCATTTCACCCATTTTGTTGCACCGTCAAGTTCTCCGCTCTTTCCATCAACGGGAACCAGGAGTTCCATTACACCTCAGGCCGGTTCGAGGACGGAGGTGTGGTTACAAACACGGATGACCCCTTGCGGAATTTGAACAAAGTGAGAGAGCTGGCCGCTAACGGGCGGGCACCGGCTCGGTAGACTGCTTGTATTTGCGCAGCACGCGCTGGATGTAGGTCTGGGTTTCCGGGTAAGGTGGCACGCCGTTGTACTTGCCGACCGCGCCGGTGCCGGCATTATAGGCCGCCAGCGCTTTGTAGGGGTCGCGGTCGTATTTGAGCAGCAGTTCGCGCAGGTAGCGGGCGCCGGCCTCGACATTCTGAGCCGGATCCTGAGGGTCGGCGTTTAGCGCCCGTGCCGTAGCCGGCATGAGCTGCATCAGGCCGATGGCGCCCTTGGGCGAGACCGCGTGGGGCTGGTAGGCCGACTCGGCCGCGACCACGCTGTGCACCAACTGGGACGGCAGTCCGGAGTTGCGTGCGGCCCGGTCGACCAGATCCCTGGTGGTGGGGGGCGGGGCCGGCGGAAGGGCAGGCTCCCGCAACGCAGGCGGGGCCTCTTCTTCGCGCTCAAAGGCGGTAATCAGGGCCGCGTCCAACTGGATGATCCCGCCGTCTTTGGAATACAGCCGCACCACCGCGCCCTCGGTCTCGTGCCGCTCGGCGTGGAGGCGGAAGCCGCTGGAGAGCACCGCATATTCGCCCGCCAGTGCGCTGCCGGCCATCAGAGTGAGGCAGAAAAGCTTCATGCAGCCGCTATCCGCTATGATAAACAATTCACCCTCATGAATACATTGACGCACCTGGAATGCAGTCTGTGCAGACAGAAGTTCGAGGCGGGCAAGATCCACAACCTCTGCGACTGCGGCGGCCCTCTGCTGGTCCGCTACGACCTGGCCAAGAGCCGGGAAACCTGGAGCCGCGAGAAGGTTGCCGCCGGTCCTCACAGCATGTGGCGCTACGCTCCGGTTCTGCCGCCCACCCGGCCGGAATCGATCGTGTCGCTGGGCGAAGGAATGACACCGCTGGTCCGCACTCCCCGCCTGGGCCAGCGCCTGGGGGCCGGCGACCTATGGGTGAAGGACGAGGGCCTCAATCCCACCGGCTCGTTCAAGGCGCGCGGTCTTTCCTGCGCCGTGTCGATGGCCGTGGAGCTGGGGATCCGCAAGGTGGCGATCCCTTCGGCCGGGAACGCCGCCAGCGCCATGGCCGCCTACGCGGCCGCGGCCGGCATCGAAGCCCACATCTTCATGCCGCGCGACGTACCGCAGTCCAATTACATCGAGTGCAAGGCCTTTGGCGCTCAGGTCACGCTGGTGGACGGCCTGATCAGCGACTGCGCCAAGAAGGTCGCCGCGGGCAAGGACACGGAAGGCTGGTTCGATGTCTCGACCCTCAAGGAGCCCTACCGCATCGAAGGCAAGAAGACCATGGGCTACGAAGTGGCCGAGCAGTTGGGCTGGGAGCTGCCGGACGCGATTTTCTACCCCACCGGCGGCGGCGTGGGCATCATCGGGATGTGGAAGGCGTTCGAGGAAATGCAGGCCATGGGCTGGATCGGCTCGAAGCGGCCCAAGATGATCGCCGTACAAGTGGCCGGGTGCCAGCCGGTGGTGCGCGCTTATGAGCAGGGAGCCGAGCGCAGCCAGTTCTGGGAGAACGCCCAGACCGTGGCGGCCGGCCTGAGGGTGCCGAAGCCGCTGGGAGACTTCCTGATCCTGGAAGCGGTGCGGCAGAGCGGCGGCACGGCCCTCGCCGTCACCGACGAGGAGCTGCTGGAGGCCGGCGTGCGGTTAGCGGCCAGCGAGGGCCTGTTTATCTGCCCGGAAGGCGCGGCCTGCGTCTCGGCGCTGGAAAAGCTGCTGGCCAGCGGGTTCCTGAAGCGCGGCGAGCGCATCGTCATCTACAACACCGGCGCGGGATTGAAGTACCTGGAAGCCTACGCGCCGCTCTTCCCGCGATGAGGGACCTGGCGCTCAACGCCCTGGACGCGGCCGCGCGCCGGGGCGTCTCCTATGCCGACGTGCGCGCGATCGAAAGCCGCGAGCGGCATGTTTCGACCAAGAACGGCAAGATCGGGCATGTGACCAGCTCGGAGTCGCGCGGCGTGGGCATTCGGGTGCTCGACCACGGCTGCTGGGGATTTGCCGCCAGCGACGATCTTTCCGCCGGGGGAATCGAGGCGGCGGCCGCGCTGGCCGTGGAGATTGCGCGCGCCAGCTCGCTGGCCAGGAAACAGGACATCGTGCTGGCGCCCGAAGAGAAGCACGAGGCGGTCTGGGTGTCGCCCTGCCGCCTGGACCCGTTCGCCGTCTCCGTCGACCGGAATCTCCAGGTGCTTCTGGCGATCGACGCCGAGCTGCGACGCAATCCCGCCGTCACGCTGGCGGAGGCCTCGATGGAGTTCTCGCGCGACCGCCAGATCTTCGTCTCCACCCTGGGCAGCGCGATCGACCAGACTCGCACCGTCACCGGCGCCGGATTCGCCGCCTTCAGTTACCGGGGGAACGAAATCCAAAAGCGCTCGTATCCGAACTCCTTTGGCGGCCAGCACCAGTTGAAAGGCCACGAACTCGTGGACGAGCTGGGGCTGATCGAGAACGCGCCGCGCATCGCCGAAGAGGCCGTCGCGCTGCATTCCGCCGATCAGTGCCCGGAGGGAGCCTTCGACCTGATCCTGGACAGCTCTCAGCTTGCGCTGCAGATCCACGAGTCGATCGGGCATCCCATCGAGCTGGACCGGGTTCTGGGCTCGGAGGCCAACTATGCCGGCATGAGCTTCCTCACGCTCGACCAGCTTGGACGATTGCGCTACGGCTCCGACCTGGTGAACGTAGTCTGCGACGGGCGGATCGAGCACGGCCCCGGCCTGGGGACCTTTGCCTTCGACGACGAAGGCGTGCCGGCGCAGTGCACGGACATCATTCGCGACGGCCGCTTCACCGGCTACATGACCTCCCGCGAAACTGCCGCCGCGGTGGGGGAAAGCAGCTCCAACGGCTGCATGCGCGCCGACGGCTGGGAGCGGATTCCGCTCATCCGCATGACCAACGTCAGCCTCCAGCCCGGGCGCCAGCCGCTGGAAGAGGTCTTCGACGCCGGGCGCGCCATCTACATGGAGACCAACCGGAGCTGGTCGATCGACGACAAGCGGTACAACTTCCAGTTCGGCTGCGAGATCGGCTGGGAGATCCGCGACGGCAAGCGCGCGCGCATGCTCAAGAACCCCAGCTATAGCGGGATCAGCACCGAGTTCTGGAACGCCTGCGCCGCGATCGCCGACGCGCGCCACTGGACGCTGTGGGGCGTGCCCAACTGCGGCAAGGGACAGCCGGAACAGGTGATGGGGACCGGGCACGGCGCCTCGCCGGCTCGTTTTCGCGGCGTCAAGGTGGGGAGCGCCTACCATGAATGAGCGGCGCGGCGAAGAGATCTTCGCGCAGGTGACCGCCGCCGCCCGGGCGCTGGGCGTGCGGGACGTGGAGGCGGCCCTCAGCGCCGGATCGCATTCGCTGACCCGCTTTGCCAACAACGCCATTCATCAGAACGTGAGCGAGCGCGGCGCCACGCTATCGGTGCGCGCCCTGGAAGACGGCCGCACGGCGCGGGCGGAAACCAACCGCCTGGATGCGGATTCGATCCGCCGCGTGGTGGAGGAAGCTGTCGCCATCACCCGCCTCCAAGCCCCCGATCCGGAGCTGCCCGGGCTGGCCGAGCCGCAGCCCCTGACGCCCGTCTCGCGCTGGTTTCGCGGGACGGCCGAAGCCGGACCCCGCGATCGCGCGCGGGCCGTGGCGGAAGCCATCCGCGTGGTGGAAGAGCAGTCGCTCACCGCCGCCGGCGTTTATGCGACCGGCGAATCCATGCTGGGTATTCTCAACTCCCGCGGGGTGCGCGCCTGGCACCGGGAGACTCTGGCCCAGTTCTCGATCACGGCGCTGGGCGCGGACAGCTCCGGCTGGGCCAAGTTGACCGCCTGCAACCGCGAGGATCTGGATCCGGTGGCGCTGGCCTCGCGCGCCGCGGCGAAGGCGGCGGCCTCGGCCGGGCCGACTGAGATCGGCCCCGGACGTTACACGGTGATTCTGGAACCCGCCGCGGTGCTCGACCTGGTGGGCCAGATGTTCGGCGACTTCAGCGCCACGGCTCTGCGCGACGGGCGCAGTTTCCTGGCCGATCGCCTGGGAACCCAGCTTTTCGGCCGCAACATCCGCATCGCCGACGATGTCCGGCACCTGGCGCAATCCGGACCGCCGTTCGATGGAGAGGGCGTGCCCCGGCAGGCGCTGGATCTGGTCGAACAAGGCGTGGCGCGCCAGGTGGCCTGCTGCCGCCAGGCCGCGCAGCAGAACGGCGTCACTCCCACCGGCCATGGCTTCTACGTTCCCAATGAGACCGGCGAAGCCCCCATGAACATCGTCATCGCCGGCGGCAACGCCAGCCTGGACCAGATGATCGCCTCCACGCCCCGCGGCATCCTGGTGACCCGCTTCTGGTACATCCGCGAAGTCGACCCCTACCAGAAAATCATGACCGGCATGACCCGCGACGGCGCCTTTCTGATCGAGGACGGCCGCCTGGCGGGCGGTCTTCGCAACTTCCGCTTCAACCAGAGCCTCATCGAGCTGCTCAACAACGTGGAAGCCCTGGGGCCGGCCGCGCGCGCCTCCGGGGAAGAAGCCATCGACATGGTGGCGCCGGCCATGAAGGTCCACAACTTCCAGTTCACCGAGGTCACCCGATTCTGACGGCTGGCCCGCCCGGCTGTACACTAGTAGGGGATGCACGCGCACACCCATGTCCCCGAGACCGGCCGGGTGCTGCGGTGGTCGCTAGTGGCCACCCTGCTGTTTGTGGTCTTCGAGTTCTTTGCGGGAATCCAGGCGCACAGCCTGGCGCTGCTCTCCGACGCCGGGCATAACCTGACCGATGCGGCGGCGCTGCTGCTGGCGGCGGTCGCGCATCGCCTTCAGTCCCGGCCGGCCAACGAGCGCAAGACCTTCGGCTATCACCGCACCGGCGTCCTGGCCGCGCTGCTCAACGCGCAGACCCTGTTGCTGCTGTCGGGGTGGATCTTCTACGAGAGCTATCAGCGGCTGCGGCAACCGGAAGCCGTGCAGGAGAGCATCATGCTGATCGTGGCCGGGCTGGGCCTGGTGCTGAACGGGGGCATCATGTGGGGACTGCGCATCGCCAGCCGCGACGACATCAACGTGCGCAGCGCCTTTGTCCACATGCTGGGCGACCTCCTGGGCTCGATCGCCATCATCTTCGGCGCGCTGGGGATCCGCTACACGGGCTGGCGCCAGATCGACCCGCTGCTGTCGATCGTGATCGGCGCGCTGATCATTTTCACCGCCTGGGGCATCGTCAAGGAGTCGCTGGACATCCTGCTGGAAGGCATGCCGCGCGGCCTGCAACTGCAATCGGTGGCCGCGGTTCTGCGCGGCGTGGAAGGCGTGATCGATGTGCATGACCTGCACATCTGGAGCCTGGGATCGAGCACCCACGCCCTAAGCTGCCACGTCCTGATCGACGATGTCCCGCCGTCCTCCAGCAACGCGATCCTGGAGCGCGTGAATCACGTGCTGGCCGACCGCTTCCAGATTCGCCACACCACGGTCCAGTTCGAGCATGTCTGCTGCCCGCTGTCGGAAAACGGCTGCGTGATCCCGGCCACCGGGCAGCCGCATCCTCACGAGCACTGAACGCCGCCATCCGCCGGCCGACTGCATGATGACCATGATGAGCAGTTCCTGGACGGCCGCGTATTCCTCATGACGTTCGAGACGTGGGCGATCATGAGGGCCGCGATGATGCTTCGGTTTCCCCTGGTCCTAGCCTTTGCCACGGCATACTCACTCTTGCTCTTGGCGATTGGTCCGCCGCTGTCGGCCCGCGACAAGAAGAAGCAGGGCTATCAATCCGCTAC
>JACOSH010000528.1 GCA_016178945.1 Acidobacteriota bacterium
ACTCCCACCGTGGAGAACTTCACCGAGCTGTTGACGGCGCGCTCGTCGCGCTCGTTAATAAAGCCCACGCCGCCGCTCTTCAGCCGGTTGTCTGTCCAGAAGTCGACCGGCTGACCCTGCACGTAGACGGTAAAGCGCGGCCCGCTCACGTCCAGCTTGACCATGAAACTTCCGCCCGGCCCGGTGACCGGCAGCGGCTTGGAGGAATTGGAGCTCTCCCGCCCGTCGACCACGGCGAAACGAGTGATCTGATAACCGGAGGCCGGTGTGCGCTCGATCTTCATGGCGTAGTAATTCTTGGTGTCGGCGGCGCGGAAGATCCAGCCCATGGCCTTCTGCTCGATGGCGCCGGTGAACTCCAGCCGGTAATCGGACAGGGTCATGGAAGGACGATAAAGCTGGAGCTGGCGCGCGCGCCGGGATCCCACCGTGTCGGAGGCCCACTCGGTGACCCATCCCTGGCCGCCCAGACTGGCGGCTTGCACGGCGGAGGCGGTGGCTTCCGTCTTGGCCGATTCGCCGCTGAACAGCAGGAATCCGATCAGCGCCACGGCCACCACCGGGACGCCGACCTTGGCGGCCATCGGGAGCTTGTTGAGGACTCCGCCGGCGACGCCTTCCTCCGGCTTTGCGCCGAACGAGGGGATAACGTCGACGAACTGCGTAGGTTCCAGGGCTGGTCTGGCGGGCGCAGCGGGTGCGACGGGCGGCTCTTCCTTTCGCAAGGCCTCGCTGCGCAGGGTCTCGGTTCGCTCCGGCGGGGCGGGCTGCGCCTTCGCGATCTGGGGCTGGGCCGGTTTGGCGGGCGCGGGCGGCGCCGGCGCCGGCTTAGCGGCAGCCTTGACCGGAGGCGGGGCTGGCCCTTTGGCGGTTTCCTTGGCGGGTGCTTCCGCCGGCGACGGGGCCGGTGATTGGGAAGGAGCGGCCTTCTTGTTCTCGGGCGGCTTTTCCACGACCGCCGCGCGGCTGGCGGGCGGGGTGACCACCGGCTTAGCGGGAGACGGCGCTTTGGCCGCGGGCGCGCTTGCCGGTTTGGCCACCGCAACCGGTCCCAATTTTGTGCCCGCGGGCTGGGCCGGCGCGGGAGGCGCGGCCTTGGCGACGGGCGCTGGTTTCGGCCCCGCCGGCTTGGGAGCCGGCCCCAGCGTCATGCGGCTGCGCAGCGGCAAGGCTTCCACCTTGGGGAACTGCACGGCGCTGTGCGGCGGCAATGGGCCGGACCACTTGGGGGCCGGATCGCCGCTGCGCGGCTGGAGCAGGTCGTGAGTGGCATTCAGGAAGCCCGCCCGCCCAGGCTCGGGCTCCGGTGCAGCGGGTTGGACGGGCGGTTCTTCCTCCGCCAGCGCGGTGGCGCGCACCAGGGCGTCCAGCGATTCCTGCCAGGCCACGGAACTCTCGAACTCCAGAGCCGGATGCCGAGTCAAGCCACTACCCTTGCCCGCCCCAGCGCGGAGATAGTCGGCCACCGGACGCCCGAACGGCATGAACAGGGCCGCCGTGTCCAGGGGCATCAGCCGGATGGGGCCGAGCTTTTTGAAATCGATCTTGGGTGCTGACGTTGTTTCGGGCATACCCTCTGACTCCGAGTTCTAACAGTGCAACCGGCGATCCTCCTAAGGCGGGCCGAAACCCACCCGCTCGGCGCGGACCATGCCGTGCTCCAGATAATCCAGTTGCGGCGCCCAGACCGCCGCGGAAACTTTGATCTCTCCGCGCGTGATGGAAACCGGATCCGGCGCCGCCGGCTGGGTCTTGCGGCGCAGGAAGCAGCCGGGGGACAGAAATTCGCGCACCTTGGGTTGCACTCCCGCCGGAAGCGGCGGAATCCGGCATTGCGGCAGGTGACGCCAGCGCGGGCGCAGCGCTTCGGCTTCCGCTTGCGGCGGCGGGCCCAACCGCACCGGTCCCGACAGGGGTGCCGCGGTGACCGGCTCCTTCACAAAGGCCGCGGCCGCTGGGTCGGGGGCCTTGCGAACCTCCACGCGCGAGGCCGCGGGTTCCGGCGCCCGCACCACGCTTTCCACTGTCGCCGCGCGCTGCGGGCCTCGCCCGGGACCCTGGGGCTGCGCCTGCAACAGGCGCGCCAGGGCCATCTGGCTGTGCTCTTTCTGATATAAGCGGCGATGCTCTTTCGAGCAGAATTCGCCGGCGCCGGTCAGCCGGCTCAGCAGCGCCAGAGGTCGTTCGCAGTACAGACAGTGTTGTCCGCTCACACAGATCCCACTCCTGATGGTAGTGGGGGGTCGGATGCAATACTAGTCGTGAAAAGCCCTATGACCCCTTCTCTAGGAGAACGGCCTTACTACCGTGCTGAGGTCCTGACCTTAGGCGCACAAACGTTGAGTGGATTAAACTGTTGAGTGCCCGTCGGGCATCGTGCAGTGGAGGGAGAAGGTGGCGGCGTCATATCCCGAAAAAAAAGCTGTACGCCTACCTAAAGTTATCTCCCTACCCGGCGATCATACTACTTGCAATGGCGAAACAATCTTCGTCAGGAGACACTATGGCCAAACTTGAAGCACTACAGAAACAGATCGAAACTTTGCGCGCGGCGGTTCCGGAGCTGCGCGGGGTCCTGATCGCCTCGACGGAAGGCCTGCCGGTAGCTCACTCGATTGCCGGCGGGGCCGATCCGGCGCGGGTGGCCGCGATGGCGGACCGCATTGCCGCCATGGCTGCCGCCGCGGTGAATCTGGGCAAGCGCGTCAGCGAGAGCCTGAGCGTGGGGCAACTGCTGGAAATCAGCGTGACCGGCATGGAAGGGCAAATCTTCCTGTATTCGGCCGGGACCAAGGGCGTGCTGGCGGTGATCGCGCCCAAGGGCGGCAACGCCGGTCTGATCCACCTGGAAGCGCGCGCGGTCGCAAAAGACGTCGGCGACCTGTTCTGACAGGGAGCCCCGTCTGGCGTCACCGGGGGCGCGGGCTCCAGGCCCGCGGGCGCGCTGCGCCTGCCCTCTGCCTACTTCTTTTTGCCCGCTATCTGCCACTGAGTGAACGGGGACCGGGCGCCGCGAATATTCACATTCAACAGGTACGGCACGCCGGAGGCCAGCGCTCGCTGCACGGCCGGCCGGACCTGCTCCAGCGTGTCGATGGTCTCCCCGTCGCCGCCGAAGCCCTTCATCACCAGGTCGTAGCGCGAGCGGGCCAGCTCGCAGGCGACCGTCTGGCCGCCGGAGAACTCGCCTTGCAGCTCGCGTTCCAGTCCCCACCCGCCGTCGTTGCCGACAATCAGGACCACGGGCAGCTTGTGGCGCACCAGCGAGTCCAGCTCGGCCAGGTAGAAGCCCAGAGATCCGTCGCCGGTGATCATCACGACGGGCTGGCCGGGGTTGGCCAACTGTAAGGCCAGGCTATTGGGCAGCGCCGATCCGATGGTGCCCAGGGGACCGAGGCGCAGCCAGCGGCCGGGCCGCAGCGCGGGCAGCGAGACGCGGCCCCAGTGAGCGAAATCCCCACCGTCCCAGGAATAGGACACGTCGGTGGGCAGCCAGCGCTTCAACTCGGCGTAGAAGGCCGCCGGGTGCAGAGGCAAGCCGGAATCGCGCGCCGTCTCCGCCACTTTGCCGCTCCACTCCTGACGCAGCAGGCGCAGGCGATCCACCCAGGGCCCGCAAGCCAATGCCGTATCGCCCAGCTCGTCCAGAAGCGCGCTCAGGGCGGCCTTGACATCGGCGCAGATGGCGACTTCGAGCTTGCGGTTCATGCCCAGCTCCTGCGGGTGCAGGTCGATCTGGATGAAGCGGGCTTGCGGCGAAAACAGGCGCGGCCCGCCCAGCGCGAGCCGGTAATCGATACGCTTGCCCAGCACCAGGAAGACATCGGCTTCCCGGAAGGCCGTGTGGATGGCCTGGTTGAGCGCCGGATCGGCATAGCCCAGGCAGAGCGGATGTTCGTCGCTGACCGCGCCGCGGGCCATGGTGATGGTATAGAGCGGCAGGCCGGTCTTCTCGAGGAACAGCCGCAGCTCCTGGCACGCATCGCCCCACCAGACCCCGCTGCCGGCGATCACCACCGGCCGCGCGGCCGACTTCAGCAGCGCCAGCGCCTGGCCGATCTCTTTCGATCCGGGCGCCGGGGCGGAAGCGGCAACCGGCTGGGGGACCGGTGAGGGCGCGTCGGTGACGCCGGTGAACAGGTCGACCGGGATGGTCAGATGCACCGCGCCCTTGCGCCCGGAGTTGGCCTCGGCGTAGGCGCGTCCCAGGTAGAACGGGATCTGGGCGGCGTTGGGCGGCTGGGCGGCCCACTTGCACACCGGCCGCGCCATCTCCACCTGCTCGATGTCCTGAAAGGCCCCGCGCTCCCCGGCGGTGGTGGCGCGGCCGCCGCTCACGGCGATCAACGGGCTGGCCGCCAGATTCGCGGTGGCGATCCCGGTCAGCGAGTTGGTGTGGCCCGGCCCGCCGGTGACCAGCGACAGCGCCGGCTTGCGGGTGATGCGCGCCCAGGCGTCGGCGGCGTGAGTGACGCCGGATTCGTGGCGCAGGTCGACGATCCGCATCCCGGCGCGGGCCGCCACGGCCAGGACCTCATTGAGATGATCGCCGACCAGCGTGAAGATCTCCCCGATCCCCAGTTGGCCCAGCGTTCGCACGAAAAGCTCGGCGCCTGTTGGCATGAACTCGCCATCCTACTACAATCAACTATTGGACATCACGCACTCCCGAAACATTCTGGTCACCGGCGGCGCCGGTTATATCGGATCGCATACCGTTCACCGGCTGGCGCAGCGCGGATACGACGTCACGGTGGTGGACGACCTGTCGCGCGGCTATCGCCACAACGTCGACGCCGCGCGGCTGCGCGAGCTGAACCTGGCGGACACACCGGCCCTGGAAAAGCTGCTGGCGGAGAAGCCCTTCTCGGCGGTGATTCACTTCGCCGCCTACATCGCGGTGGGCGAGTCGATGGTGAAACCGGAGCTGCACTTCTCCAACAACCTGGGCGGCAGCCTGTCGCTGCTGTCTGCGATGACCCGCGCCGGCGTCCGCCGCCTGGTGTTTTCCTCCACCGCGGCCGTGTATGGCACGCCCGAGACGTCCCCGGTGACCGAGCAGATGCCGCACGCGCCGGTCAGTCCTTACGGAGAATCCAAGGTGATGGTGGAGCGGATTCTGGGTTGGTTCGACGGCATCCACCAGTTGCGCAGCATCGCGCTGCGCTACTTCAACGCCTCCGGCGCGGACCCGGCGAGCGGGCTGGGCGAAGAGCACGACCCGGAGACCCACCTGATCCCGCTGCTGCTGCGCGCGGTGCTGACGGGCCAGCCGATCACCCTGTTCGGCACGGACTACGACACGCCCGACGGCACCTGCATCCGCGACTACGTGCATGTGGCCGACCTGGCCGAGGCGCACGTCCTGGCGCTGGAGGCGCTGCTGGCCGGGTCGGCCTCGGACGCCTTCAACGTGGGGACCGGGCGCGGCCATTCCGTGCGCGAGGTGATCCGCGCGGTGGAAGAAGTGACCGGACGCGCCGTGCCCGTCCGCGTGGGGCCTCGGCGCGAGGGCGATCCGCCGGTGCTGGTGGCCTGCAGCGACAAGCTGCGGCGCGCGCTGGGCTGGAAGCCGCGCTACGAGGATCTGCGCGAGATCGTCGCTACGGCCTGGGAGTTTGAGAAAAGCCGCCGCCCCGGCTAGATATACGCGATCACGTCGATCTCGACCAGCGAGTTGCCCGGGATGCCGCCGGCGGCGGCGATGGTGGTGCGGACGGGCGGCTCTTCGCCGAAGCGGCCTCGGAAGGCTTCGTTCATCTCCTTGTAGTCCTTGAGGTCGTTGAGATACACGTTGCACTTAAGGACTTTGTCCATGGACGAGCCGGCGTTCTCCAACTCCTTCTGGACCTCGTCCAGCACGTGCTTGGTGTGGGCCTTGATGTCACCCTCGAAGTGCGCGCCCTTGCCGACGATGAACAGCAGATTGCCGTAGGAGACGGCGCCGTTGAACAGCGGCGTGGACTTGGGTTTCGGGCCTTTGCGATGCACTTTCTTGACGGGACCGGACTTGGCCTGGGCCGCGCCCGCCGCGGCGGCCGCAACCGCGCCCGCTTGAAGAAACCGCCTTCTGTTGGAGGAGTTCATTTTTCGTTCACAGCCTTTCCGGAGAATCTTGACGTGGGGTCAAAGCTAATCCGTAGTGTAACTTACCGGCGAGCCGCGGCCAAGCGCGGCGGGGCCGCCCGAGGGGCGCGTGTGTAGAATGTGGGCGGAGGAAAGAGAATGTTGGGTCGTATGGCGGCGGTGGCGATTCTGCTGGGGATGACGGCGGGCGGCGTCCCACCTCTCTCGACCATCCAGGACGTGCTGTTCAAGGCCGACGGCACGCGTTTCAACGGGCTGGCGCGCATTGTCTGGACCACCTTCAGCAGCGGCGGCATCGCCATCCCGCAGCAATCCCGCGTGGTGCGCATCATCGACGGCAACCTGTGGGTGCAGTTGACGCCCACCACCAACGCCGTCCCGGCCGCCCGGTACACGGTGACCTACAACAGCGACGGCAAGATTCAGTTCACCGAGTTCTGGCAGGTTCCTCCGTCCAACGCGCCGCTCCAGCTCAAGGACGTGCGGACGGGCGACCCGCTGTTCGGCGGCGCCGCCACCCAGGTGCAGGAGAGCGACGTGATCGGGCTGGTGCAGGACCTGGCGTCCCGGCCGGTGCGCGGTTCCGGATTCGTCAACTCGCGCGCCGCGGTGGTCAGCTCGAGCGGCGAGATCGAATCGGCGCTGGGCGCCTCCAGCGACTGCGTGCGGGTGGACGGCACCTCGGGCGCCTGCGGCGGCGGCAGCGCGCCGCTGTTCGCGGACGCCGAGACGCCCACCGGCGCCGCCAACGGCGTCAACGCGGTCTTCACGCTGGTCAATGCGCCAAACCAGGCCACCAGCCTGGCGCTCTACCGGAACGGGGTGCTGCAAAAGCTGCTGGTGGACTTCACGCTGTCGTCCAACCTGGCGACTTTTTACGCCGCCTCCACGCCGCAGACCGGCGATATCCTGACGGCCTACTACCGCACGCTGGGAGGCGTGGTCACGCCGATCTTCGCCGACCAGGAGACTCCCCTCGGGGCGGTCAACGGCGTGAATGCGGCGTTCACGCTGGCGGCCGCGCCCAATCCGGTCTCCAGCCTGATGGTATTCCGCAACGGCATCCTGAAGCGGCAGGGGATCGACTACACGGTCGGCGGGAACTCGGTGACCTTCCTGGCGGGACAGATACCGCAGAGCGGGGACAATTTGACGGCCAGCTACCGAAGGTAGGGGGACGTCGAGGAAGTCAGGAGCCAGGAGGCAGAATGGCCGAGACGGCTTCAGCGAACGATGGTGAAAGCCCGGCGGCGGTTGGGGCCGAACCGAAAAACCGCAAAGTGGGCGTCGAGAGAAGCGGCACGCTCGATGCCGAGGCGGCGCATGACGGCGAAGCTGGTTCGATCGACAAGGGAGAAATCCTGGTCATCGTAGGACACTCCAATTTGCCAAGCGGCTTCCAGGTCCGCCGCGCCGACTGGCTCAATGGCCGCGACACCGCCGCGCAGTCCTTCCCAGAACCGTTCGGCAGCGTGGCGGCGGATCCGGCGCCGGAGCAGCGTCCAGGTTTCGACGAGCACATGATCGGTGGTAACCAGCGTCTCGCCTGCCGCAAGGACGGTTTTTGCGCGCACGTTACTGGCATCGGAAAGGTCCGCCGCGGCGTACCAAATGGATGTGTCCACAAAAAGACTCATGACGAGGGGAGCTTATTGCGGCGGACTCTCTTGGGCGTGGAGGCAAGCGCCGCGGCGATCATCGCATCCTTGTCCTTTGCGATGTCCGAGCCGCCCGAACTGCCGAGATCGAAGACGGCGGCCGGGTCCGCCACCGTCTGAACGCTACCCAGGTCGCGTGCCACGAGACGGCGCACGTATTCAGCGAGAGATATACCCAAATCGCCGGCCCGCCGGCGAGCCCGGCGCTGGATCTCAGGATCGAGGGTGATCTGGGTGCGCGACATCATGATGGCGTCATCATAGCGCAGATAGCGCGAATGCGCAACTGCCAGGCAGGATGGCCGACTTGACCAGGTGGCTCTCCAGGATGATCCGGTCGTCGCCAAAGGAGATTTCGGTTAACTGTTTCACGATCCAAACCTCATCGCTAATCCCATCCCAGTGTCTGCAGGCGCGCATCGCGCCAGAACTGTATTCCGCAATGGCATCCTCAAGCAGCACGGGATCGACTACACGGACTTCGACTTGCAGTTGCGCCGGGCCGCGGCGTCCGACGCTCATCTGTCGGGACATGATGTCGTGCATTCGATTATCGAGCACATCTCGCGTGACGTGCAGATTCTTGTACATTCCGAGAACACCAGCCAAAGGCTGCTAATGGTGCGGGACCTCCAACAAGCTGGGTTCGGTAGTGCGCGGAATGGCTGCGCCATCAGTCCGGGCATGCGTGCTCGGCCACGGCGCGGTCATGAGGCGCTCAACCCCGCAGCCGGGCAACAAGAGCGCGGCTAACCGCCACATCGTTCTGCCAAATCGCGTTGCTGCGATCGTGCGCGGCCAAACGTTCGGCGATCACGAGGCTTTCTTCCGCGAGCCGCAGAGCCTGAGTGCGGTCACCGTGCCGCCCGTGGGATTCAGCCATCCGCATGAGGATGAGTGACAGGTCCCGCTGCCAACCCGCGTTGGACGGATCGGCCTCTGCCAGCCGTCGCCTCAACTCCAGCGACTTGCCGTAGGCCGCCAGCGCCCCCCCCAGATCGCCTTGCTCCCTCAGCACGTCGCCCATCTTCTCCTGGCTCACGCTCAGTTCCAGCTGCCAACCCGCGTTGGACGGGTCGGCCTCGGCCAGCCGTCGAATCACCTCCAGCGACTTGCCGTAGGCCGCCAGCGCCCCGGCCAGATCGCCTTGGTCCCTCAGCACGTCGCCCATCTTCCCCTGGCTAACGCTCAGGTCCCGCTGACAGCCCGCGTTGGACGCATCCGCCTCGGCCAGCCGTCGCATCACCTCCAGCGACTTGCCGTAGGCCGCCAGCGCCCCGGCCAGATCGCCTTGGTCCTCAGCACGTCGCCTTGGCGGATGTTCAGTACGGAACGCTCACGAAGCCAATCGGGCTCTTGCGCCTTGCCGACCGGGAACCGCTCCAGCCAGCTCGCAACCGCGCCCAAGGCGAGTTTCACCAGGGTCAGCCGGCCCAGGTCAGTCAGGCGGTCCGTTACATCGTAGAGTGCGGAGTTCGCAAGCGGGATCCAAAGACTCTGGTCGTCGTCCGCGCGCAACAAAGCGTCGAGATGTTCCAGCGCTCGGGTCATGGACAGCGGCCCGTCACCGGGTGCGTTGACTGCCAGCGCCGCCGCCAGATGCCCGTCGAGCCAGAGCCCCAAGCGCATCCGGATCGCGGGGTCGGAACCGGTCTCCTTCCGGGCAAAGCGGTAGCCGAGCACATGGGTGAACTGCCAGTGATCCGGCTCCTCCGACCGCCGCAGCAGGCTGCGTTGGACCAGGGACTTGAGGGCGGCGCGCCCGGCCTCCTCGCCGGGCTGGCGGGAGCCACGCAAGGCCGCACCGATCGCCGAGAGCGGAAAGGGCGAGTGGGCCAACAGAGCCGCTGCCGCCAGCGCCTCCCGTGCGGCGTCGTCCAGTCCCCGTACGCTGCGGTTGAAGAGCCATTCGAGCGTGTGGGCGGCTTGCCTGGGATCCCTGAGCTTGGGAAGGCGTTCGGCCGCCCAGTCACTGACCAGCCGTTCGGGGTCATCGTCGTCGCGCGCCAGGAGATTGCCGGCCCAGGTAAGTGCGAGCGGATGGCCTTCGAGCAACTCCAGTGCGCGGTCGCGCACGGCAGCGGTTAACCGGCCCTTGGTGAGTGAGTCGAACAGGCGCGCCGCGTTCGTGGGGTCCAGGGCTTCCCGCAACTCCACGCTCTCCACTTCGGCGGCTTGAGTGTTGAGACGGGTCAGCAGCAGGAAGCGATTCCGCGGCGACAGAACACTGAGGAGCTCGGCGATACTGGCGCGCCCGTCCTCGCCGTCGGCCTCTTCGCCGCCCTCGATGACAACCAGGAGGCGACGGGCGCGGCAGGCGTCGGTTGCGCGGTCCCGGGCGGGCGAACGCTCCAGGAACCCGGCCCCGGCCAGCTTGTTGGCCAGCGTGTTCCACGCCGCCTCCGCCTCGCCATGGAAGGTGTAGAGGTCGAGGTACACGACGCCGCCGGGAAACGGGCCGGCGGCAAGCGCGGCCGGGGTGTCGCCCACGACCGCCAGGAGAGCCTTGGATGCCAGGGCGGTCTTTCCGATTCCCGCCGGCCCGACGACTGCGGTGTTCTCGTTGGATCGCAGCCGCGCGGTGAGGCGCTCCAACTCGGCCGGGCGTCCGAAGAACTCCTCGGCGGCCGGAGGCAGTTCGCGCGGGATGAGGCCGGCGGCCCTCGTCCCCGGCGTTTGGGCAGCGAGCGGCGTTGGCCGAGGAGCGAGGACGGAATTGCGAAGCAGGTTGCGCGCGGCGTCGCAGACCGGATCGTCAGGCTTGCGCGGCTTGGCAATCGACAAGTGGTCTTCATCGAGTGGGACGGGGTGCGCACCTACGCCCGCGCGGGCAGAGGCCGGATTGACAATGGTCACGCCCAGGTAAGGGCGTGCCTCATAGTAGCAGGCAGTTTCGATTGGGACGCCGCCCGCGTGGTTGACGTACCACTGGAAGAGATCTCCCAGATAAGCGTCGTGGGCACGCAGGCCCTGGATTGTGACTGTGGCTCCGAAGACGGTCCGGAAGGAGTACGCCAGAGAGGCGAGGCCGGCTCCGGAATGAGGCGTGGCAAGGAATAGGACGGCACGGGTGCTGGCAAAAACGCTCTTCGGCTCCGCTTCAGCGGCGTCCGCGGACTTTCGGAGAACCTGCTTCGTTACCAGGCCGCCCAAGCTATGGCAGATGAAGAAGAGCGGACGTTGTCCCAGACCTTTTTTCACCATTTGGCCGAGCAATTGTTTGCCGCGCTCCGGCAGCGCCATTCCGTGACCGGCGTCCCGACGGCGCCCGGAGAACCAACCCAGGAAGCGGGTCCATTTCGTGGGGCTGGCGGCGTAGCCGAGCGACCACACACCCACATCGGGAAATTCCTGGCCGAGCCAGTGGGGCGACGAGGTCGAGTCGTCATCGCCATGACGCCACGTCGCGAAGGCATCGCCGCCGAGGCCGTGGATGAAGACCACATCGGC
>JACOSH010000529.1 GCA_016178945.1 Acidobacteriota bacterium
CACTATAATAGCGTTGTGACGCGACGCACATTCTCTCTGACCGCGCTGGGCGCAGCGGCCGCTCCCGCCGCCGGGCGAAAGATCGTGGTGATTGCCCATCGCGGCGAGCACCTCCGGAATCCCGAGAACACCTTGCCCGCCTTTCAGGAGGCGATCCGGCTGGAATGCGACTACATCGAGGTCGACGTCCGCACCACCGCGGACGGCAAGCTGGTCCTGATGCACGACTCCACCGCCGACCGGATGACCAACGGCAAGGGCGCCATCCGGGAGATGACTTTCAGCCAGGTCCGCGCTCTCGAAACGCGAGGCGGGGCGCGCGTGCCCACTTTCGAGGAAGCCCTGGATCTGTTCCGCGGGAAGATCGGGGTCTACGTGGACGTCAAGCAGGCCGCCGCCCGCGACGTCGTGGATGCCCTGGTGCGATCCGGCATGCAGGACCATGCCGTCATCTATGCCCCTCCTCAGTACCTAAAGGAGGTGGCTGGGATCGAGCCCAGGCTGCGAGGGATGCCCGAAGCCGGCAGCGCGGCCCACGCCCGGATGCTGGTGGAAACGCTGCACCCCAAGGTGATCGCCTTCGACGCGCGCGACTTCCAGGACGACATCATCGCCGTCGCCCGGCAGGCCGGCGCGGATATCTACGTCGACCGGCTGGGCCCGGCCGATAATGAGCGGCAGTGGCAGGACGCCGTGGACCGCGGCGCCACCGGCATCCAGACGGATCGTCCCGAAGAGCTGATCCGGTACCTGAAGTCGAAGGGCCTTCGATGAGAAAGCTGCTGGGCGCCGCGCTGCTGCTGTTTCAGGCGGGCATGATCGTGTATGCGCGATTTGTGCCCTCGCGCTACTTCTGCTGGGCGCCCTTCGACATGCAGACCGAGTACGCGCTGGAGGTCACCGTGAATGGCCGCGAGCTGAGCGCCGGGGAGATCCGGCGGCGGTACCGCCGGCCGCGGAAGGGCGTGGACAACCGTTCCGCCCAGCACGTCATCGACATCATCGAGGGATACGAGAGGAATTACGGGAGCGGCGAGCATGCCCAGGTCGTGATGCGCTACCGCATCAATGGCAAGCCCGAGCAGGTGTGGAATTGGGGGTTCGGCGAGTGAGCTGGAATCCTCTCCGCTGCGGAGGAACGGCGTTGCCGGTCCCCGTGCTCCTGATGGCCAAGTTGATCGCGCTGTGCCTGCTGCTCACCAACCACGTCCGGCTGTTGCCGGATCCCTTTCTCCCGTTCATCCCCGGCCTGGACCATCTGGGCAGCCCGCTGGTGTTCCAGCGCGCGCTGCAAGGGCTGTTCGTGGTCTCGGCGCTGGCGCTGCTGTTCAATCGCTCCGTGCGGCTGTCGTGCCTGGTCTTGGGCGGCGCGATGCTGATGGGGGTACTGGCCTCGAAGATCTACTACGGGAACAACAAGACTTTTTGCGGACTGATGTTGGTGCTGGCCGGCTTGCATACGCGGGGCTCGCGTCCCTGGCTGCTTCGCTGCCAAGTCGCCCTCGTCTATTTCAGCGCTGGGCTGAACAAGCTGCTGGATGCGGACTGGCAGTCCGGGCTGTTCTTCGAGTATTGGGCGACGGCGCGGGTGAAGAACGGGCTGTACATCGCCGCGGCGCGGGCGCTGCCGCCGCTGCTGCTGGCCAAGGCGATGTGCTGGACGACGATCGCCGTGGAGCTGCTGCTTTCCGCCGGGCTGCTGATCCGGCGCCTCGGGCCGGGCGCGATCTACTTGAGCCTGCTGTTCCAGTCCGCGCTGCTGCTGTTCACCGGCTCGACCTTCACGATGTTCTTCTACTCCATGCAGGCGGCGATGCTGGTGTTTGTGCAATGGCCGCGCGCGCGCTGGCCGGTGATTTACGACGGAGAAGGGCGCCTGTCCCGTGCGCTAAAAACAGGTTTCGAGCGGCTGGACCTGGAGCGGGTCTTCGACTGGAGGTCCTACCGTTCGGGAGCCGGCGTACGGTTCGGCTTGCGCGAGGAGGACGTGCGGCGCCGCATCTACGTGGTGCGGGAAGGGAAGCTGATCGCGGGTGTGGAGGCCTGGCGGCTGATCCTGCTCTACAACCCGGTCACCTACCTGGTGATGGCGGCGGCGCTGGCCGCGCCTCCGGGAGAGGCCGCCCTCTACCGGCGGGCGCTGGTGGGCGGGCTGCTGGCGGCGGAGCTGGCGGCCCGATGGTGGCGGCCGCGCTAGTGGAAATCGTGCGAGCTCGCCGCGGCCCCCCACTCCAGCGGACGCACCCGGCGCGCCTTCACCGAGACCACGCCATCCTGATTCTGCAGCACGCCGTCGATCAACAGAAACGGCTCGCCGGTCAGCGCCGCGCGATGGCGCTCGAACGTGGCCGGCTCCACGATGATGTTGGCGATGCCGGTTTCGTCCTCCAGGCTCAGGAAGACGAAACCCTTGGCGGTGCCCGGACGCTGCCGCACGATCACGCACCCGGCCACTCGCACCCAGCGGTTGGTGGGAACCTGGCGCAGGTCCGCCGCTCGCAATACTCCGCCCGGGAGCTGGGCGCGGCGATGCGCCATGGGATGGCGGCCCACGGTGAGCCCAACGCCGCGGAAGTCGGCCGCCAGGCGCTCCCGGCCCGTCATGGGCGGCAGCACGGGGGCCGGCGGCGCGGTAACCTGCTCCAGCAGCGGCCCCGCCGGGCGGGCGGCGCGCTCGACCTCCCACAGCGCATCGCGGCGGTGCGTTTGCTCCAGCGGATTCAGCGCTCCCACCGCCGCCAGTTGCCGCAGCTCGTCTTTCCGTAGCTCGGGCACGCGGCGCGTGAGATCGTCGATCGAAGCGAACGGCCGCCGCGCCACGATCGCCCGTCCCGCCTCTTCGCGCAATCCGCGCACGTAGCACAGGCCCAGGCGGAACACCGTCCCGGCGCCCGGCTCCACCGTGCACAACCACTCCGAGCAGGTCGCATCCACCGGCAGCACCCGCACGCCGCGCCGCTGCGCGTCCTTCACGATCGTCGCCGGATGGTAGAACCCCATGGGCTGGTTGTTCAGCAGCGCGGCGGTGAACGCGGCCGGATAGTGCACCTTCAGGTACGCGCTGGCGTAGGCCAGCAGCGCGAAGCTGGCCGCGTGCGACTCGGGAAATCCGTACAGCGCAAAGGAGGTGATCGACTGCACGATCGCGTCCCGCGCCGCGCCCCCGATCCCGTTATGCTCCATGCCCCGGCGCAGCTTCACTTCGATCTCCCGCATGCGCTTCTCCGAGCGCTTGAACCCCATGGCGCGGCGCAGTTCCTCGGCCTCGCCTCCCGTGAACCCGGCGGCGATCATGGCCATGCGCAGCAATTGCTCCTGAAACAGCGGCACTCCCAGCGTGCGCCGCAGCACCGGCTCCAGCGACGGGTGCAGGCACTCCGGCGCTTCCCTGCCCTGCCGCCGCCGCAGGTACGGATGCACCATCTTGCCCACGATCGGCCCGGGACGAATCAGCGCCACCTCCACCACCAGGTCGTAAAAACACTCCGGCTTCAGGCGCGGCAGCGTAGCCATCTGCGCGCGGCTCTCCACCTGGAACATCCCGATGGTGTCGGCCGATTGCAGCGCGGCGTAGACCCGGCGGTCGTCCTGTGGCAGGTGCGCCAGGTCGACTTCCTCGCCGTAGGCCCCGCGCACCAGCTCCAGCGTGTCTTCCAGCACCGCCATCATCCCCAGCCCCAGCAGGTCCACTTTGATGATCCCCAGGTCGGCGCAGTCCTCCTTGTCCCACTGCACCACCACCCGCCCCGGCATGGTGGCCGGCTCCAGCGGCACGACCGCGTCCAGTTGCCCCTGGCAGATCACCATGCCGCCGGAATGCTGCCCCAAATGGCGGGGCAGATCCTGCACCGCCAGATACAGCTCGTAGAACTTGCGGATGCGCGGCTGGTCGATATCCAGGCCGGCCTGCGCGAACTGATCCCGGGGCGTCTCGTTCGGATCTTTCCATTCCCAGTGCGCGATGAGTCCCGCCAGTTTCCCGCACGCCGTCTCGTCGAAGCCCAGCACCTTGCCCATCTCGCGGGCGGCGGACCGGCCGCGATAGGTGATGACGTTGGCGGTCATGGCCGCGCCGTGCTTTCCGTAGCGTGTGTAAACGTGCTGGATCACCCGCTCGCGCTGCTCGCCGGAGGGCAGGTCCAGATCGATGTCCGGCCACTCGCCGCGCTCCTCGGACAGGAAGCGCTCAAACAGCAGCTCCATGCCCACCGGATCCACCGCCGTGATGCCCAGCGAGTAACAGACCGCGCTGTTGGCCGCCGACCCCCGCCCCTGCGCCAGGATGCCCTGGTCGCGGCAGAAATTGACGATATCCCACACGATCAGGAAATAGCCGGCCAGGTTGAGTTTTTCGATCAGCGCCAGCTCCCGCTCGATCTGCCGCCGCGCCCGCTCGTGATAGGGCTGGTAACGGCGGCGCGCGCCTTCCTCGGTGCGCTGGCGCAGAAAGGACGCCATCGTTTCCCCCGGCTCGACCGGATAGCGCGGGAACTCGTAGCCCAGATCGGCCAGCGTGAACTGGAGCCGGTCCGCGACCTCGCGCGTGCGGGCCACGGTTTCGGGCAGATCGGCGAACAGCCGCGCCATCTCCCGCGGCCCCTTCAAGTGGCGCTCGGCGTTCCGCTCCAGCAGCCGGCCTGCCTTTTCCAGCGTGGTCTTGTGGCGGATGCAGGTGAGCGCGTCGGTGACCTCGCGCTGCGCCGGCGTCGCGTAACGCACGCCGTTGGTGGCGACGACCGGGATCCGCAGCCGCCGCGCCTGCTCCAGCGCGTACTGGTTATAGGCTTCCTCCCGGCGGTCGTAGTGCCGCTGGATCTCCGCGTAGACGCGCCCCTGAAAGGCATGCCGCATCGCCGACCGCGGATCGCGCAGCAAACAAACCAGGCCGGCGGCGTATTCGGCGAACTCCTCCGGCGTTGCCGCGCCCTCCCCCTTGGTGGCGCGCAGCTTCATCCGCGTGATCAACTGGCACAGATTCTGATAGCCCTCGCGCGTCTCCACCAGCAGCGGGTACCGCTGGCCATCCGTGCAAGAGACCGTCGCCCCGATCAGCGCGCGGATGCCGGCCTTGCGGGCCGCCATATGTAAGCGCGGCGCGCCATAGACCCCATCCCGATCGGCCAGCGCCAGGGCGGGAATCTCCAGCTCCGCGCAGGCCGCCACCAGGTCCTCGGGCGCGGACCCCCCCTCCAGGAAGCTGAACGCGGAGCGGGCATGGAGCTCGGCATACATTCGCTTTTTCTTCGCCTACTGGCATTATGCCTGGTTCCGGGGCCGGTTGCAAGAAGCATCATCCCTCCCGGCCCTTCTTCTTCCACCCTTCCTTGTTCACCTGCCGGGCCCGGCCCAGCGCCAGCGCCCCGGGCGGCACTTTGTCCGTGATTACCGACCCGGCGGCCGTATAGCCGCCCTCGCCGATTTCCACCGGCGCGACCAGCGTGTTATTGCTGCCGATGAAGACGCCGTCGCCGACGGTGGTCTGGTGCTTCTTGCGCCCATCGTAGTTGCAGGTGATCGTTCCCGCCCCCACGTTGACCCCCCGGCCGATCTCCGCGTCGCCCAGGTAGGCCAGGTGCATGGCCTTCGAGCCGGCGCCAAAGTGGGTCTTCTTCAGCTCCACGAAGTTGCCGATGTGCGCGCCGGCCTCCACATGGTTGCCCATGCGCAGCCGCGCGTACGGTCCGATCCGCGCGCCCGCTTCGATGCGCGACGCGCCGATCATGCTGAACGGGAGCACCTCCACGCCGCCGGCCAGGTCCGAGTCCTGGACGATCGAGCAGGCGCCCACGCGGCAGCCCTCCCCAATGCGCGTGCCGCCCAGAATCTGCGCGAACGCCTCGATCACCGTATCCGGCCCGATCCGCACGCGCGCGTCGATGGTCACCGTCTCCGGCTTCTCGATGGTGACGCCCTCCAGCATCAACTCCCGTACCTTGCGATCGCGCAGCACCCGGTCCGCCCCGGCCAGCTCGATCCGGTTGTTGATCCCCAGCACCTCGGCCGCGTTGTCCACGCGCATCGCGCGCACCGTGTGACCGGCCCGGTGCAGCAATCCCACGACGTCGGTCAGGTAGTACTCGCGCGCGGGATTGTCGGGCCGGATCTGGCCGATGTGCCGCCAGAGCAGCTCGGCGCGGAAGCAGTACATCCCGGAATTGATCTCGCGAACCGCGAGCTGATCGGGGCTGGCCGCCTTCTGCTCCACGATCGCGGTCACGTTGCGCTCGGAGTCCAGAATCATCCGCCCGTAGCCGGTCGGATCGTCGAGCAGCGTCGTGATGACCGTGGCCGCGGCGCCCGAGGCCGCCTGCTCGTCGATCAGGCGGCGCAGCGTGGCCGCCGATATCAATGGGCAGTCGCCGTAGAGAACCACCAGAAAGCCTTCCAGCGGCGCCAGCGCCTCGCGGCCCACCAGGAGCGCGTGCCCGGTCCCTTTCTGCTCGATCTGCTCGATGAAGCCCGCGCCGCGCCCGTCCAGGGCCTGGCGCACCTGATCGGCCTGATGCCCCACCACCACGAACACCCGTTCCGCAGCGGTCAGCTCCAGCGCGGTATCCACCACGTGCTCCACCAGCGTCTGCCCTCCGGCGCGGTGCAGCACCTTGGCCCGCTTCGATTTCATCCGCGTGCCCAAGCCCGCTGCCAGCACCACCACCGTTATCGGCGTTTCCATATCGACTTCTCCGCCTCGTGGGCGGCCAGTTCCCTCCGCAAGCGTCCTTCGCGGGCCAACTGCACCGCCACCGACGCCACGGCCTCCGGGTTGTGCCGCACCTTCTCGGATTCCTGCAACAGATTTCCCGCCACCACTTCCAGCCCCATGTCGTTCAGTTCGTTAAAATCCAGCTCCACGGGCCGGGCGTGCTGCCGGGCGTACTGTTTCTGCAGAGACCGGCGCACGTTGCGGATGTTGACCACCGCGTAGTCCACCAGATCCGGCACGGAATGGCGGTACAGCGCCCGCACATGGTCCGAGGCCCGGTACTGCATGGTCTCGCCGGGCTGCCACATCAGGTTCACGAAGTAGGCCTTCACCGCTTGCGAGCGGTGGATCGCGTCCGGCACGCCGTCCACCAGCAAATTGGGAATCACGCTGGTGAAGAGTGAGCCCGGACCCAGCGTGATCAGATCGGCCGCCGCGATGGCCGCCAGCGTTTCTTTCAGCGGCTTGCAGCGGCGCGGACGCAGACGGATGCGATCGATGGGCCGCTTGCTGCGGCTGATGCGCGACTCGCCCGCCACCAGCGTGCCGTCTTCGAGCACCGCCTCCAGCGCCACGTTCGATGCGGTGGCCGGGTAGATCGATCCGGCGATGCGCAGCACTTCGGAGGAGATCTTCACGGCTTCGTGGAAATCGCCGGTGATGTGGCTCATGGCGGTCAGGAACAGGTTGCCGAAACTGTGGCCTTTCAGGCCGCGCCCGCTCTGAAAACGGTACTGGAACAGGCGGGCCAGCAGCGCTTCGTCTTCCGACAGCGCCACCATGCAGTTGCGGATGTCGCCGGGAGGCAGCACTTCGAAGTCGCGCCGCAGGCGGCCGGAGCTGCCGCCGTCGTCGGTCACCGTGACGACCGCCGTGATGTCGACCAGCGGCCGGTCGGGCGCTTCCGGCGGCCCCGGGCGCGTGTATCGCTTGAGGCCGTGCAGGAGGGCCGACAACCCGGTTCCGCCGCCGATCGCCACGATCCGAAGCGGCTTGTCTTCGGACATCATAGCTGGGGCAGGCCCCTGGCCCGCCCGCCGCTAAGCGCTGTCCGGGTACAGCAGGCGCTGGAGCGGGGGCCGCTGCGCGAACTCCTCCAGGTCGGGATCGTGACGGGCAGCCACGCGGTTGCGGGGTTGTAGTTCGATGGCACGCTTCAAACTATCATACGCTCCCTGCAGGTCGCCGCTCAACGCCAGGCACACGCCCAGCGCATAGTGGACGTGCTCGGCGCGTGGATCCAGGCGCAGAGCAGCCTCCAGATACCGCCGCGCCTGGTCCGCCTGTCGCGAGTTGAGCAGCGCGACGCCGTAGGTGTAGTGCTCTTCCAGCGAACGGGGCGCCGGCGGCGCGGATTGCAGGCGCCGGTCGCACATCCGCACATGCAGCTCGGCATTGGCCTTGATCTCCTTGGCCGGACCCTCCTGGGCCTTCAGAAACCACTCGCGCGCCTGTGCGAACTGCTGTTTGCGGAACAATTGGATGGCCCGCTCAAAGGCGTTGTACTGATTGCGCGACTCCGGCGGCGGCTTGGCGGGGCCTTTGTCGGCGGACGCCGCCGCCGTGGGATTCTTGCCATTGCGCGGCTCAGCCCGAGCCTTCGGGGGGGCCTTGGCGACTCGTCGCGAAGCGGCTGCTTTGGCCGCTTTCTTCTTCACGGGCATGAGCGAACTCCCGCTGCTGGTGGTGATGCAATGTACCAGACTGGCGCGGTGAAAAGCAAGCCACCGGTTGCCGCGTGTTGCCGCGCTACTCCATTCGCCTCATCTTCTCGATCAGGGTTGTGCGTTTAAGTCCTAGAATCTGCGCGGCTTTGTTCTTGTTGCCGCGAGCCGCCTCCAAGGCCTGCTGGATGAGCTCCCGCTCGAAATCGGCGACCAGGGTCTTCAGGTTCGCTCCCTCGCGCAGGGCGGCGGCGGGTGTCTGGCGGGGCTTGGGAAAGTCCGCCGAGGCGATCAGCTCCCGGTCCTGGGAGCGGATCACAGCCATCTCGACGGCGTTTTCCAGCTCCCGGATGTTCCCCTTCCAGGGCCGCAAGGTGAGTTCCCGCTCGGCCTCCGGCGTCAGCTTCTTGGGAGGCAGCCGGTCGCGGCGGCAAAGCCGCTCCAGAAAATGGCCGATGAACACGGGAATGTCTTCCCGCCGCTCCCGCAGCGGCGGCACATGGATGGGGTACACGTTCACCCGGTAGTAGAGGTCCTCGCGGAAGAGGCCGCCTTCCACGCGCCTCCACAGGTCGAGGTTGGTGGCGGCGATCACCCGGGTGTCGAATTGAATCGCCTCCACCCCGCCGACCCGATGGATCTCCCGCTCCTGCAACGCCCGCAGCAGCTTGGGCTGCAGCTCCAGCGGCAGGTCGCCGATCTCGTCCAGGAACAGGGTGCTGCCGTGGGCCTGCTCGAAGCGGCCCACCCGCGCGGTGCGGGCGTCGGTAAAGGCGCCCTTGACGTGGCCGAAGAACTCGTCTTCCAGCAGCGTGGCCGGGATGCCGCCGCAATTCACCGGAACCATCTCCCGGTTGCGGCGCCCGCTCAGCAGGTGGATGGCGCGCGAGACCCGCTCCTTGCCGGTCCCGGTTTCGCCCGTGATCAGAACGGTGGTGTCTTTCGGCGCCACCAGCCGCACCTGTTCGATGACGCCACGGATGGCCGCGGACTGGCCGATCAGGGACGCTTCGATGGTGGCGTCGCCCGGGCGGGGACGTGGGTCCCGCTCGATGGCCTGCCGGATCGCCGCGGCCAGGCGTTCCGGCCCGGCCGACACGCAGTAGTCGACGCTGATCGCTCCGGCGGCCTCCATCTCCACGGTGGGGTGGGCCGCTGAAACCCACAGCACGACCAGCCCCACGGGCTCGGGCTGCGCGGTCCGGCTGGCTTCGACGAGCCGCTGCCAGCTCGGGCGCCAGTCGCCCCCCAGGTGCTCCACCTCCAGCGTCCGCCAGTCGATCACCACGCTGTCATAGCTGCGATTGGCCAGCTTCTGGATCGCTCCGGAGACCGAGCGGCAGATGTCCACACGCAGCCCTAGGGCGCCCAGCTCGGCGCGGTGCTGGTCGGCCTGGCCGCGCGCCACGATCACCAACAGCACGGAGCCCCGCATCAGGGTGGCCGGGTGGACCAGGGGCGTCAGAAAGCTGGCGGTAGTGGGCTCAGTGGCCTTGCGCATAAAGCTTCCCGGCTAGGTGGCCGATAACTTACTCGGGAAGGCTGGCGGCCAAGGCCCGGCCGTGCCCGCGCCAAAATTTTGACGGTACTGGTGCTGCCATTCACCCATAAGTGCTATCAAATACAGCATGATTGTACCACGTCGAAATTTTGACTGCTAGAGCGTTTGGACCTCTCCCGATTCGGATTCCTCTCTGAAACACTCCTGTTCCACCCC
>JACOSH010000542.1 GCA_016178945.1 Acidobacteriota bacterium
CCCGCTCGGCCACGCCGCCGGGTGAGTGGGTGGCTCTTACCGGCGGAGAGCATTGGGAGACGGCCCCGCAGTTTTCCCCGGACGGAAAGCTGGTCTACTTCACCTCCGACCGCGACGCTTGGCGCTGCATCTGGGCCCAGCGCGTCCACTCGACCACCGGCCAACCGGACCGCGACCCCTTCGCGGTGCACCACATGCACACCGCGCGCCGCTCTCCCGCCCTGGTCCCCCTCAACGCCATCGACATGTTCGTCGGCGCCAACCGCATCGTCCTCGGCATGGGCGAGCTCACCGGCAGCATCTGGCTGGCCAAACCCAGTAATTAAATGTTGTTCTTCCTTATTCCTTTTGCCTTTTGATTCTTGCCTTTTGCCTTTTGCCTTTTTTCCGTCTTAATTCCCCGACACCGCCGCTCCCTTCCCATTCAACCCCTTCAGCAATTCCTGCACCGCCACTTCCACCTGCCGGTCCCGCCCCGCCAGGTTGTCCTCAGCCGTGTTCTCCACCAGGATGTCCGGGCGCACGCCGTAATTCTCCATGTTGGTGCGCTTGGAGTCCGCCAGGAAGACGCCGACTCCCGGGGTCCGCACCGTCGACCCGTCGATCAGCGAGTAGCTGCCGGTCCCGATCACCGCGCCCACCGTGGGCGTGCCGATGGTCTTGCCCAATCCCAGGGCCTTGAAGCCCGCCGGAAACATCTCGGCGTTGGAAGCGGACCGCCAGTTTTGCAGCACCACTTTGGGCCCGAAGAATCCGGCGAACGGACGGCCGCTCTGCTCGGTTCCGCGAGGCTGCCAGACCTGATACTGCCGCTGCACCAGGATGGCCAGCAACTGCTGCTCGATGTTGCCGCCGCCGTTCCAGCGCTGGTCGATGACCAGCGCCTCCTTGTCGCGAAACTCGCGAATCTCCTTTTCGAACTTGCGCAGCGAGGGCGGATTCATGGCCTGAATGTGCAGATAGCCTACCCGGCCCCCGGAGAGCTTGTCGACCATCTCGCGGCGCTGCCTGGTCCAGCGCTCGTAGCGGAGCTGGCTGTAGGCCGCCGTGGTGGCCGGCTCGATACGGGCTTTCCAGGCGCCTTCCTCCGAAGGCTTGTCGTTGAGACTGACCGTAACCCTGCGGTTCAGCCGCTGGTTGTTGAGCAGCTTCCAGTAGTTGTCTCCCGCCATCACCGGCTGGCCGTCGATGGCGATCAGGTAGTCGCCCGTCTTGACCTTGACCCAGTCCTTGTCGGCGGGTCCGCTCTCATAAACATGCGTTACCCGATAGCGCCGGGCCGATTCGTCGGGCTCCAACTCCATCCCCAGATGGACCGTGGAGACCGCGCCCTCGCCTCGAGGCCCGGGTGGCGGCGCCGCGCCGGTGTGTGAAGCATTCAGCTCGCCGATCATCTCGTTGACCACGTTCAGCAGTTCCTGGCGGTCGCCCACGTGCTCGACCAGCGGCTGATACTTGGCGTGCATGGCGTCCCAGTCGTAGCCGTGCATCTTGGGGTCGTAGAAGCGGTACTTCATGGTGCGCCAGGCGTCGTCGAACATCTGCGCCCACTCGGCCGGCTTGTCGATCCGCACCTTTGCGGTGAACTGGAGCCGGCGGCGCGACCCCTCCGCCCCGCGCGCCCCCGCCGCGGCCGGACCGGCGCCCGGCCCGGCGGCCGGCATCGGAACCGAGAACAGGCTCTTCCCCTCCTGGAAGTACAGCGTGCGCCCATCGCGGGAGAAGTGGAAGCTATGAACCGCCCCTTGGCCGAAGAATCCAAAACGCGGCGGCGCCGGACTTTCTTCCTCGCCCGCCGACGGGGCGCTGGCCGTCACCCGCGTCAGCCGCTTTCCGTCTTCTTGGATCGAGTAGATGACCGGCGCGCTACGCGTGCCCGCGGGCTCTTCCACCGCAAAGACGATGGTCCGGTTGTCGGGAGCGATGGCGTAGGTGCTCACCTCGTGCGGCATGCGCGTGACTTGCCGGGTGCGCCGCTTCAGTCCCGCCCAGTCGATCTGAATCTCCTTGACCGGCTGGCTGGCGGCGGGCCGCTCCGGCCGTTCCGGCCTCGGCTCCGGCGGTTCGGGCCGTTCCTCCGGATCGTCCGGATCCCGTCCCTGCCGTTCCAGCGCCACCGAGTAGATCTGCGTGGACGACGATCCGAACGAGGCATCCTCCCGGCGGAGGAAGTACAGCTTCCGCCCGTCCGGCGTGAATCGAGGGGCGAACTCGCTGTAGGACTCAAAGGTCACCTTCCTTTCCTGGCCGCCGGCCGAGGGCGCCAGGTAGATATCGTTGGTGCGGGAGCGATCCGGCTTGGAGTAGGCCACCCACCTCCCGTCGGGCGACCACACCGCGCCAAGGATGGGGCCGTACTTGGAAGATGTCAGCTCGCTGGTCTGTTTCCCGTCGAGCGAGTGCTTACGCAGGGTATTGTCGGAGCACACGAAGACCAGCTCCTTGGAGTCGGGCGACCAGGCCAGCGACGACTTCAGCACATCCAGACTGGTGAGCTTGCGCGGCTCGGCCGAGCCATCCGCCGGCGCCGCCCAGATCTCTTCCCGCCCGCTGCGGTCCGAGACGAACGCGATTTGCTTGCCATCCGGCGAATAGACCGGGGCCCGGTCGCGCGCCGGCCCGCTCGTGATCTGCCGCAGATCGCCCTCTTCGACCGGAGCCGTAAAGATCTCGCCGTAGATGGAAAACGCAAAACGCCGTCCCGACGGGGCCAGGTGGTATTCATCCGCCTGCGAGGTGAAACTCCGGACCGTGGCCAGGTTGTCTTGCGTTTCCGCGGCGATGTCGAACTTGAGCGCCGCCGCCTTGCGGCTGGCCACATCCAGTTTCCAGACGCCGAAGTCGTGCTCGAAAACGATCGCCTTGCCGTCGGCGCTGATGGCCGGGAAACGCACGTCTCCGGTCTTGAATGAGGTCACCCGCTCGGCCTTCCCGCCCTTCTCCGGCACGCGCCAGATGTTGGTGAGGCCTCCGCCTTCGCGGTCGGACACGAAGTAGATGTAGCCGTCGCGGCTCCACATGGGCCAGGAGTCCAGACCGTCGAAGTCCGTCAGGTCGGTGAACTTTTTCGCGGCGATATCCATCACCGTGATATCGGTCTGGTAAGCGCCCCGGTAGTATTTCCGCCAGTAGACCTGCCCCTTGCGGTTGAGGGCGAGCTTGCGTCCGTCGGGCGAGTAGGACCCCGCAATGCCCATATCGGGTCCGGCGCTGCGCGGCATGCCGCCGTCGATCGGCGCCAGGTAGAGCTTGGGCATGAAGTCCTCGCCGCGGCTGCTGGAGAACAGCACCGCGCGCGAGTCCGGCGTCCAGCCCAGCGTGCTGTCGTCGGCGGAGTGATAGGTCAACTGCTTGGCCGCGCCTCCCCCGGAGGGCACGATAAACACGTCGAGGTTCCCGTTCCGGTCGCTGGAGAAGGCCACCCAGCGCCCATCGGGCGAAAAACGCGGATAGGTATCGCGGGCGGCGTGCGCGGTCAGCCGCTGGACGTTCCGGCCGTTCTCATCGGCGGCCCAGATATCGCCCAGGTAGGAGAAGACCACGCGGCCCTGGTGGTAATGCGGATAGCGCACGAGTTTCGCCTCGCGCGCGGAGGCGGGGACGAGCGCGCACACGAGGAGCGCGGCGGCAAGCACACGAATGGGGGTCATGACGCAGTGATTATAGCGGGCGCGCGACGGGCGGGCAACGCGGGGCGGCTAGTTCCTCACCGCGATCGTCACGGAGGCCGCGCTGGTGGCCTCGCCGATGCGGACGCGAAGGGACACGGCATTGCCCGGCGTGACCGCGGCCGGGATCGTGACATTCACCTGGTAGACCCCGGCGAAATCCGGCGCCAGGCCCGCGAACATCACCTCCGCCTGCTGGTCGCCGATCAGCACCACGGGCGTGGTCGTGGCCGGCCGCTTGTCCCCGCTGCCCGGGACGGCGCCGGTCGCGATCGGGGGATCGACCGGTCCCAGTCCGCTGGCGTAGATCACCAGCACGCCGCCCGGCTTGGCCGGCTTCGACTTGATCCCCGGGATCGCGTTCTCCAGTTGCGCGACCGTGCCGTCGTCGTTGTTGACCGCCAGGGCCAGCGTGGCCGCCGGCGCGGCGACGCTGCTCAGCGTGTAGACCAGCGGCGAGAAGCGCTGCAAGGAAAAGGTTCGCGGATCGGAGGAGAGGCCATTGCGCGTGACGACAACCGTCCCGGTCCCGCTGTCGCTATCGGCGGGCAGCGCGTCCCAGGGAACCTGCGCGTTGATCTGCCCGGCCGAAACGAACAGCAGCGGCGCGGCGAGGTTGTTGATGGTGACCGAAACGTTGTTCAGCGCGGCCGACAACGGGACCGTGTCGGCCCGCGCCAGATCCGAGGCCAGATTCGTGCCGAAGATCGACACCAGCGATCCCGGCGCCGGCGCGTCGCGCCCCGCGCTGGCGGCGTTGACCACGCCGTTCTCGCCGACCACGGGCGTCTGCGCCAAGGCTGGAAGTCCCAGCGCCAGCACGGCAGCCAAACCGAATCGAGTGAGCGGAACCACCTCAAGGGCATCATAGAGGAATTGCGCCCGCGCGGCAAGCCTCTTAGCGGCGCGACCGTGAGAGCCTGTGAGAGAATCGAACTCGCACCGCTTGCTTACGCGCGCGGCTCTGTGAGTGCATTCGCGAACTGGCTTCCGGTGCTGTTCTTCTTGGCGATCTTGGCGTTCTTTGCGGGATAGATCCTGAGCCCGCCAAGCCTTCACGCCTACCCTCAGCCGCTTTGCGAGAATCGCCTTGACCGGTTTGGTTCCGGTTACGCCGGGTTAGGGAGGGTGGCCGATGTTTCACAGCCTGGACCTGCTACGGAACGGTCCAGGTCCCCAATGCCTGCCACCCGCTGAAGCTGCTCAAGCTGTCCAGCGCCGCCAGGTACAGGTTCTTCGCGCCGCTGAAACCCGGCTTGAAAGTTATCGGGAGGCTCACCGTCAGGAGGTTGCCCGAGCCGGATGCGGAGGCCGTCGCCGCGTTGATCGAGCAGCGGCTGTTTTGCAGCGTGGCGGCCGATCCCAGGACAGCGGAGGCGGCCCACGCGTCCCCGGCGTCGTTGGCCAGCAACAGTGTGTTGGTGGCGCGCGTGTATTCCAGGTAGCAGCCGCCCACCGAAGTCAGCGTTAGGTTCACATTCATGTTGACGCGCGTGATGTCGGCGAAGCCGTTGCCATCCGAGAAGGTGAAGACGAATGTTTGCGCAGCGCCGGAGCCCGACGACGGCGCCACCGACACCGCCACGGGCGGCGGATTCACCGTCCAGG
>JACOSH010000565.1 GCA_016178945.1 Acidobacteriota bacterium
CCATTGAATCGCCCGCCGGTAAGGAGCCCCTGTCGCTTCAGTTTGAGGCCAATTACCCGGTGCGGCAGATGGAAGCCGACCGCGGGGGGCCGATCGTTGGAGAGCCGGCCAAGTCCGCCGGCAAGTTTATCACCTGCGCCACGCGATGGAAGAAGGCGCCGGTCGTCTCCAGCCTGAAATGCATCGTGGCCGGAGGCCAGAAACCGATCCCCAACGGAAAGCTGGCCGCGCTTCGCTTCAAGATCCCGGTCACCGCCGATTACGGCGCCTACAAGGTGACGGTGGAGGAGGCTCAATCGGTCGGCGCGGACATGAAGCTGGTGAAGCTCAAGAAAGCGGAAGGAACCGTCACCATCGGACGGGCGCAATAGGCCGTTTGCGGGCCGGTGGCTCGGCGCCATTCGTCTTCTTTACAGTCGCTTCGATCAGCTTGCTCCAGCCGCGGTACTTCCCCAGACGCTTGAATTTCTTGCTCGCCACGGTCCCTATGGTAGCTGTTTCATCCTCCGGCAGCCACCCGCGGGCGTTGCCGGTATATGATAGCGGGGTATGCTCCGCACTGCGTTTCTCCTTCTGATCCTGGCCGCCGGACTGTGCGCCGAGAACTGGCCGCAGTGGCGCGGGCCCAACCTGGACGGCACCAGCGGAGAGACCGGCCTGCCGGTGCGCTGGGGACCGGAGGAGAATGTCGCCTGGAAGCTGGCCATGCCCAGCCGTTCCGGGGCCACACCCATCCTGTGGGACGAGCGTCTGTTCCTCAACGTGGCCGACGGAGACAACCTGCAACTGTGGTGCGTGGACCGGTCGAGCGGCAAGACCTTCTGGAAAGCGCCGATCGCGGGCGGCAATTACCGGATCAACAAGCAGAACATGTCGTCGCCGTCTCCGGTCACCGACGGCGCCCGCCTCTGGATCATGACCGGCATCGGCATCCTGAAGAGCTTCGACTTCCAGGGCAAGGAGCTGTGGAGCCGGGACATCCAGAAAGACTACGGCAGGTTCGGGCTGAACTGGGGGTATGCGTCGTCGCCGCTGCTCTTCGAAGACTCGCTCTACGTGCAGGTGCTGCACGGCATGAAGACCACCGACCCTTCCTACCTCCTGCGCATCGACAAGCAGACTGGTAAGACCCTGTGGCGCGTGGAACGGCCCACCGAGGCGATCCGCGAATCGCCGGACTCTTACACCACGCCCGCGTTGCTGCGCTACGGCAAGGCCGTCGAGATCGTGGTCACCGGCGGCGACGTGGTCACCGGACACGACCCGGCCACGGGCAAGGAGCTGTGGCGGGGCAAGGGCTTTAATCCCGAGAACAACCCCAACCAGCGCATCATCGCGTCGCCGGTGGTCCGGGACGGCTACATCTATGCGCCGACGCGCGTGAGGCCGCTCCAGGTGTTCAAGGCCGGCGGGCGCGGCGACATCACCCAGTCGCACCTGGCGTGGAAATTCGAGCACGGCCCGGACGTGCCGACGCCGGTGACCGACGGCCGCTACTTCTATTCGGTCAACGACCGCGGCATCATGTGGTGCCTGGACGCCAAGACGGGCGCGGAGATCTACGGCGGCCAGCGCCTGAAGCCGGCCATCTACAGCTCCTCGCCGGTGCTGGCCGATGGCAAGCTGTACATCTCGAACGAGAGTGGGCTGACCAGCGTGGTGCGGGCGGGACCGAAGTTTGAGATTCTGGCCGAGAACGATCTGCAGGAATACACCCTGAGCTCTCCGGCGGTCTCGGAAGGACAGATCTTCCTGCGCACCGAAAAATTCCTCTACTCGGTCGGCAAGCGGAGCAAGCGATAAGGAGAGGGCATGGAGTGGTGGATTTGGCTGCTGTTGGGATTGGTTCTGCTGGGGTTGGAGGTGATGACCCCGGGCGGCTTCTACCTGTTGTTCTTCGGATGCGGGGCCGTCGCCGTGGGGATTGTGGTCGCGGCCGGGGTGAGCGCCGAGGCCTGGGTCCAGTGGCTTTTGTTTTCCGGATTGTCGATCTTGGCGCTGCTCCTGTTCCGGCGTCCGCTGCTGGAGAAGGTGCGCAGGAGCACGCCGTCCGGCGAGGTGGACAGCCTGGTGGGCCAGGCGGCGGTGGCGATGGATGAAATCGGCGGCGGGGCCATGGGCAAGGTAGAATTGCGCGGGACCTCGTGGAGCGCGCGCAACGCGGGAACGGCGGCGGTGGGAGCCGGGCAGCGGTGCAAGGTGGAGAAGGTGGACGGGCTGACGTTGTGGGTCCGGGGAGAGTGAAACGTGGACGGAAGCATACTGGTTGTTCTGGGTCTGGCGCTGCTGGTGATCATCATCCTGGCCAAGACGGCGGTGGTGGTGCCGCAGCAGAGCGCCTACATCGTGGAGAGGCTGGGCCGCTACAGCGGGACGCTGAGCGCCGGCTTTCACATCCTGGTTCCGTTCATGGACGTGATCCGGTACAAGCATTCGCTGAAGGAGTCGGCCATCGACATCCCCGAGCAGGTGTGCATCACCCGGGACAACGTGCAGGTGGCCGTGGATGGCGTGCTGTACCTGAAGGTGCTGAACGCGGAGCGGGCCTCCTACGGGATCTCCGATTTCGTGTACGCCATCGTGCAGCTCGCCCAGACCGCGCTGCGCAGCGAGGTCGGCAAGATCGAGCTGGATCGCACGTTCGAGGAGCGGACTCACATCAATACGCAGGTGGTGACCGAGCTGGACAAAGCCTCCGAGCCGTGGGGCGTGAAGGTGCTGCGCTATGAGATCAAGAACATCACGCCGCCCAAGGACGTGCTGGCGGCGATGGAGAAACAGATGCGCGCCGAGCGGGAGAAGCGCGCGGTGATTCTCACCTCCGAGGGCGTCCGCGACGCGGCCATCAACACCGCCGAGGGCGAGAAACAGCAAGTGATCAAAGCCTCGGAGGCCAACAAGCAGCAGCGGATTAACGAGGCGGAAGGCCAGGGCGCGGCGATCCTGACGGTGGCCACGGCCACCGCGGAAGGCATCCGGCGGGTGGCGGAATCGATCCAGGCCCAAGGCGGATACGAAGCCGTGCAGTTGCGCGTGGCCGAGCAGTACATCACCCAGTTCGGCAACCTGGCCAAAAGCGGAAACACCATGATTCTTCCGGCCAACCTGGCCGACGTAGGGTCGATGATCGCGGCGGCCATGCAGGTGATCAAGCAAGGAGAGAAACGATGAATCGCAGGACCTTTCTGGCGACGGCGGCCGCGGCGCAGCGGGTAGTCGGCGCCAACGACCGCGTGCGGGTGGGCCTGATCGGCTGCGGAGGCCGCGGGCGCTACGTGGCGCGGCAGATGCGCGAGACGCCGGGCGTGGAGTTCGTGGCCACCGCCGATGTCTATAAGACCAATGCCGAGGCCGCGCGCGAGTGGGCCGGGCCGGAAGCGCGGGCCTATCCGGATTTCCGCCGGCTCCTGGAGCGGAAAGACGTGGATGCGGTGCTCATCGCCACGCCGGATCACTGGCACGCCATCACCATGATTCTGTCGTGTCAGGCCGGCAAGGATGTCTACGTGGAAAAGCCGCTGGCGCACAACATCCGCGAAGGGCAGGCCATGCTGGCGGCGGCGCGGCGCTACCAGCGCGTGGTGCAGACCGGGATGCAGCACCGGTCCGCGCCGCACTTCCGGGAAGTCCAGGAAATCGTCCGGAGCGGCAAACTGGGCGACGTGCGCTACGTGCGCGTGTGGAATTACAGCAATATGTTTCCCAGGGGCATCGGAAAGCCGGCGGATGCGGAGCCGCCCGAGGGCCTGGATTGGGATTTCTACTGCGGGCCGGCGCCGAAGGTTCCCTACAACCGGGCGCGATTCCTGGGCTCGTTCCGCTGGTTCTGGGACTACGCCAACGGGTACATCACGGACTTCGGCACGCACCGCCTGGACACGGTCCGGCAGGTGATGAACGCGGAGGCCCCGCTCACGGTGGCTGCGGCCGGCGGGCGCTTCAGCCTGCGCGATGCGGGCGAGATGCCGGACACGTTGCAGGTGACCTATGAGTTTCCCGGCTTCGTGCTCAGCTACGAGGCCTGCAATCTGAATGCGCACGGCGTCGGCGGGCGCACGGCGGGCATGCGCTACTACAACGCGCGCGGCACGGACGACCGTCCCAACGGCCAGGCCTACTACGGCACCAACGGCGCCCTGTTCGCGGACCGGGTCGGATACGAGATCTATCCCGAGGGAGACCGCATCGAACGGAAGTTCATGAACTCGACCGACGCCACGGCGCTGCACGCGCGCAACTTCATCGAGTGCGTGCGCAGCCGCCAGAAGCCGAACGCCGACATCGAGATCGGACACCGCTCGACGATCGTGCCGCTGCTGGGCAACATCGCGTGGAAGACCGGAAAGAAACTGCGTTGGGACGGGGTGAAGGAAGAGTTCCAGAACGATCCCGAAGCGTCCCGGTTGCTGGGGCGGGCGGCGCGCAAGCCGTGGGACCTGGTGTCCAGCTAAGAATCGAACGTTGCACCGCGCACGAATGGCACAGAGCCGCGACCGTGAGGGAGCGGTTGCCGATATTTTTCCCAGCTCTTGAGGAGCGGGAGCTAGCCGCCACCTCGGTGTCACACGCTATACTGAGTCGAGCTTCGGATGGGTCGCTTGAAATCAAGGTCTGGCTTCATGTGGGTGCTGGCGCCGGTGGCGGTCCTGTTTGCGGGACTGCTGGGCTTCGCCGGTTGGGTCGCGCTCCACTACGGAACCGCCACCGCGGATTTTGGCTGGTTCACGGCACAGCCGAATGTGGTCCGCCGTGTCGATCCGCAAGGTCCTGCCGCGGGGAAGCTCCAGCCCGGCGACCGGATACTGGCCTATAACGGCGACTTCCGTCTCGGCCGGCTGGGCCAAGGGGCCAGGCGATTCATCCCCCCCAACTCCCGGTACAGCGTCGATGTGGAGCGCGGAGCCGCACGGCTCCGGTATGAATTGACTACTGGGGAGCGCCGGCAGCCTGCTCGGGTCATCGTCACGGCCCTCCTTCAGGCGGCGATCCTCTTCGCGGTCGCTCTCTTTATCGGGCTGTCGCGGCCGGACCAATGGCATGCGCGAATTCTGTTCCTGGCCGCGATGAGCAGCATTGCAGGCATCCTGGGGGAGGTGATCTCGCCCGCCGTCAGCCGGTTTCAGGGCTGGGAGCTGGGGGTAGCCTGTCTGGCCAGTTGCCTCATCGTCTTCGATCTGACGCTGTTCTACCACTTCCTCTACCGGTTTCCGGCGGGCGTTCCGCGCACCGCCTTCTGGACGGCCGGCCAATACCTGCTCTATGCCGCGTGCGGCATCCTCGCGGTAGGGCGTGCGGGTTGGAGTCTGACGTATCTCCTCCGGCTCGACTTCTTCATCGACCTGCTTTCCCGAAGCCCGGGCGCGGTGCAGTGGACTGCCTTCGTTAACGGCCCCTTTTCTCAAGCCGATATCGCCGCGGGCGCGCTGCTGTGCTGCGGAGTTGTGATTCGGAACTACCGGCAAGTCCGGGAACCGGATCATCGCCGGCGCATCAAATGGATCTGCTTTGGCGCGCTCGCCGGAGTGTTCCCCACCTTAGTGGTCAATGCCCTGTTGCTAATCCCGCGGCCCGTTCCCCATCTGGGGCTGTGGCGGGAGATTTCGCTGGCCTGGCTGGTCGTCATCCCGATTTCGGTGGCCTACGCCGTCGTGAAGGAGCGGGTCTTCGGGATCGACGTGGTGATCCGCCGCGGGCTGCAGTACGTTCTGGCGGCCAACGTCTTGCGGGGCGTGATGCTGCTTCCGGCGCTGGCGTTCCTGGCGTCGGTGCTTCGGAATCCCAATCGCACGGTGGCCCAGATTCTTACCGAGGGCTCCGGCTGGTTCAACCTGGTCCTCATCGCCGCGGCCTTCCTCAGCCTGAAGTATCGCAAGCAGGTGCAAGTGTGGCTCGATCGCAGGTTCTTCCGCGAGGCCTACGATCAGGAGCGCATCCTGCGGGAACTGATTGAGGAGATCAAGAAGCTCGATTCGATTCCCGAGATCGCCAGGCTCGTGAGCCGGCGGGTGGATGCCGCGCTGCACCCGGCGTCGATCCAGGTGTTCTACAGGGAGCGGGAAAAGAGCGACCTGCTCGTCAGCCACCTGAGCAGCCAGACGAACGTACCGGCGAGCGAGAATCTGCCCATTCCTAGCGATCATCCGCTGTTGCGGCGCGTGGAGGGCGGGCGGATTGCGGATCATGAGGGGAAGCTGGTGGCGCCGATTGTAAGCGCCGGCGAACAGGTGATCGGCCTGCTCTTGCTCGGCGAAAGGAAGTCCGAAGAGCCCTATTCGGCCAACGACCGGAACCTGCTGCGGGCGATTGCCTCGCAGATGGGTGTGGTTTACGAAAACCTGTATCTGAAGGAGCGGGTCGGCCAGGAGGAGCGCATCAAGCGCGACGTGCTGGCGCGGCTGGACAACCAGAGCATCAGCCTGCTCAAGGAGTGTCCCAAGTGCGGCGCCTGCTACGACAGTTGGTCCACCACCTGCGGCCACGATGGCGAAACGCTGACCATGACGTTGCCCGTGGAGCGGACCATCGAAGGCAAGTACCGGCTCGACCGGTTGATCGGCAAGGGCGGGATGGGCGCGGTCTACGAAGCGGCGGATCTGCGCCTGAGCCGGAAAGTTGCGGTCAAGGTGCTGATGGGGAGTCTGTTCGGCAACCAGAAGGCGCTGCGGCGGTTCTCGCGCGAGGCGCGCGCGGCGGCTCGCCTGGACAGTCTGTACATCACGCGGGTCTTCGACTTCGGAACCATCGGGTCGGAGGGCGCATATCTGGTGATGGAGATGCTGCGAGGGACCACCTGGCGCGTCGAGCTGCGCCGCGAGGGGTCGATCGCGCCGGAGCGCGCCGCCGAGTGGTTCGACCAGTTGCTACAGGGCATGCAGGCGGCTCACCAGGCGGGAGTCGTCCACCGCGATCTCAAGCCCGAGAACGTGGCCATTACCCAGACCGAGGGCGGCGCCGAGATCGTCAAGATTCTGGACTTCGGCTTGGCCAAGCTGCAGCGGCGGGACGATTCCGAAATGACGGCGAACCTGACCGCGGTGGGCACGGTCATCGGAACCTACGGCTACATGGCGCCGGAACAGTTGCTGGGAGGCGAGGCCGACCAGCGAAGCGACATCTTCTCGCTGGGTGTGATGGCCGCCGAGACGGTGACCGGGCAGAAGCCATTTGCCGGACGGACGCCGCGCGACTTCCTTGCGGCGCTCCTGCATGACAGCTTTCGTCCCACCGGAGTTGCGGATCTGGACGCCGTCCTGGCGCGCTGTCTGACGAAGGATCGCGCGGCGCGATTTGAATCGGTGGGCGAGTTGCGCGCGGCGCTGATTCCCGTGCTGCGGGCATGTCCGGCCCGGCCCGCGACTCCCCCGGTGGCCCACGATCCGTCCGCGCCGACCATGGGGTAGGAGTGTCCGAAGCTGGCTCTGTAGGTGCATTCGTGGCAGCACGAATGTTACAGAGCCGCGACCGTGAGGGAGCGGTTGTCCATATCTTTCACTCCAGTTCGTGTTAACCTCTACTTCAGGCCAGGGGACTAAGGGGAGGGTGTGATGAGGGGTGGATGCTTGATCCTGCTTGTGGCCGCGTCCCTTTTGGGGCAAGAGACGCGCAGTGTGATTCTGGGGCGGGTGTTGGACCCGCAGTCCAGCGCGGTAACCAACGCTTCGGTGGCCGTGACCAATGTCGAGACCAATACCACGGTCCGGCTGACCTCCAACGACACCGGCTACTACGAAGCCAACCTGCTGTTGCCGGGCAACTACCAGGTGGCGGTCGAAGCGCCCGGCTTCAAGCGCACCGTGCGGTCGGGGATTGTCCTGACGGTGGGCGCGCGCACCGAGATCAACGTCCGGCTGGAATTGGGAGCCGTGGCCGAGACCGTGGCGGTGACGGCCGAGGCGCCCCTGCTGGACACCAGTTCGGTTTCTTCCGGCCGCGTGCTGGATAACCGGTCGCTGATGGATCTGCCGGTGTTGGGCAACAGCGCCATCCTGCTGGTGAAGCTGACGCCGGGCATCCAGACCGGCGGCGTGAACAACTATCTGGGGCTGCACTCCAACATCGGCGGGTCCGACTACAACACGTCGGGCGCGGTGGGCGGCAATGAGTGGTCAATCGACGGCGTGCCCAACGGCGGACCCAACCGGCGCGCGGCCTACCTGCCGTACTCGGACACCATCCAGGAATTCAAAGTGGAAACATCCACGTTTGACGCGTCCATCGGCCACACCACGGGCGTCAACGTGGCGATGATGACCAAGTCCGGGACCAACGGCGTCCACGGCACCCTGACCGAGCAGCACTGGCAGCAGCGTTGGAACGGCGCGCCGTTCTTCGTCAAGCAGCAATACTACCGCAGCATCGCGGCGGCCGAGGCGCGCGGGGATAAGACCGCGGCCGACGCCATCCGCAACACCGACAAGCAGGCCTCGGGCCGATCCAACAACTATGCGGCGACGATCGGGGGACCGGTGGTCCTGCCCAGGATCTACAACGGGAAGGACAAGCTGTTTTTCTTTTTCAGTTGGAACGGGTTCAAGGACGTCAAGAGCGAGGACGCCAACAGCATCAACCGGACCATCCCGACCCTGGCCAACCGGCAGGGGGATTTCTCGCAACTGCTCAGCGTGGACGCCGTGCGCTATCAGATCTACGATCCGCTGACCGTGAGGCCGGACCCGGACCGGGCGACCCACTATATCCGGACGCCGTTCGCCGGGAACGTCATCCCCCGCTCGCGATTCATCAATCCGATGTACGACGCCTACGTGAAGCTGCTGCCGAAGCCGAACAACGATCCCACCAATCCGCGCCAGGAGCCCCGCAACAACTACCTGGCTACGGCCACGCCGTACAACTGGGACTACACCGCGTACAGCAACCGCATCGACTACAACCACTCCAGCCGGCATCGCTTCTTCCAGCGCTGGAGCTGGAACGACTTCCTGGAGGACCGCGGCGACTGGACCTACGAGTCGGCGCGCGGCCTGCACAGCAATGGGCTGAACCGGCACAACCTGGGCGGGACGGTCGACTGGGTGCTCACCAAGAGCGCGACCACGGTGTTCGACTTCGCCGTGGCGGCCAATGAGTTTCGCGAAGGAGACCGCATCACGACGCCCCTGCAGTTCACGCCGTCGAGCGTGGGGCTGCCGCAATACCTGGACGTTAAGGCCGGCGGCCAGCACATCCTGCCGTTCATCGATTTCTCGGACGGCAGCTACCAGGACATCGGCCGCGGCGGCGTCCCGACCTACACGCGCTACCGCACGCTTTCCGGGAAGGCGGATGTCTCGCACGTCCGCGGGAAGCATTCGATTCACTCCGGCGTCGACGTGCGCCAGTACTTCCGCACGGGCGGCGGGGGCGGGAACACCTCCGGGAATTTCCAGTTCCGCAACAGCTACACCCGGCGCAACGACGACGGTTTTACTCCCGCCGGATTGTACGGCCACGAGTGGGCGTCGTTCATCCTGGGGATGTCCAACAGCCTGACTGTTTCCAACAACGACAGCTCCGCGCTGCACAATCCGTACTACGCCGGATTTGTTCAGGACAACTGGCGGATCACGCCCAAGCTGACGCTCAACCTCGGGCTGCGCATCGAGTACGAGCTGGGGCCGACCGAGCGCTACAACCGCGTGATGGCGTCGTTCGATCCCGCCGCCAGGCTTCCGATCGCCGAGGCGGCGCAGGCTGCCTACGCCCGCAACCCGATTCCCGAGCTGGCGCCTGCCGCTTTTGCCATCCAGGGCGGATCGCAGTACGTCGGCGTGGGCGGGGTATCGAGGCGCCTGTTGCGGAACGAGCTGATGGGACTGCCGCGCTTCGGCGCCTCGTACCAGGTGAATTCCCGCACCGTGATTCAGGGCGGCTATGGGACGTTCTACGACACGCTGAACGTGCTCAACCGCAGCGACGTCCTGGATAGCTGGCCGGACCAGTTCGGATACAGCCGCACGACCTCGACCCTGGTCACCACGGACTTCGGTCTGCACTGGCTGGCGGGCGATCCGGCCAACGGGGTCTCCATCCTGCGCGATCCGTTCCCGGTGCGCGCCGATGGCACGCGCTACGACGTTCCCACCCGGGATGCGCTCGGCCGGATGGCGCGCGTGGGGCGCGGATGGACCTACTCGGATTTCGACACCCGGCACGGCCGCCAGCAGCGCTGGCGCCTGGGTGTGCAGAGGCAGATCGGCGCGAACATGGTGCTGGAGACGGCCTATGCCGGCTCCTACGCCGATCGCGTGGGGTTGACGAGAAGACGGGACTATCTGCCGGAGAAGTATTGGGCCGACGGGCTCAGGCGAAACGACGCCCTCGCGAGCAACCTGGACGCCAACGTGCCCAATCCGTTCAACATCTCCAATTTCGCCGCTCTGCGCGCCGCGGACCCGCTTCTGTATCAGGACATGACCACTCAGGGCTTCTTCACTTCGGCCACCATCCGGCGGTCGCAGTTGTTGCGGGTGCTGCCGCAGATGAACGACATCCGGAATCGCTCGGACAACTCCGGTGAAGTCCGCACGCATGCGTTGGAAGTGCGCTTTGAGCGCCGTTTCGCGCGCGGCTTCAACTTCAATGTGGGGTACACCCGCTTCTGGGATCGCGAGGCCGATTACTTTCACAATGAGTTCGATCCGCTGCCCGCCTGGCGCGCGTCGAACGACGGGCGCCCGCACCGCCTGATTGCCACCGGAATCTACGAGCTGCCGTTCGGCAAAGGCAAAGCGCTGGCGCGGCAGGGCCTGGGGGCGGCGCTGTTTGGCGGCTGGCAGATCGCCCTTACCTACGAGTATCAGCCGGGTCCGCTGATCGACTGGGGCAACCGCTTTTTCTACGGAAACCTGGAGGACATCAACAGCGGGCCGCGCACGCTGGACCGTTGGTTCAACCCCTCGGATTTCGAGCGGAACTCCGCCAGGCAGCCGGCCTCGTTTCACCGGCGGATCTTTCCGACGCGGATCGACGGGTTGCGCCGTGACATCACCAACCAGTGGAACGGCAACCTCCAGCGCGAGATCAAGTTCAAGGAACGAATCGCCCTGCAATTGAGGCTGGACGCGCTGAATCTCCAGAACCGCTCCCAGTTCAACGCGCCCAACACGGATCCGTTCTCGACCAACTTCGGAAAAGTGGAGTCGCAGACCGCCGCCACCAACCGGTTCATCCAGATCCAGGGCCGGATCAGGTTCTAATCACCGCTCACCGAAAACCGCTCCCTCACGGTCGCGGCTCGGTACCACTCGTGCTGCTCGCGCGTACCGAATGCACCGAATGGTGCAGAGCCGCGACCGTGAGGGAGCGGTTGCCGATATTTTCACAGCTTCACGGAGCGGTTCTTAGCTTAGCGCTCGTAGAATCGCCTCGGTGTCGAACACGCAGCCGCCCCAAGTCCCGCCGCTCACGTTTTGAAGGGCCGCCCACAGGCGCGTGTCGCTGGGCAGGCTGGGATCGGGCGCCAGGTCGGGCCGCGGGGGCCGCGCGGCCAGGATTCGCGAGCCTTCCTCGGGGCCGAAGCGCGCGCCGTCCGCGCCCACCAGGTTGATGGCGCCGTCGAGTCGAACGCGGTCGATCACGATTTCGATCAGGTCCCCGTCGCGCACCTTGCCGATCGGGCCGCCCGCCAGGGCCTCGGGGGTAACGTGGCCGATGCAGGCGCCGGTGGAGACGCCGCTGAAGCGGGCGTCGGTGATGACGGCGACGTGCTTGCCGAAGTCCAGGTACTTGAGCGCCGAAGTGATCTGGAAGATCTCTTCCATTCCCGAGCCCATGGGGCCGCGGCAGATCAGCACCAGGATGTCGCCCGGCTTGATGCGATCCTCGTCGTGGCTCTTGATGGCGCGGATAGCTTCCTTCTCGGTGCGAAAGACGCGCGCCGCTCCCACCTTGCGATAGACGCCGTCGGCGTCCACCACGCTGGGATCGATGGACGTGCTCTTGATCACCGAGCCATCCGGCGCCAGATTGCCTTTGGGAAACGTCACCGTGGAGGTCAGCCCATTAGTCCGGGCCGACTGGGGATCCATGATGACCAGCCCGGGGTCTACGCCGTCGCGCTCGCGGAGCAACTGGCGCAGGCGGGCGCGGCGCCCGGACTTCTCCCACCAGTCGAGCATCTTGCCCAGCGGCTCGCCGCTGGCCGTCAGGGCCTCGGTTTCCAGCAGACCGGCGCGCCGAAGGTGCAGCATTACTTCCGGCACGCCGCCCGCCAGGAACACTTGAACGGTGGGAAAGGCGCGAGGGCCGTTGGGCAGAGCGTCCACCAGGCGGGGAATCTTGCGGTTCAGGCGGGTCCAATCGTCGACCGTGGGGCGCCGCAGGCCCGCGGCGTGGGCCACCGCCGGCAAGTGCAGGATCAAATTGGTCGAGCCCCCGAAAGCGGCGTGGGTGACCATGGCGTTGTGGACCGCGGCGTCCGTCAGGATGTCTTTGATGGCGATGCCGCGCGCCTCCAGCGCCAGGACCGCGCGCGCCGACCGCTTGGCCATGTCGAGCCAGATCGGATGACCCGACGGCGCCAGCGCCGCGTGGGTCAGCGTCATGCCGAAGGCTTCGGCCACTACCTGCGAGGTGGCGGCTGTTCCCAGGAACTGGCATCCGCCTCCTGGCGAAGCGCAGGCGCGGCAAAGATTCTCGGCGGCCGCGTCCAGGCTGATCTGGTCATGGGCGAATCGCGCCCCGACCGACTGCACCCGCCCTGCGTCCTCGCCCTCCTCGGCCAGCAGCGTGACGCCGCCGGGCACCAGCACGCAGGGCAAGTCGTGCATCCCAGCCAGGGCCAGCATCATGGCGGGAAGTCCCTTGTCGCAGGTGGCCACGCCGATCACGCCGCTGCGAGTGGGCAGCGACCGGATCAGGCGGCGGAACACGATGGCGGCATCGTTGCGGTAGGGCAGGGAGTCGAACATCCCGGTGGTGCCTTGGGTGCGGCCATCGCAGGGGTCGGTGCAGTACGCGCCGAACGGAACCGCGCCCAGCGCGCGCAGCTCGCGCGCGGCCTCCTCCATGAGGAGCCCCACCTCCCAGTGACCGGTGTGATACCCGAGGGCGACCGGCGTGCCGTCGGCGGCGCGGATGCCGCCGTGAGTGCTGAGAATGAGTATCTCCTTGCCGCCCATCTTCCGCGGATCCCAGCCCATTCCGGCGTTCTGCGCCCAGCCGAAAAGATCGCCGGAGGGGCTGTTGAGCAGCATCTCCGCGCTGATGGGAAGGCGGCCTGGGGGACCGGGCGCTTTCGAGCGCACGTCGAACAAAGTGGCATCGCCGGAATCGACGATGGAATCCAGGGTGATCGGCATAGTAGAATCTTCCCATGTCCTCGACGCGTCGCGCACTCCTGGGCGGGCTCACCGCCGCCGGCTATTCCCGCATCCGAGGGGCCAATGACCGGGTGCAGGTGGGCTTCATCGGCTTTGGTCTGATCGGGGCCCGGCACGTGCACGACTTCAAGAACCAGAAGGACGTGGATCTGGCGGCGATGTCCGATGTGTATCAACCCCGGCTGGAGCAGGGCGTAGCGGCGTGCGGGCAGCGAGCCAAGCCGTACAAGGATTTCCGCAAGCTGCTCGACGATAAGGATCTCCAGGCCGTCGTGGTTTCCACTCCCGATCATTGGCACGCTCTAATGACCATCATGGCCTGCGGCGCGGGCAAGGACGTCTACGTCGAGAAGCCGCTCACGCTGTTCGTCAAGGAGGGCCGCTGGATGGTGACGGCGGCGCGGAAGTACGACCGCGTGGTGCAGGTCGGCACGCAGCAGCGGTCCGGCAGGCACTACCAGAAGGCGCGCGACCTGCTGCGCAACGGCTACATCGGCAGGATTCACGCCGTGCGGATGGCGTCGTTCCGGAACATCATGCCGGGCTTCGGGGAGCCGCCCGACGCCGAAAGGCCCAGCGATCTGGACTACGACATGTGGCTCGGGCCCGCCCCCATGCGGCCCTACAACCCGCATCGGTCGCTCTACCATTTCCGCTGGTTCTGGGACTACTCCGGCGGCCAGATGACCAACCTCGGCGCGCACTCGATCGACATCGTCCAGTGGGTGATGCGGGTGAAGGGTCCGGCGGCGGTCTCCTCCAGCGGCGGGCGCCTCGCGCTTCAGGACAACGGGGAGACGCCCGACACCCAGGACGCGCTGTACGAGTATCCGGGGTTCACCTCGATCTACTCCTGCCGCGAGGCCAGTGCGGGACGCCGGGGCACGGCGGCCTCGCTCGAGTTCCTGGGCGACAAGGGCTGCATGGTGATTGACCGCGGCGGGTTTGAAGTGTTCGCCGACATGAAGATCGATCCGAACAACGCCGTGCCGGTGTTTACGGGGCATCCCGCGGGCGGCCCGCAACGGTCGGCGGCCAAGCCCTCTCCCTGGATCGAACCGCTCAAGGAGCCGGGGTCGGGCGACGAGCAGTTTGACCTGCACGTCCGCAACTTTCTGGACTGTGTGAAGTCCCGGCAGCGGCCCATCGCCGATGTCGAGGAGGGCCATCAGGTGACCACCGCCTGCCATCTGGCCAACATCTCGCTGCGGACAGGCCGGAAGCTGCGATGGGACCCGGCGAAGGAAGAGATCATCGGCGACCGCGACGCATCGGCCTACCTGGTGCGGCCCTACCGGAAGCCATGGGACGAAGTGTTGAGGAAACTGGTATGAATCGACGGCAGTTCTTAGTTACCGCGGCTGGCGCGGCCGCGCCCTTGCTGGCCGTTCCGCGCTCCCAGATGGGCGTCGCGACAACTTGCTACATGACGGTGTGGCGCCCGCGCGATACCTTCGAGTTCATGGAGCACTGCATCGCGCTGGGCGCGGGCGGGATCCAGACCAGCCTGCCTTTCAACGACGCCGCTTCGATCAAGAAGCTTCGTGACCGGCTCGAACCGCTGGGCATGTACCTGGAAGTCATGATCGGGCTGCCGCGCGACGACGGCAGCGCCTTCGAGAAAACCGTCCTGGCGGCGAAGGAAGCCGGGGCTCTCTGCGTGCGCACGGCCTGTCTGGGCGGGCGGCGCTACGAGACCTTCGCGACCCTGGCCGACTGGAAGAAGTTTGTCGAGGGCGCCCGCGCCGGCGTCACCCGCGGGCTGGCGATCTGCGAGAAGCACCGCATGCCCTTCGCGCTGGAGAACCACAAGGACTGGACCGTGGACGAGATGGCCGCGCTGATGAAAGAGTTCAGCAGCGAGTACCTGGGGGTCTGTCTGGATACCGGGAACAACATCTCGCTGCTGGACGATCCGATGGATGTGGTCGAGCGCCTGGCGCCTTACGCCATCTCGACCCATCTCAAAGACATGGGAGTGGAAAGCTACAAGGACGGATTCCTGTTGTCGGAGATGCCGATGGGCGAGGGCTTCCTGGACCTGAAGCGCGTCGTGCAGGTGATTCGCGCGGCCCGTCCCAAGACCCGCATCACGCTGGAGATGATCACGCGCAATCCGCTCCAGATTCCCTGCCTGACCGAGAAGTATTGGGAGACCTTCCCCAATCGGAGCGGCAGATACCTGGCCCGCACGTTGGCGATGGTTGCGGCCCGGCAGCGTAAGCAGCCGCTGCCGCGCATCGACCACCTGCCCAAAGACGCGCAACTGCGGTTGGAAGACGACAATGTGAAGCAGTGCCTGCATTACGGGCGCGAGCAGTTGAGCCTATAATCGGTGTGGATGCGCATCACCGCATCGGCTGTTCTCCTCGCGCTCGCGGCACTTGCCGCCGATAACAGCGCCCGCCTCAACCAGCACCGCGTCAGCAACTCGCGCAGCCCGGCCCAGGAGCCTGGAGCGGAAAAGGAGTTGATCCCCTCGCTGGTCGAGGGGCTCAAATCGCCGCGCGACTGGCATAACAAGCGCCGGCCCGAGCTTCTGAAATTGTGGGGCGAGATCCTGGGCAAGCCGCGCACGACGCGATGGTTCGGCGACATTCGCAAGGCCCGCATCCTCGAGAAGCAGGAGACCGGGACCTACACCCGCATCCGCCTGGATCTGCCGATCGAGAAGGATTTCTACCAGAAGCACCTGTTGCTGCTGCCCCCGGGCCCGGGGCCGTTTCCCGCCGTCATCTGCTGGACGTCGAGCTCGCCGGACTTCGTGGCGCCGGAGCAGTGGTGGGGCCGCTGGCTGGCCGAGCACGGTTACGTAGTCCTAACGAGCTGGTCGTTCATCCGCCACTACCGCGACGGCTCGTCCTACCGCGCCAACACCGCGGGCGAAAAGCTCCAGGAGCGCTTCGGGAACTGGCTTCCCATGGGCAAGATGGTGCACGACGCGCAACGCGAAGCGGCCTACCTGCGCAGCCTGAAACAAGTGGACGGCAAGCGCATCGGGTTCATCGGGTTTTCGCTGGGGGCGAAGGCGGCGGTGTACGTGGCGGCCTTTGCGCCGGAGTTCAAGGCGACGGTCGCCCTGGATCCGCACATCGCGGTGAATGGGGGAACCAACTGGTACGCGCCTTGGTATCTGGACTGGATGGGCCGCGACGGGCGCGTGCTGAAGCTGCTGAATCCCGATCCCAACCGGCCGGGCTTCGAGCACGATCATCACGAGCTGATGGCCCTCACCGCGCCGCGCGCGTTCCTGCTGATCGGCGGCAGCCAATCGGAAGACCGCGGCGGCGATTCGGACGATCTGCAGAGTTTGGGCTATTACAATCGCGCGCGCGAAGTGTATCGACTGCTGGGCGTTCTGGACCGCATCCAGTTCGTCTCGACCAACGACGGGCACCAGCCGAATGGACCGAATATCGACCTGGCCTGGCAGGCCTTTTTCGGGCGTTGGCTGAAGTGAGGAATTCATGTCGCTGGTTGATCATCTGATCTCATACAATCCGGCCACGGGGGCCCGCGTGCAGCCGGATACAATTCAGCGTGTTGCTGAAGAGAAAAAGCTCCTCCAGTTGCGCGTAATAGAAAGGCTTGATACCGAAATGATCGCGCGCGCAAAACAGAAGTTTGTTTTTCGCGTCCCACAGCGCAAACGAAAAATCGCCCCGCAGGCGCTCGACGCACGCCGTGCCCCAGGTCGCATAAGCGTGCAGTAGCAATTCAGAGTCTGAAGTATTGGCCCGGACTGTCCGGCGGGAGCGCTGCAGTTCGGCGAGGAGTTCCGCCCGGCTATCGAGTCGC
>JACOSH010000128.1 GCA_016178945.1 Acidobacteriota bacterium
CACCACCCGCGCGGCAAGGATACAGGATGCCCTTTGACCACCATGTTCCGCGGCCGTTTACTTCGGGCGCCGTCCAGATGTTCGCACCCATTGCGTCGGGCGTTTATGGCATCTCCAACGCCCGCGAATGGATCTACATCGGGGAGACCGACGACATACAAGGGGCGCTCTTGGCTCATCTGCAGGACTTTTACACATCGCTCATGAAACGAGCGCCAACCGGGTTTGTGTTCGAGGTGTGCGATCGAGCGAGACGCCCGTCCCGTCAGGATCGCCTGGTTTTCGAATATGAGCCCGTTTGCAACCGTCATTCGCCGGGGCGCCCATGATGGCCGGCGCCGCGAAGGAGGGGAACGGACATCATCCAAGGAGCTCAAAGATGCAGTTCATTCTGACCGGCTTCACGCAAGACATGGGATTCCGCGTGTTCGCCTTTGAACGCATGGGCGACGACCGGATGCGGACGAAGTTTACGGTTCGGGCCGATCTTGGTCTCATTCGAAAATACGGCATCCGGGTGCAGGAACTGCCGTTAATGTGCCGGGGGATCCTGGAGCGGGGTAACGAAGGCGAGGAGCAGCGCACCTTGACCTTCACCGAAGATGACATGGGCGTTTACGCAAAGGATTGCGCGGCGGCGCGAGAAGCGGCCGCGCGGAAGAGAAAACCGCCGCGTAGGCCTCCCAACGGGAATTTCGGAGCCGCCGGGCGAGGTCCCCAGCCGTAGCGAGACGCTCCCGGCCCTCACCGCGGCTCAGCGTGCCGGGTGACCTCAGCGCGCGCTGGAGCGTGGCATCATCCAGATGTTGCCTGTCTCCTCGGCGAGCACCAATGCGATTCGGCCGCTCGCCGCCGACCAACCGAGATTTCGATAGGACACGCGCCCGTGAAAATGTTGCACGGCGAAGGGCTCGCCCGCCGGCCGGTGGGAAGCTGCTTCGAGCCGCTGCCCCCACAGACAGGTATGTCCATCCCTGCTGTTGGTGAAGTATAGCGTCTTCCCATCCGGCGACCAGTTGGCCCAATCTTCAGCCTCCGACTGCGTGATCGTGATCCAGGCGCTCTCCGGAACCGGTTTCGGTCCATCGGCGGGCGCAACCGCGATGAGTCCGCGATTGGGCTCGGTTCGAATCGTAAAGCTGACACAGCGATTGTCTGGTGAAAACCGGCCGTAGAGCAAATGGTAACTTGGGATGTTTCAGTAGCTGAGTCTGCCGATGCGAGGCAAGATCCAAAAGATCGATTTGATATGGATTGCCGCCGAACATCAATAGCGTCTTCTCGTCTCGTGACCAGTCGGTTGCTCGCAGGCATCCTTCACACAGCTTCTCCGGTACGCCGCCCGCGGCCGACACGTACACGACCCTCTTATCTTTTTCGTTCACTGAAAATGCAATTCTGGCGCTGGACGCGTTGATCACGGGAAACCGTTGTAAAAACGATGAGCCGGCTACAATCGACTCTTTCCCGGTCACCAGATCACGGATCCAGACGTTCGATGGGACGCCCGACTGATCGGAGGAAAACGCCACGTAGCGCCCATTGTTCGAAAGCGAGACATAGTACCGGTTTGCGGGACTCTGCGTGATCCGCTCCAGAGCGCCCTTTGGAGTTCCACGGTCCAAATCGATAGGTAGCGTCCAGATGTCTCTTCTGGTTTCCCCCTTCGTGAACGCTAGGGCGCCGCCAGCCGCGCCCGACGGAGACCTTTCGTCCCCGGCGCCCGTGGTCAATCTCTGGAGCGCGCCACTCACTCTGCCGGTCCTTGGCGAGATGCCGATTCCAAACAGGCTATTCGCGTCGCCGCTGGCCGCCGAGAACACAACGGTGTTGGTGGCCGTCAACCAACACGCTGGCCTTGGGACAAACACGGGCACTGATCGGAGACCGGCCTGGACCAACGCTTCGAACGCGCCGGTTCTGACCGCGCCGCCTCCATTTGGGGCGACGAGCCACCAGTCGATGCTGGAGCTTTCGTACGCCTTCGCCGAGGTGTATCCGACCAGCAGCAGGTGCTTCCCGTCCGGGGACCAGATTGGATTGCGAGCAGCCGTGAAATTCGGCCCCACCCGCTGCGGCGGGCCTCCGGCCACGGGAACCACCCAGACGGCGCCGCTCCCAGGTACCGCGGCGGCTACACCTTCGGAGCCAACCCAATATGCCACTTGCGAGCCGTCCGGCGAAAACTTCGGATTCAAACCGTCCCGCGCCACTAACCGGGCCTCTCCGCCAAACGTGGGGATCTCGTAAACACCTCCGCCATCCCGGTTCGACCGAAACACAACCTTGCTGCCGTCCGGCGAAAAATCCGGTGTTCGGTTGCCCGCGCCATCCGTTGTCAAACGGATGGGCTGGCCGCCAGCAACCTGCTTCACGTAGAGATCCCGCTGGCCATCCAGGCTGCGATCGGAGGAGTAAGCCACCAGCTTGCCATCGGGAGAAAGTGCGGCGTCGGTGGTCAGGCCGGAATCGGATGTCAGCCGTGTGACAGACGCCTCCGAGGACGTCCCCGCCCCGCGCTCGCCTCGCAGGAACCACCACGTCACACCCGCCGCGAGCGCTGCCAGCGCCACGGTAAGCGGCGCAGCTACCGTTAACCAGCGGCGGCGTGCGGGAGCAGCTTCGGCCGGCAGCGCAGCCGCAAACCTGCCCGACTCGGACTCTTCTTTCAACTCCTCCAGCAAGGTTTTCACATCTTCCATGTGCTGGAAGCGGCGAGCGCGATCCTTAGCAGGCAGTGCATGATGATTCTTTCCAGCTCGTGGGGCACGGACGGCGCGATTTCGCTAAAAGGCTTCGGCTCCCTGTGCAGAATGGCTGATAGCGTCGCTATCTTCGTCTCGCCCTGAAACGCCCGCACGCCGGTCACCAACTCGTACAGCACCGAGCCGAAGGAGAAAATATCCGACCGTGCATCGACCTTCTTCCCCTCGGCCTGCTCGGGGGACATGTAGGCCACAGTGCCCACGATGGTCCCTTCCTCGGTGTGAAGAATCTCGCCAGGCTTACCGGTCAGAGTTGTGGCGAACGAGTCGCTCTCCTCCACCTCGGTCAGCTTGGCCAGCCCGAAGTCCAGCAGCTTCAGGTGTCCTTGTTCGGTGACCATGATGTTGGCCGGCTTGATGTCCCGATGTACGATGCCGGCGGCGTGCGCAGCCGCCAGCCCATCGGCAATCTGCACTGCATAGTTCAGGGCTGCTCCCAGAGCAAGGCCCTTGCGTCCCGCCACCCGGTCGAGGGTTGTGCCGGCTACGAACTCCATGGCGATGAAGTCCGTAGCGCCCTGAGGAGAGACCGCCGTGTCGATGTCGTAAATGTGAATGATGTTAGGGTGATTCAGCGACGAAGCGGCTTTCGCCTCTTGCACGAAGCGCCGCTTACGCTCGGGGTCAGCCACGGCTTCCGCCTGCAGGACTTTTATCGCGACGGGCCGGTCGAGGTGCGTGTCGTGTGCCTTGAACACCACGCCCATGCCGCCTTCGCCGAGCTTCGATTCAATCCGGTAATGGCGCAGTGTCTGGCCGATCATTGGCGTCCATTCTAAGCCTCGTCCCCAGGCAAGTCAACGAGCGGTCGGACACGCAGACACACACGGATACGCAGGTCGGACCACCAATCTCTACCGACCTCGCAATTCACGATCCCGCACTGTCTCTCGCACCATGCTTACGTGCAGCGACAACTTGCCGAACCAGCGCTCGGCCCCGGCCAACTCAAGCCGCACTCCGCGAGGACGGTCTCGCCCTCTACCGTTCTTTGCGAGATAGATCCTGAGCCCGCCAAGGACTTCACGCCTACCCTCAGCCACTTTGCGAGAATCGCCTGGACCTGTTGGTTCCGGCTACGCGGGGTTAGGAGGCCTGCCGCTGAGCCGGGCCGGACAGGGTTCTCTTACCGCTCAAAAACTCACGCCGAAGCGGCGCGCCCAGCCGGTCAGGAAGAGCACGCTCCACAAGCGATGCAGGACGTACTGCGAGAGCGGGCGTCCGGCTTGGAAGGGGGCGCAGTCCAAGTGGATGGCGGCGGCGTTGAGGGCGGGAATCTCCGAGGCGGCGCGCAACAGCTCCTGGGCCCTGGGGCGCATGGCCCCGAGCCAAGTTCCGTAGGGAGTCGCGAAGCCGATCTTGGCCTTGCGCTCCAGAATCCGGTCCGGGACCAAGCCGCGCATGGCCTGGCGGAAAACGGCTTTGGTCGTGCCGTCGCCGGCGAGCAGATACTCCTCGGGCAGGGAGAACAGGAAGGCGGCCAGCGCTGGGGTGAGAAAGGGCACGCGATTTTCGACCGCGCAGGCCATGGCATTGCGATCGGCCCAGCGCACGAAGGTGGGGATCTTGGTCTTGAACAGGGTTTCGTGGAGCGCTTGCCGCAACCGGTAGCGGCCGCCGCCGTTGGGCGATTCGAAGGCGGCGACGCCTCGGTCCAGGAACCAGCTCCGGTCGAGCCAGGGGAAGACCAGCGGCTTGCCGATGGCCCGCCGAAGCGGCTCGCGAATGGCGGGCGGAAGCAGGCCGGCGACCGCGGCGCGCAGGACGCCGCTAGGTTTGATGTCGAGCCTGCCGGAGACAGCTTGCAGGAACCGAAGACCGTCCCAGCCCCGTCCGCTTCCGAGCAGGGAGGCCAGCCGCACGGAAGCATACTGAGGATAGCCGGCCAGGAGCTCATCGGCGCCCTGTCCTTCCAGCAGCACCTTGATTCCGAGCTCCTTGGCCTTCCGAAAAGCAATGAGCTGTGCGTAGACCAGCGGGTTGAGAAAGGGCTCGCCCTGAATCCCGATGAGTAGGTCGAACTCCTCGTTTAGATCGTGGTTGCCGACTTTGAACTTGTGCGCCACGGCGCCGGCGGCGCGGTTCGCTTCGTCCACCCAGGTCTCTTCGGAGATGGCCGGGTCGGCGGCGATGAAGCTGAAGGTGTGGAGGTCGGCGCGCGGGCCGAGCACCTGGCGAGCCATCATCAGGACGGAGGAAGAATCGATGCCGCCGGACAGCGCCACCCCCAGGGGCACATCGCTGCGCAAGTGCAGCGCGACGCTTTCGGCGAACAGGTCGCGCAGGCGCCGCGCGGCGGCTTCGAAGGAGAGATCCAGGCTCTGGCCACGGTCCAGGTCCCAATAGCGGACGGGCTGGGCCCGCGAGGGGCAATCGAGAGACACCTCCAGATAATGGGCCGCGGGAAGCTGATGAATGGCGGCGAAGAAGGTGTCGCCTCCATGGTCGGCGACGCCATCGTTGAGAAATTCGAAAACCCGGCGCGGATTGGCCTGGCGGGACGCTCCCGGCAGTTCCAGCAAGGCGGGGATTTCCGAAGCGAAGGTGAAGCCATGCTCGCCGGTGGTGTAGTAGAGGGGCTTGATTCCGAAAACGTCGCGCGCCAGGAAGAGCCGGCGGGCGGAGGTGTCCAGGATCGCAAAGGCGAACATCCCGGCCAGCCGGGGCAGGCAGGCGGGTCCCCATTGGGCATAGGCGGCCAGCAGGACCTCGGTGTCCGATTGGGTGCGGAAGCGCCGTCCGAGGGCCTCCAGTTCGGCGCGCAGCTCCCGGTAGTTGTAGATCTCGCCGTTGAACACGATGAACAGGGGTTCATCCGGCAAGCCCATGGGCTGGCGCGCCGCCGCCGAGAGGTCGATGATGGAAAGCCGCCGGTGTGCCAAGCCGATGGTCCAGGCGGAGCCCGCGGCGTCCTGGTAGGCCAGGTCGCCCGCATCGTCGGGGCCGCGGTGATGGAGGGCCTGAGCGGCGCGGCGCACGGTGTCCAATACCTGGGCGGCGCTTGCCCTGGCGACGATGCCCGCGATGCCGCACATACCGTCCCTCATTCTCGCATCTCTTTCTGACTCGGCGGTGCGTTTGACGAGCACGCGCATTCCCTTGTAGCATGGGCTCTCCCCATGCGCTCCTTCCGATGGTTCAAGGTTTGGGTCCTGCTCGCGCTGCCGGCCGCGGCGCAGGACGCCTTCGAGATCCAGGTCTACGAGTATGAAACAGTTCCCAAGAAGCTGTGGAATCTGGAGACGCATCTCAACTACATCGGCAAGGGCACGAAGTCCTTCGACGGAACGGTGGCGCCGACCCACAATCAGATCCACATGACCTACGAGCTCACGCGCGGCATCACGGATCATTTCGAGCTGGCCGGATACCTGGTGCTGGCGCGGCGGCCCGGGGTGACCTCGGTGATGGAGTACGCCGGCTGGCGCATCCGGCCGCGGGTGCGGCTGCCGGAGTCGTGGAAGCTGCCCGTTAAGGTCAGTATTAGCGGCGAAGTGGGGTTTCCGCGCAAAACCTACGAGGAGAACGCGGCGGCCATGGAGATCCGCCCGATCCTGGAGCGCCAGTTCGGCCGTTTGCAGTTGGACTTCAATCCCACCTTCGTGCGGGCGTTGCGGGGCCCGGGAACCAAGGAAGGCTGGGAGTTTGAGCCGGCCTTCCGCGCGGGCTGGGAAGTGAACAAACGCTGGGACGCCTCGGCGGAGTACTATGGCTCGACCGGTCCGGTTACCGGATTCTTTCCCGTGCGGGAACAGGCTCACATTTTCTATCCCGGCTTCGATTTCAAGGCCAGTGAAAGAGTGGCCTGGAACCTAGGCATCGGCGTTGCGGCGACCCCGGCCGGCAACCGGCTCACCTTCAAGACCCGCCTGGGAGTGCTCTTCGGCCGCGCCAAATAGACGGTCTGAAACGTTTGATCGGCGTACGGCACTAATATAATGACGGCGTTGTCCTCCGGGAGGATTGTATGCTCCGGAACTTGCTATTAGCGGCCGCCCTGCTGATGCCCGCGGTCGCTGTATCCGCCATCCCCGATGAATGGCCTCCAGTCACGCCCGAGGAACTGGCGCTGAAACAGGTCCCCGGGTTTCCGGGCGAGCACGCCCTCATCCTTCACCGCGAGGTGGACGCCGGTGAGAAGAGCTCGCACAGCCGTCATTATTCCCGGCTCAAGATTCTCACCGAGGAGGGCCGCAAGTACGCCGACGTGGAGATCCCCTACTGGGGCTCCAAGGTAGAAGACGTCCGCGCGCGCACCATCCGCCCGGACGGCTCGGTCGTGAATTTCACCGGCCAGATCTACGACAAGACAGTCCTTCAAGCCAAGGGGCTGCGGATCTCCGTGAAAAGCTTCACGCTTCCGGAGGTCCAGCCGGGCAGCATTATCGAATATCAGTACCGGGTCAAGCAGCAGACCGGGACGGCGCCTGTCTGGGAGGTCCAGGACCAACTGTTCACGCGACGGGCGACATACTCCTGGAAGCCCTCCGGCGACCGGCTACCTCGGTGGGTGTCCTACCCCGACCAGATTCACCCGGTCGTGGAAGGCAAGGTCTTTCATCTGCGGCTGGAGAGCATTCCGCCCTTCCCGCAAGAGGACTTCATGCCGCCGCCGGGCATGATCAAAGCGCGGATTGAATTCTATTATGCGCCGCCGGCCGGCGATTGGTTCCTGATTTCCAGGTTTCTGTCGGAAGCGGTGGACCGATTCGCGGGAAAGGCCAAGAAACTCGAAGGCCTGGTGGGCGAAATCGCACCGGCTTCCGACCCGCCCGACCAACGGCTGAGGAAGCTGTACGCGCGCGCCCAGCAGATCCGCAACGTGAACTACGAGCCTTCCGGCGGCGAAACGGAAAAACTGAAAGCGAACGGGAGCGCGGAGGATGTCCTCAAGCGCGGATACGGAACCGGATATGACATCAACCTGTTGCTGCTGGCGCTGGTGCGGGCGGCGGGGTATAACGCTCATCAGATTCTGGTCACGACGCGGGACCGGAGGCTGTTCAACCAGCACGTGCTTTCCATGGACCAGTTGAACGCCTGGCTGATCGAGGCGCGGGCCGGCGGGAAACTCTACTACCTGGATCCGGGCACTCGCTTCTGCCCCTTCGGGCTGGTGCCCTGGAACCAGACCGCGGCCGGCGGCATCCGGGTCAGCGGCGAGAGCGGTGTCTTCGTGGAAACACCGCAGCCGGTCAGCTCCGATGCCGTGGTGGAGCGATCGGGACTGCTGGAGCTGGACGCGGAAGGCGCCCTCGGCGGCAACATCGAGGTGGCCTTCCGGGGGCAAGAGGCGCTTGATCGGCGGATGAGCGCCCGGAAGCTGGACGAGGCCGGCCGCCGCAAGTCCATGGAGGCCGAAGTGAAGGGCTGGTTCCTCTCGGGCGCGTCGGTTACTGTCGATCGAATCACCGGATGGGAGGGATCCCAGGAGCCGTTGAGCGTGGTGCTAACGGTGCGCATTCCCGATTTTGCGTCCGTGCCGGCCGCCGCCTGCTGCTTCCAGCCACCCTGTTTCGAGGCGGCTACCGGGACCTGTTCAGTTCCAGCAGTCGCGTTCATCCGATCTACTTCCCGTACCCCTATCGGGAGCAGGATCGCATCCAGGTGCGGCTCCCAGAGGGCTACCGGATCGAGAATGTACCGCTGCCGCACCAGAGCCAATCTGTCTTTGGCAAGTACGAGCTCACCGTTCGCGCCGAGTCGGCCGGCGTGCTGACCCTGGAGCGCAGGTTTGTCCTGGATGGATACTACATCCGGCGGGACAGTTACGCCGCCCTTCGGGAGTTCTATGCGGAGATGAGGAAAAGCGATGAGCAGCAGCTTGTATTCCAGTCGCGCCGTTAGCGGCCTGGCGGCGTGCGCCGCCGCCGTTTGGCTGGCGGCGCTTCCTTGCGCCCGCGCAGCGGCCCCGGACTGGCTTCGCGCGGCGGCCGGTGCGGCCGCGACCGGTTATCCGGAGAGCGCCGTCGCGGTCATGCTGCTCGAAGAGGAGATCGCCACCGTCAAGGACAGCGGCGACATGACCACGCTGCGCCGCCGCGCGTACAAGATCCTGCGGCCGCAGGGCCGCGGCTACGCCACGTTCGCGGTGCCCTTCGACAAGGAAACGCGCATCGGCAGCCTGGGCGGATGGAGCATCTCGCCGCACGGGAAAGAACAGGAAGTCAAAGCCAAGGACGCCGTCGAGACCAACTTTTCGAACGACATGCTGTACGCCGACGCCCGCAGAAAAGTGCTGACCATTCCGGGGGCGGAGCCCGGCGCGGTGATCGGCTACGAATACGAACAGAAGGAGCGGCCGAACGTTCTGCAGCGAATCTGGTGGTTCCAGCAGGAGGTCCCGGTGCGGCGGGCGCGGCTGACGCTCCAGCTTCCGGGGGACTGGGAATACCGCGGCTTCTGGCGGAACTACGCGCCTCGGGAGCCGCGTCCGGAGAAGGCCAATCGCTGGGTGTGGGAACTGGAGAACGTGCCCGCGATCGACGTCGAGCCGGCCATGCCGCCGCCGCACGCGGTGACCGGAGCGCTGGCCCTGAGTTGCTTTTCGACGCGCCAGGGGGCGTCGCGCTCGAGCCACGCCTCGTGGCGCGACATTGGCCAGTGGTACCACCAGTTGACCGCGGACCGGCGCGCACCGACACCCGAGATCCGCCAGAAAGTGGCCGAGATCACGGCCGGCGAGACGGCGCTTCTGGGGAAGATCCGGCGGCTGGCCGAGTTTGCGCAGCGCGACATCCGCTACGTGGCGATCGAGATCGGCATCGGCAGCCACCAACCGCACGAGGCTCGCGAGGTTTTCGCGGGCCGCTACGGCGACTGTAAGGACAAGGTGACGCTGCTGGCCGCCATGCTCCAGGCGATCGGAGTCGATTCCTACTACCTGCTGGCGCACACCGAGCGCGGCGTGGTGAACCGCGCCTTCCCCACCGGCAGCTTGTTCAACCACGTGATCTCGGCAATCAAGCTGGCGCGCGACGCGGAGACGGACCGTTTCGACGCGCGGCTGGACCACCCCAGCCTGGGCCGGCTGCTGCTGTTCGATCCCACCCAACCGATGACTCCGTTCGGATCCCTGCCCGCCGGCCTGCAGGCCAATTCCGGGCTGTTGGTGACCGCCGAGGGAGGCGAGCTGCTGGACCTGCCGCTGGCGCCCGCATCGGCCAACCGCCTGGGCCGCGCCGCCAAGCTCAAGCTGAGCGCGGAGGGATCGCTCAGCGGCGAAGTCGTCGAGCTGTACTGGGGCGAGATGGCCGCCGAGCGCCGCGGACGGTTCCAAGCGACCCCGGGCCTGGACCGGGCCAAGCAGATCGAGAGCTTTCTATCGGTCTTTGTCGAAGGAAAGCTGGAGAAGGCCTGGCTGGAGAATCTCGCCGACGCCGGCTCGCACCTGGGCGTCCGCTACCAGTTCACGGCGGCCAATTATGCCAAGAAGGCCGGCGACCTGCTGCTGGTGCGCCCGCGCGTAGTGGGTCATAAGAGCGGTGAGGTTCCAGCGGCCGGACGCAAGTACCCGATCGAATTCAGCGCGGCGACTCAGGAGAGCGATCAGTTTGAGATCAGCCTGCCGGAGGGCTGCCAAGTCGAGGAGCTGCCGCCGCCGGTGACCGCGGAATACGCCTTCGGACGCTACACCAGCGCGACCGAGGTGTCCGGGAACCTGATCCGGTATAAGCGGCTCAAAGTGATCCAGCAGGTTCAGGTTCCGGCCGAGCGGCTGGCCGATCTGGCCGAGTTCTACCGCAAGATCGCGGCCGATGAGCGGCGCAGCGTGGTCCTGCGCCTGGCGGCTCGGTAGGGATGGGCGGAGGTTAGGCATCAAGCGGCGCCCGGCGTCCGCGCTCCCGAGCCAGCCGATCCGCCAAGAAAACCTTGGCAGCGACTGATAGGCACGCCCTTGGCGTTCGCCAGCGCCTTCAATCCCTCGAGCATCGTCACCGGCAGCCGCAGGGAAATGGCCGTGGTCGACGGCTTAAGGCGCGGAAACGAGGCTTCGACGGCTTGGCTCCAGTCGAAGTACTCCGTCGTGTCGTGCTCCGCCCAGAACCGCCGCTCGGCATCCTCCGAGACGAAGCGCGGAATCGACCTCCGCGTGGCCCCCTTACGCCTGCTCATACAGCCTCCGTTCGTCCCGGCTCATGTCGCGCGCCGAGATCACTCGCACCAGTGTGCCCCTCAGCGTGAAGATCACGCTGAGCAGCCCCGCGTTGGTCGCGCCCAGCGCAGCCCGCCGGGCCTCCCGCTGCGGGCATCAACCGCGAGCCGGCCTTTGGCGCGTCGGCTGCAGGCGTTGTTCCAGCGCGCCATGCCGGCGACGGGCCGGGCCTGCAGCCGCTTCTGCCGTATCGACCAGGAGCCGCAACGCACGGTTCACTGAAGCCGCGTCGCGAAACACCTTTACGAGATCCGGCTCGATCAACATGAGGTTGGTCCCGGCAGCCGCCTGCCGGTAGTACTTGCCGCGGACGCCCCCCTTAAGCTGGGAGAGGTCGTACTCCGGGCGCAGATCGTCATCCAATCTCTTTGCTGATGCCTTCTTCATATTGGCTCCGCTCTCTTCTGGTCGCCTTTCGTGCGCTGATGATTCGTACGCGGTTTCCACGCTGGCAATGCGACACGAAGACGACTTGATGCCCGGCGGTGTACCCGATCGTGATCTCTCGTTCCTCTCCCGATTGATATGGGTCGGAAAAGGTCAAGGCCAGTGGGTCGAGGAAAACTGCCGCTGCATCCTCAAAAGATACACCGTGCTTGTGGAGGTTGGCCTTTGCCTTGGCCGCATGCCACTCATAGACCACTCGTCTCAGTCTAGCGCAGCAGAGCCGCCGAACATCATCCCGGCTCTGCCGGCAAGGAAGAGCGCGTCCAGGGCAAGCCGCGCTCGTGCGCGGCGTACTCCGCGGCGGCGACCAACGCCCTTCCGGGCTATTCCTCCCTTCCCTCAGAGATACGCAGTTTTTCTTCGCCCCGCCGATCCTAATGCTGCGTGCGACTTCTTCTTCTGGTGGTCGCGTGGCTGGCGGTTGCCCTTCCCCAGACGCGTCCGGCGCTCACGCCGGAGATCAGCACTTCCAATCTTCCCGTGAACTTGCCGGCCCAGAGGATCGGGCCGAACGATCTGATTTCGGTCACTGTGTACGACGCCCCCGAGTTCAGCCGCACCGTGCGCGTGGGGGTCGACGGACTAATTCGCTTTCCCATGCTCCGGGCGCGGATCATGGCGCAGGGGCAGCTTCCGGGGGATCTGGAGGGGCTCATTGCCACGGCTCTCAAAGCCGAGGAGCTGATTGTTGATCCTTTTGTCACCGTGACGGTGGTCGAATACCACAGCCGTCCCATCAACGTGGCCGGAGCGGTGCGCAAGCCCCTGACCTTCCAGGCTGCGGGTCCGGTGACCCTGCTGGATGCGTTGACCCGGGCCGAAGGGCTGGGTCCGGAGGCCGGAGGGGAGATCCTGGTGAGCCGTCCGGCGGCCGGCGAGGAATCGCGCCGCCTGGTGCAGCGCATCCCGGTGAAAGGTCTGATCGACGAGGCCGATCCGGACCTGAACATTTCGCTCCACGGAGGCGAAGAGATCCGGGTCCCGGATGTGGGCAAAGTCTTCGTGGTGGGCAATGTCCGCAAGCCGGGCGTGTTTGCGTTGCGGGACGGCCCGGAGACCTCGGTCCTGAAAGCGCTGGCGCTGTCGGAAGGCCTGATGCCCTACGCCGGCAAGCAGGCCTATATCTATCGCCGCGAGGGGGCGGGCGGCAAGCACGAGATTCCGATCGAGCTCAAGAAGATTCTGGACCGCAAGACCGCCGACGTGGCCTTGCAGGCCAACGACATTCTCTACGTGCCCGACAACTCCGGGCGCCGCGCGGCGCTGGGGGCGATCGAAAAGCTGCTGCTGTTTGGCACCACCGCGGGCGCCACCGCGCTGGTCTATCGCCGCTGACTGGCGGCGAAATCACCTGAACATCCTATGCCCGAAGAATCCAATCACCATCTCCCGGCGCTCTACGATCCGCACAGCCGGCCGCCGGAGGCGCCGCGCTGGGGCCCGGCGCCCGGGCCGGAGGAGTGGGCGCGAGTCGAAGAAAAAGCCCTGCCGCTCAGCCATTACCTATGGATTGTCAAGCGGCGCCGCTGGACGATCCTGGCCTTTGTGGCCTTGAGCGTCGTGGCGACCCTGATCGTGTCGCTGCGGGTGCAGCCGGTCTACGAATCGACGGCGACGGTCGATATCGACCGGCAGATGCCCACCGGGGTGATCGGCCAGGAGGCGCTGCGGTCGACCACCAACGACGCCGACCAGTTCCTGTCGACCCAGATCAAGCTGATCCAGTCGGACTCGGTGCTGCGGCCGGTGGCGCGCAAGTACCGGTTGCTCGACGTGGAGCGGGGCACCGGGGCGGCCGAGGCGGGGGGCGGACGGGCCGCCGAGGCGCCGGTGGTGCTGAAGCGCCTGAAAGTCGAGCGCCCGCGAAACACCTACCTGATCTACATCGGCTACCGCTCGACGGACCCGAAGCTGGCCGCCGAGGTGGCCAACGCCGTGGCCCAATCCTACGTCGAGCACACCTTCAACATCCGCTACCGCTCCTCGGCGGGATTGTCGGCCTTCATGGAGCGGCAACTGGAGGAATTGAAGGCCAAGTTCGAGCGCTCCTCGGCGGCGCTGCTGAAGTTCGAGCGCGAGCTGAACGTGATCAACCCGGAGGAGAAGACCAGCATCATCTCTTCGCGCCTGTTGCAGTTGAACACCGAGTACACCGGGGCGCAGGGCGACCGGGTGCGCAAGGAGGCGGCCCACAACTCGGTGAAGCAGGGGTCGATCGAGGCGGCGCAGGTCTCCAGCCAGGGCGATCTGCTGCGCCGGCTGCAGGAGCGGGTCAACGAAGCGCAGGCGCGGTTTGCCGAGGTGCGCGAGCACTACGGGGCCAACCACCCCGAGTACCGCAAGGCCTTCGCGCAGTCGGCCGAAGCCGCTCGGTTGTTGCAGCAGACGCGGGAGAGCACGGCCCGGCGGGTCGAGGTGGAGTACCGGGAGGCGGTGAGCCGGGAGACCATGCTGCGACAGGCGGTGGCTGAGCAGAAGGCCGAGTTCGACCGGCTCAACGCGCGCTCCTTCGAATACCAGACCCTCAAGCGCGAGGCCGAAGGCGACAAGAAACTGTACGAGGAGCTGGTGCGCAAGATCAAGGAGGCCGGCATCAACGCCAGCTTCCAGAACAGCTCGATCCGCATCGCCGACACGGCGCGCCCGGCGGTGATCGCGGTGTTTCCGAGCATCAAGCTGAACCTGCTGCTGGCCTTGGTGGCCTCGCTGCTGATCGCGCTGGCGGCGGCCATCTCGAGCGACCTGCTCGACGATACGCTGCGCGACCCGGAGCAGGTGGCGCGCACGCTGGCGGCCGAGGTGGTGGGGACGCTGCCCATCGTCAAGAACTGGCGGAGCGCGCTTCCGGCGGCCAGTGGGGCGCTGGCGCGGCTGGGCGAAGGCCAGGAACCGGACGCCAGCGGCTACGACGAGGCCATCCGGACGCTGCGCAATTCCATCCTGCTGGCCGATTTCGACCGGCGCCTGCGCTCGCTGCTGATCACCAGCGCCTCGCCGGGGGAGGGCAAGTCGACCATCGCGGTGCGGCTGGCGCTGGCCCACGCGCAACAGCACCGGCGGACCCTGCTGATCGACGGCGACCTGCGGCGGCCCAGCGTGCACCGCAAGCTGGGGATCTCGGCCGCGTCAGGGCTGTCCAATGTGGTGCTGGAGGGGACTCCGTGGCAGCAGGCGCTGGTGCGGCTGGAGTCCATGCCGGACCTGGACATCCTGACGGCGGGGGTGGTCTCGCGGCGCAGCTCGGATCTGCTGGAACGCCATCTGCTCCAGATCCTGGAGGAAGCCTCGCTGGTCTACGATCTGGTGATCCTGGACGCGCCGCCGCTTCTGGGCTTCGCCGAGCCGCTGCACATGGCCACCGCGGTCGATGGCGTCGTAGTGGTGGGACGGGCCGGCCAGACCAGCCGAAAAGCAGTGGCGTCGGTGCTGGCGGCGCTGACCCGCCTGCGCGCCAACGTGGTGGGGCTGGTGCTCAACGAAGTGCACAAGGAGATGAGCGACAGCTACTACTACTACGGGCACTACGGCAAGTATTACCGGCCGAACGTGGAGGCCTCCTGATGCCGGGTCGGCTGGCCCGGCACGCGCTGTGGAACTTTCTGGGACTGGCCAGCCCGATGCTGATGGCCGTGGCGGCGATCCCGCCACTGATCCGGGGCTTGGGGGTCGAACGCTTCGGCGTGCTGACTCTGGCCTGGACACTGATCGGCTATCTGAGCCTGTTCGATCTGGGGCTGGGGCGGGCCTTGACCAAACTGGTCGCCGACGGGTCGGGGACACCGGGTACGGTGCGGACGGCGCTGGCCCTGCTGGGTGGGCTGGGGGCGGCGGGCGGGCTGCTGATGGCGGCGATCGCGAACCGGCTGACCGGGTGGCTGCATATCCCCGAGGCGCTCCAGGCCGAGACCGTGACCGCGCTCTATCTGGTGGCGGCAGCCATCCCGCTGGTGACCCTGACGGCCGGTTGGCGGGGCGTTCTGGAAGCCCGCCGGCGCTTCGGCGCGCTGGGCCTGCTGCGCGCGGCGATGGGAATACTGATGTTCGCTCTGCCGCTTGGGGCGCTGCGTTTTTCACCCACGCTGCCGGGGATGCTGCTGGCGCTGTGGCTGGCGCGCGCGGCCTCACTCGCCGCTCACGCCTGGCTGGGCCTGGCGTAGATGCCGGCGGTGGGCGAGGCCGTGGTGTGTTGGAAAAGCGCCGGTCCCCTGTTGCGCTTCGGCGGCTGGATCACGGTCAGCAATCTGCTGAGCCCGCTGATGGTGTCGCTCGACCGCTTTCTGATCGCCGCCCTGCTGTCGGTCGCGGCAGTGGCCTTCTACGCCACGCCCTACGAGCTGGTGACGCGCCTGCAACTGCTGCCGGCCTCGGTGGCGGGCGCGCTGTTTCCGGCCCTGAGCGAGTGGCTGGGGCGCGACGCGGTCGAGGCCCGGCGGCTCTATCGCCGCGCGCTGGCCTGGGTCTTCCTGTTGCTGGGGCCGGCGGCGCTGCTGGCCATGGGGCTGGCTCGGCCGGCGCTCGATTTCTGGCTGGGCGCGGAGTTCGCCGCGCGCAGCACCGGGGTGGTCCGGATCCTGGCCGCCGGGGTGTGGATCAACGCCCTGGCCTACCTGCCCTCGGCCTGGCTGCAAGCGGCGGGAAGGCCGGACCTGACGGCGAAACTGCATCTGCTGGAGCTCCCCCTGTATCTGGCGGCCGCCTGGTGGCTGATTGAGACGCGGGGGATCGAAGGGGCCGCCTGGGCCTGGACGCTGCGCGTGACGCTGGACGCCGGCCTGCTGTTCTGGCTGGCCGGACGCGGCCGGACCGAGCCGCACGCGACGGGTTGGGAGATCGCCGATGCCGCGGGGACGCGCGTTTCCTTCTAGACCGGCCACGGCGCTGGCGGCGGTGCTGCTGCTGGCCGGTCTGTACTTTCCCACCGCCCGGAACCAGACCATCTCGGTGGAATTGCTGCTCACGGCCGGAACCGTGCTGCTGGCGACGCTGACGCTGCTGCTGGTGCGCGGCCGGGGAACGCTGGGCGGCGCGTCGATGGTGGCTTCGGCCGCGATCGTGGTGACGCTGCTGGCGGCGACCCTGTTCTCCCCGTTCACGGAAATCACCTACGGCGCATCGATGCCGTATGCGCTGCTGGCTGTTCTGCGGATGGTGCGTCTGGACGACATCCCGTTGACAGCGACCGCCGAGCGGCTGTTCACCGCGGTCAATCTGACCAACCTGACGGTGGGGGTTCTAATTGTGGCGCGGGTTCCAGAGGTGTGCGAGTTTCTGATCCAGCACTACTCGAACCACTATCCGGAGCTGGTTCCGTACATGCTGGAGGAAGCCAAGCCGGTCCTGACCTTCGGCAGCCATTCGATCGCCGGCTTCTTCTTCTACCTGTTCTTCTACCTTAACTTCGAGGCGTTTCGCGCCGGCCGGGGGCGGCGGCATCTGCCGGTCGCCCTAGGCTATATCGGCCTGCTTCTGTGCCTGAACTCGTTCACGGCCTACCTGTCGGCGGCGGTGGCCGCGGGGCAACTGGTGCTGCACTTCCAACTGCACCGGTCGATGGTGATGGCGCTGGTGGCCAGCCTGGCGCTGCTCGGAGTGGGAGCGGTATTCGCCCTGGAGCCGGACTGGATCGATCCGCTGATGCAGGGACTGGACGAGGTGATGAGCTCGGACAGCAACGGCTTTGTGGGCCGCTACTCGTCGAGCGGCGCGCTGGCGGCCAACCTGGACTTCCTGGCGGCGCATCCGTTCTCGCCGGTGGGGATGGGCTTCTCGAATCAGCTTTTTTACGGCGACTCGGGGCCAATCGAGCACCTGACGCGCGGCTCGTTTCCGCTGCTGGCCGCCATTTACGGGGGCTTCTACCTGTTTCTCCGGGGCAACCTGAAATCCCTCCGGCAGGCCCATTTCCTGTACGCGGCCTATTTCGGGTTCGAGATCGGCTACTCGAATCTGAATTACATGCGGACGCTCTACTTCCTCCCCTTCGTGGTGATCTATCTGAACGGACTGGCCCGGAGGGCCCATGCTTAGGGTCGCGGCCTACACGGCCGGGCGGGCGACGCCCAGCGCGCGGTTCCGGGTGCGCCAGTACGTCCCGGCGTTGCGCGAGTTGGGGGTGGAGATGCGGGAGTGGTGGTCGCCGCTGGGCAGCTACCCGCCGCGGACGCGGTGGCTGCGCCCGTTGTGGGGCGCGGCGGCGGCCGCCGAGCGCGCGCTGGCCGCGGCGCACTCCTTCCGCGCGGAGCTGACCCTGCTGCAGCGGGAGATGCTGTCGACGCTGATCACCGCCGAGCCGCTGACGCGGCGCCCGCGGGTGCTGGACGTCGATGACGCGATCTTTCTGCATCGCGACGGGCGCTTCGCCGCCCGCCTGGCCCGGCTCTGCGACCTGGTGATCTGCGGCAATGCCTTCCTGGCCGGCGAGTTCCACCGCTGGAATCCCCAGGTCACGGTGCTGGCGACCGCCGTCGACACGGACCGCTTCCAGCCGGGGGCGGCGCTGGATGATCGGCAACCTCTGCTGGGATGGTCGGGGACCTCGAGCGGCTTCCCCTATCTGGAATCGCTCCAGCCGGCCCTGGCGGTGGTTCTGGCGCGGCATCCCCGCGCGCGCCTGCGGGTGATCGCCGACCTCCGGCCGCGCCTGGCCGCGCTCGATCCGGAGCGGGTGGAATTCCTGCGTTGGTCGCCGCAGGTGGAGGTGGGAGCGCTCCAGGAGTTGGCGGTGGGGCTGATGCCGCTCGACGACACGCCCTGGGCGCGCGGCAAGTGCAGCTTCAAGATGCTGACCTACATGGCCTGCGGGATTCCCGTGGTGGCCTCTCCGGTGGGGATGAACGCGGAGGTGCTGGCGCGCGGCGGCGGGGCCGGCGCGCAAACGCGCGACGGCTGGGTCGAGGCGCTGGACCATTACTTGCGCCACGCCACGGAGGCTCGCCGGACCGGGCGGCAAGGCCGGGAGATTGTGCTGCAACACTACAGCCTGCGGGTGATCGCGCCTCGGCTGGCCCAGTTGCTCGCGACCTGCGCCGAACAGTCGGCCGCCAACGGACGGATGGCGGCCGCCGGGAGGAGCCTGTGATCCGCGTCGCCCACCTGATTCCCAGCCTGGGTCTGGGCGGGGCCGAGTGGATGCTGGCCAATCTGCTGTCGCGCACGGACCGGGAGAGGTTCGCGCCGCTGGTGATCGCGCTGGCCGAAGCGGGCGGCCCATTGGCCGAGCGCATCGCCGGGCTCGACATTCCGGTGTACGGCTGCCGCATGCGGCGCGGTATTCCAGACCCGGCCGGCGCGCTGCGCCTGCTGCGCCTCGCGAGGCGGGAGCGACCCGACCTGCTGCAAGGCTGGATGTACCACGGCAACCTGGCGGCGCAAGCCGCGGCGGCGCTCGAAGGGCGCGGCGTCCCGGTGATCTGGAATATCCGCGCCGCCAACCCGGAGCTGCGGCGGGAGAAGACGGCCACGGCGCTGGCCATCCGGCTGGGAGCGAAGCTGTCGGGCCGGCCCGCGGCGATCGTCTGCAACTCGATAGAAGGCGCCCGGCTGCACGGGCAGCGTCTGGGCTATCGCGGCCGCTGGGAGGTCATTCCCAACGGGTTCGACTGCGATCGATTCGCGCCTTCGGGCGAGGCGCGCGTGTCGGTGCGGGCCGAGCTGGGACTACGCCCGGAGACGCCGCTGGTGGGGTTGATCTCGCGCTACCACCCGGTCAAGGATCACCCGAACTTCCTGGCCGCGGCCGCGCGCGTGAAGCGCGAGGCCCCGGAAGTCCGCTATGTGATGGCCGGCAACGGCGTGGACGCAGCCTGCGGGCCGCTGCGGATGCAGATCGCCGCGCTGGGCCTGGAAGGCCACGTATTTTGTCTGGGCGAGCGGCGGGATGTGCCGCGATTGACCGCCGCGCTGGATCTGGCCTGTTCGGCCTCCTGGTCGGAGGGCTTCCCCACCTCGATCGGAGAAGCCATGGCGTGTGGCGCGCCCTGCGTCGTAACGGACGTGGGGGACTCCGGCTACCTGGTGGGCGACACGGGCCTGCGCGTCCCCCCCAGCGATTCCGGGGCGCTGGCGGCGGCCATCCTGGATCTGATGCGGCGCGAGGACGGCCGGCGCCGGGAACTGGGGCGAGCGGCGCGAGAGAGAATCCGGCGGCATTTTTCACTCGACCTGGTGGCGGAGCGCTACCAGGGTCTCTACGAGAGGACGCTGCGGATCGGCGCCGGGAAGGGAAAGCCATGTGCGGCATAGCGGGATTTTGGCAGCCTCGCGCGTCCGGCGCAATGGAGGAGATTGCCGGCGATCTGGCCGAGGCGCTGCGGCATCGCGGCCCGGACGACGGCGGCGTCTGGTTCGACCCGGCGGCGGGCATTGCGCTGAGCCACCGCCGGCTGTCGATCCTGGACCTGTCGCCGCTGGGGCGCCAGCCGATGGCCTCGGCCTGCGGCCGCTACGTGATGGTCTTCAACGGAGAGATCTACAATCACGGCCCACTGCGGGGAGAGCTGGGCCGCTCCGGTCACCGGTTCCGGGGAGGCTCCGACACCGAAACCATGCTTGCGGCTTTTGTCGAATGGGGCGTGGAGGAAGCGGTCCTGCGGTTCCGTACTCGATCTATCGGGGCGTGTCGAAGCTGGGGGCCGGCTGCCTGCTGACGTTGGAATCGCCGGGCGGCGAGCCTTCCATCGAGCGTTACTGGTCGTTCGAGGAGGCCGCGGCGCGCGGCGTGGCCCACCCCTTCGAGGGAGGGGAGCGGGAAGCCGTCACGCGATTGGAAGAGCTGCTCACCGAGGCGGTGCGCTTGCGGATGGAGGCCGACGTTCCGTTGGGCGCGTTTCTGTCCGGCGGGATCGACTCGTCGACGGTGGTGGCCCTGATGCAGGCGCTGAGCCCGCGTCCGGTCCGCACCTTCACGATCGGGTTCCACGAGGCGCGCTATAACGAAGCCGAGCAGGCCAGCCTGGTCGCCCGCCACCTGCACACCGAGCATACCGAGCTGTATGTGACGCCGGCCGAGGCCACCGAGATGATCCCGCGGCTGCCGTCGATCTACGACGAGCCCTTCGCCGACTCTTCCCAGATCCCCACCTTCCTGGTGTCGGAGCTGGCGCGCCGCCATGTGACCGTCGCGCTGTCGGGCGACGCCGGCGACGAGTTGTTCGGCGGCTACACCCGTTATCTCTGGGCCACCCGGATCTGGCGGGCGACGCATTGGATCCGGCCAGCGGTGCGGCGCGTGGCGGCCCGGGCCCTCACCGCGCTGTCCACGCGGCAGTGGGATGGCCTGGCGAGCGCGGCGGACCCGCTGCTGCCGGAGCGGATGCGGCAGTCGAATCCCGGCGACAAACTGCACAAGCTGGCCGAGGTGCTGGAGGCCGGCTCGCCGAGGGCGCTCTACTACGGGTTGGTCTCGCACTGGAAGGATCCGTCCCAGGTGGTGGACGGGGGCCAGGAACCGCCCACCCCGCTGACCGACTCCGGCCAGTGGCGGCGCGGCTGGGACTTCGCCCAGCAGATGATGTACTTCGACGCGATCACCTATCTGCCGGACGACATCCTGGTCAAGATGGACCGCGCCAGCATGTCGGTGAGCCTGGAGGCGCGGGTTCCGCTGCTGGATCCGCGCCTGATCGAATTCGCCTGGAGCCTGCCCACGGACCTGAAGATCCGGCGCGGCCAGGGCAAGTGGATCCTCCGGCAGGTGCTCTACCGTCACGTGCCGCGGGAGTTGATCGAGCGGCCCAAGAAGGGCTTTGCCGTTCCGATCGACGCGTGGCTGCGCGGCGCGCTGCGGCCCTGGGCCGAAGAGCTGCTGGACGAGAGGCGCTTGCGCGGCGAGGGGTTCTTCCATCCCGCGCCCATCCGCCGGAAGTGGGCCGAGCATCTGGGCGGGGGCCGCAACTGGCAGTACTACCTGTGGAGCGTCCTGATGTTCGAGGCCTGGTTGGAACAAGCCAAACAGGAGGAACCGAAGTGGCGACCGAAGTCGCGACCGCAATTGTTCGCGTGCTGACGCGTCTGGGCGCGGGAGGTCCTCCGCTGCATGCGGTCCTGCTGACGCGCGAAATGAGCGAACGGGGCTACCCCTCTGTCCTGGTGACCGGACGCTGCGCCGCGCAGGACGGGGACATGTCCTACCTGCTGCGGCCCGGGGACCCGGTGCAGTGGATCGAAGAGATGTCGCGCGCCGTATCGCCCTGGCAGGACTTGAAGGCGCTGGCCCGTCTGTACCGGCTGCTGCGGCAGCGGCGGCCGGCGATCGTCCACACCCACACGGCCAAGGCCGGAGTGCTGGGCCGGGTGGCGGCGCGCCTGGCCGGTGTGCCCGTGGTGGTTCACACGTTTCACGGCAACGTGCTGGCGCACTACTTCCCGGCCCCGGTGAGCTGGGGGATCCGGATGCTGGAGCGGGGACTGGCCCGGCTCACCGACGCCATCTGCACGCTGTCGCCGCAGCAGGCGGCCGAGCTGGCCGGCCGCTATCGCATCGCCCCGCGCCACAAGATTCACGTGATCCCGCTGGGGCTGGAGTTGGGGCCGTTCGAAGAGCTGGGTCCGGCGCGGGACGGCCCGCTGGTGGCCGGCTGGCTGGGGCGGTTCGTCCCCGTGAAGGACATCCCGCTGTTGTGCCGGATCGTGCGCGCCGCGCCGGAGCGGGTCCGTTTCCTGATCGCCGGCGACGGCCCGGAGCGGCCCGCGCTGGAGAGGCTGGCGGGCGAGCTGGGTCCGGATCGCTGCCGCGTGCTGGCCTGGCAGCGGGATGTGAAGCCGGCGATCGCGCAGTGCCACGTGTTGATTCAGACCTCGCGCAACGAGGGCACGCCGGTGGCGCTGATCCAGGGAATGGCCGCGGGGCGCCCCTTCGTGTCGACGCCGGCGGGAGGCGTGGTGGATATGGTGTGCGGCCAGGAGCGGCTCGCGCCCGGAGGCTCGCGGGGATTCGACAATGCGATTCTCGCGCCGCCCGATGCGGCTGCGTTCGCCGCTGTGCTGGGCGAGCTGGCCGGCGAGCCGCGGCGCGTCCAGGCCATGGGCCAGGCGGCCCGCGCGTTTGCCCAGGCGCACTACGCGCTGCCGGCGCTGCTGGCCGCGCTCGACCGGCTGTACTCGGAGCTATTGCGAAAGAAGACCGCATGTACTCTTTGTTGCTGCTGGCTTCCAGCGCTCTACTGCTTTGCCTGCTGCTGACGCCTGTCTGCCGCGACGCGTTCCAGCGCGCCGGACTGGTCGACCATCCGGACCAGCCGCGCAAGATCCACCTTCGCCCTATCCCGCGCGTGGGAGGGATTCCGATCGCCCTATCCTACGTCGCCGCCTATGCTCTGCTGCTGGCCACGCCGCTCAACGCCCGGTCGATCCTGGCCCAGCATCTGCCGCTGGTGTGGGGTCTGCTGCCCGCCGCCGGACTGGTGTTCGCCACCGGATTGATCGACGACCTGTGGGGATTGCGGCCCTGGGAGAAGCTGGCCGGACAGGCGGCGGCTTCCGTGCTCGCCTATGCGGCCGGCGTGCGGATTCTGGGCATCGCGGGATTCTCCACGGCCAATTGGTGGAGTTTTCCGCTCACCGTGGCGTGGCTGATCGGCTGCGCCAATGCGTTCAATTTGATCGACGGAGTGGATGGGCTGGCTTCGGGCATCGGGTTGTTCGCCACCCTCACCATGCTGGTGGCGGCGTTGCTCAAAGGCGACATGCCCCTGGCGCTGGCCACGGCGCCGATGGCCGGCGCGCTGGTGGCCTTTCTGCGCTACAACTTCAACCCGGCTTCCATCTTCCTGGGCGATTCGGGCAGCTTGCTGGTCGGATTCCTGCTGGGCTGCTACGGCGTGCTGTGGAGCCAGAAAGCCGCCACCCTGCTGGCCATGACCGCGCCCCTGATGGCGCTGGCCATTCCTATCCTGGACGTGTGCCTGTCGATCGCCCGGCGCTTCCTGCGCCGCCGTCCGATCTTCGCCGCCGACCGGGGTCACATCCATCACCGGCTGCTCGACCGCGGTCTGACTCCGCGCCGCGTGGCCCTCCTGTTGTACGGAGTGTGCGGCCTGGGCGCCGCGTTCTCCCTGCTGGCCAGCGTCGCCTACAACCAGTACACGGGCCTGATCCTGCTGCTGTTCTGCGGCGTGGCCTGGATCGGCGTGCGCAATCTGGGATACGTGGAGTTCGGCGTGGCGCGCCGGGTGCTGCTGGGCGGCACGCTGCGGCGGGTGATGAGCGCCCAGATCCAACTCCGCCACCTGGAAGAGTCGATCCGCTCGGCCGCCACCCCCAACGATTGCTGGGTGGCGATTCGCGACACGGCGGCGGCCTTTGGATTTGCCTCCGTGGAAATGCGGCTGGCCGGCGAGGCCTACGAAGCGCGCTTCGGGCCCGCTGCCGAGAGTTGGACGCTGCGGATTCCGCTGCCGGAAGGCGGCTCGATTGTGTGCACGCGCAATGCGGGAGCTTCGGAATTGGCGGCGGGGCTGGCGCCCTTCGCCGAGACGCTGCTGGACACGTTGCGCGCCCGCTTGCCCCGGCTGCGCCCGTCGGGTTCGGTCGATCCGGAGATTGCCGCGCTGGCGGAGGGCGTCGCCGGCGGTCGGGACCGCCCGGTCACCGTCTCGGTCCGGTAAGCGCCGGGGCCGCCGCCATGCGCCCGATGCCGCTGTAGTCGAGGCCGGCGGCGCGCGCCGCTTCGGGCGCGTAGAAGTTGCGACCGTCGATCAGGATGGGCCGCGCCGCGCGGCCCGCCATCTCCTTCAGATCCAGCGCGCGAAACTCCTCCCACTCGGTCACCAGCACCACCGCGTCCGCTCCGGCGGCCGCTTCGAGAGCGGAGCCGCAATATTGCATCTTCAGATCCGGGTACTGCTCTTTGCACGCCTCCATGGCGATGGGATCGTAGACGTTGACGCGCGCGCCCATATGGATCAGCTTGCCGGCGATCTGGAGGCTGGGCGCGTCGCGCAGGTCGTCGGTGCCCGGCTTGAAGGCCAGACCCAGCAGGGCCACGGTGCGGCCCTTGAGGATAAACAGCTTCTCCTGCAGCTTCTGGATCACCAGTTGGCGCTGAGCGCTGTTGACCTCCAGGGTCGCCTCCAGCAGCCGCGCCTTGTAGCCGTATTCGGCCGCGGTGTGCATCAGCGACTGCACGTCCTTGCCGAAGCAACTGCCGCCCCACCCCAGGCCCGCATTGAGGAACTTCGGGCCAATGCGCGAATCGAGGCCAATGCCCTGCATCACCTGGACCACGTCGGCGCCCACCCGCTCGCAGATGTTGGCGATCTCGTTGGCGAATCCGATCTTCATGGCCAGGAAGGCGTTGGCGGCGTACTTGATGGATTCCGCGCTGGTCAGGCTGGTGACCACCAGGGGCGCCCGGCCGCGGCCCGCCGGGCGCGGCAGGAAGGGCGGCGGATCGAACTGCTGCTCGACCAGCGGCGCGTACAACTCCCGCATCGTCTCCAGCGCGCGGGGTTCTTCGGCGCCCAGGACGATCCGGTCCGGATACAGCGAATCGGAGATGGCGGAACCCTCGCGCAGGAACTCCGGATTGCTGGCCACTCCGAAACAGATCTCCTGGCCGCCGGCGCCATTGGATTCGCGAATGCCCTCGCGCACCAGCGTCTCCACCAGGTTGCCGGAGCCCACCGGCACTGTCGACTTGTTGACCACCACCCGATAGCGCGTCGCGTCCATGGCCGCGCCGATGCCGCGCGCGGCCGCCTCGAGATAGCAGAGATTGGATTCGCCGGTCGGCAAGGGCGGCGTGCCGACCGCGATGAAGGTCACGTCGCTGCCGGCCACGGCTTCCCGCAGAGCGGTGGTGAAGCAGATGCCTCCCCGTGTCGCCGCCAGTTCCAACAGCTCGGCCAGATACGGCTCGTAGATCGGCAGATCGCCGCGCTGCAGCCTGGCGATCTTGCCGGCATCCACGTCGACACAGGTCACCTGGTGTCCCAGATAGGACAGGCAGGCGCCGGTAACCGTGCCGACGTAGCCTGTCCCGATGACGGTTACACGCATGTATTGATGGTACCAGCGGGCCGCGGCCCGCCGCCCCAGGTGAATCCCCTACTTCTCCACCCGAAGGTTGTTGGTAACGGAAAATACACCGGGAACACCCTTGGCCTGGAGTCCGGCGATGTTGCTGTCCGCCTGGTTGCCGACGACGCCTTCCAGCGCGACATTTCCGTTCTTGACCACGATGTGAATCGGGGGCACGGCCATATGGCCGTAGCGATTCAAGCTGGAATGTCCGTAGACGGCGCGGTGGATGGCGAACCGGATGCGGTCGTCGGCCGGGGACAGCGGCAGCACCTCGATCTGGTTGTCCACCTTCTCCACGCCCTCGATCTTCCGGATGACCCGCTCGGCATCGGTCTTCAGGGTGGGCCGGGTCACCTGGCCCAGCAGGGTGACATTCGCGCCCTCGACTTTGAAGGCCAGGTTGTCGAAGACGTTGTAGTACGGCAGCATCACCAATTCGTGCCGAACCTCCCGTTGCAACCGCGCCTGGCCGGCGCTCTGCCAGGCGGCGGCGATCCCCAAGAGACCGGAAAATAAAACCAAGATGCGTTTCATTTCATCGAACCTCCTTGAGCGCGACGTGCAGGAGGTCTACTGAATCTTGACTAGCTCGGGAACCCCGTTTCCTTGCAGCACCGCCTCCGCCTCTTCGGCGGTGAAGCTCTCCACCTTGGAGGAGATGTTCATGGAGCAGAACTTGGGCCCGCACATGGAGCAGAAGTGCGCCTCCTTGAATCCCTCCTCGGGGAGCGTCTCGTCGTGCATGGAGCGGGCCGTCTCCGGATCGAGCGACAGGTTGAACTGCTCGTTCCAATCGAACCGGTAGCGGGCGCGCGACAGGGCGTCGTCGCGATCGCGGGCGCCCGGACGGTGGCGCGCGACGTCGGCGGCGTGCGCGGCGATCTTGTAGGCGATGATTCCGGCCTTGACGTCCTCACGGTTGGGCAGACCCAGGTGCTCCTTCGGCGTGACGTAGCAGAGCATGGAGGCGCCGTACCAGCCGATCATGGCCGCGCCGATGGCCGAGGTGATGTGATCGTAGCCCGGCGCGATATCGGTCACCAGGGGACCCAGCGTGTAGAACGGAGCCTCCGCGCAGATTTCCACCTCCTTCTCCACCTGAAGCTGGATCTGGTCCATGGGGATGTGTCCGGGGCCTTCGATCATGACCTGCACGTCGTACTCCCAGGCCTTGCGGGTCAGCTCGCCCAGCGTGTTCAGCTCGGCGAACTGGGCCTCGTCGCTGGCGTCGGCCACCGATCCGGGACGCAGCCCGTCGCCCAGCGAGAAGCTGACGTCGTATTTCGCGAAGATCTTGCAGATGTCCTCGAAGTACTCGTAGAGGAAGTTCTGCCTGTGGTTCTTGACCATCCACTCGGCCAGGATGGAGCCGCCCCGGCTGACGATCCCGGTGAGGCGCCGGGTGGTGAGCGGGATGTACTGGACCAGCACGCCGGCGTGGATGGTCATGTAGTCGACGCCCTGGGCGGCCTGCTCTTCGATCACCTCCAGCATCACCTGCCGGGACAGGTCTTCCACGCGCCGCACGCGGGACAGCGCTTCATAAATGGGCACGGTGCCGATGGGCACCGGGGAGTTGGAGATGATGGCCTGGCGGATGCGCGGGATGTCGCCGCCGGTCGACAGGTCCATCACGGTGTCGGCCCCGAATTTGACGCAGTAGCGCAGCTTCTCCAGCTCCTCGTCGACATTGGATGTGGTGGACGAATTGCCGATGTTGGCGTTGATCTTGCACGTGGAGGCGACGCCGATCGACATCGGCTCCAGGTTGCGGTGGTTGACGTTGGCGGGAATGATCATCCGCCCGCGCGCCACTTCGGAGCGCACCGTTTCGACGGATAGACGCTCCCGCCGCGCGACGTATTCCATCTCCTCGGTGACGA
>JACOSH010000566.1 GCA_016178945.1 Acidobacteriota bacterium
ACCACCGCCCGTGGGAGACCTGCGCTACTCTCGGCCGCCAGTGGGCCTACAAGCCCGATGACACGCCGCGGTCGATCGAAGAGTGCCTGCGGGGGCTGGTCTGCTGCGCCATCGGCGACGGCAACTTCCTGTTCAACGTGGGCCCGCGGCCGGACGGGCTGATCGAGGAATCGCACGCGGCGCGCCTGCGGGAGATGGGCCAGTTCCTGAAGCAGTACGGCGAGAGCATCTACTCGACCCGCGGCGGCCCGTTCATCGCACCGGACGAAAAGATGCGCCCCGCGAAAGCCCAGGGATTCGCGCTGGCCGAAGGCCGCTGGTGGGGCGGCAGCACGCACCGGGAAAACTCGATCTACCTGCACATCCTGCGCTGGCCGTCCGAGACAATCGAACTGCCCGCCATTCCGCGCAGGATCGTCCGCGGCAGCCTGCTCGCGGGCGGCAGCGCGGCGGTGAAGCAGACCGCGAGCGGCATCCGGGTGGGCGTGCCTCCGGCCCGCCGCCACGCGGTGGACACCATCGTCAACCTGGAGCTCGACGGCCCGGCGAGCAGCATCGCGGCGATCCGTCCCGCGTAAGGCCAGGCGGCGTCTGGTAGACTAGTCGGCGCGCCCAGTGCGGCAATGTCTATGCCCGATCTTACAAGTTTGTACACAGCCATTCTGAACGGCGACGCGAAAGCCGCCACTGCCATCACCAAGGAAGCGCTGGCGGAGAACGCGGATCCGCTGGAGATGGTGAACCGGTACATGGTTCCCGCCATGAGCGAAGTCGGCAAGCGGTTCGAGTGCGAGGAATATTTCGTCCCGGAGCTGCTGCTGGCGGCCCGGGCGATGAAAGGGTCGCTGGAGCTGCTGCGGCCCTTGCTGACCGAGCGGGGCTCCGAGCCGACCGGCCGCGTGGTCATCGGGACCGTCAAAGGCGACCTGCACGATATCGGCAAGAACCTGGTCGCCTCCCTGCTCGAAGGCGGGGGCTTCGAAGTCATCGACCTCGGCGCCGACGTGGGGCCGGAACGATTCGTCGCGGCGGTCCGGGAGAAGAATGCGAATTTCGTCTGCCTCTCCGCGCTGCTGACGGTCACCATGCCCTCCATGCGGAAGACGATCGAAGCGCTCCGGGCGGCCAATCTCCGGGACCGGGTTCGCGTGCTGGTGGGCGGCGCGCCGGTGACCCAGCAATGGGCCGATGAGATCGGGGCCGACGGATTCGCTCCGAACGCCAGCGCCGCGGTAACGTTGGCGCGCCGGCTCGCGGCCGCCTGAGACACCAGCGCCCGTGATTCATCCGCTCATCCGGCAATTGACCGCGGAAGGCCCGGTGGCGACCGACGGGGCCTGGGGTACGGAGCTGCAGGCGCGCGGTCTTGAACCCGGCGAGTGCCCGGACGCCTGGAACCTCACCCACCCGGATCGTGTCCAGGAGGTGGCGCGGGCTTACGTTGAAGCCGGATGCCGCCTCATCATGACGAACACCTTCCAGGCCAATCGCATCGCGCTCGACCGGTATGGCCTGGCGGAGCGGGCCGGAGAGATCAATCGGGCCGGCGCCGCGATCTCGCGCCGGGCGGCGGAGGGCAGGGCGCTGGTGTTCGCCTCCCTGGGTCCTAGCGGGAAGCTGCTGGACGAATTCCCGGAACAGGCGTTGTACGCCGCCTTCGCGGAGCAGGCGCGGTCCCTGGCGGAAGGGGGCGCCGGCGCCCTGGTGGTCGAGACGATGTCCGACCTGGCCGAAGCGAGAATCGCCATCGGCGCGGCGCGCGAAACCGGTCTTCCAGTAGTAGCCTCCATGGTCTTCGACACGGGCAAGAACAAGGACCGCACCATGATGGGGGTGACGCCCGAGCGAGCGGCGGAGGAGCTGACCCTGGCCGGGGCCGATGCCGTCGGCGCAAATTGCGGGGCCGGCATCGCCGGGTGCGTCTCCCTCTGCCGCCGTCTTCGCGCCGCGACCGGGCGGCCCATCTGGATCAAGCCCAACGCCGGACTTCCGCGGCTGATCGAAGGACGCGCCGTCTACACGACAACTCCCGAAGAGTTCGCCGGCTATGTGCCCGCGCTGATCGAAGCGGGCGCCTCCTTTATCGGCGGCTGCTGCGGCACGGGTCCGGCGTTCATCGCGGCTGTCCACAGGGTGATCGTGCAGCGCCTTCCCTCACGTTAAAATAGGCGATGCGGTGCGCCTGAAGCTGATCAGTTGCGAGATCTTCTACCGCGAGATCCGCGCGGCGGTGGCGCGCTCGCCCCATGCAGTGGACGTCGAGTTCCTTCCCAAGGGCCTGCACGATATCGGCGCGGAGGGAATGCGCGGCAGCCTCCAGGCCGCTCTTGACCGCGTGGACGGGACCCGCTATGACGCCGTGCTGTACGGGTACGGGCTGTGCGGCAACGGGCTGGCCGGCCTCGCCGCGCGCTCCCTTCCGGTGGTAGTCCCTCGCGGCCACGACTGCATCACGCTGTTTCTGGGCGGCAAGGAACGGTACGCCGACTACTTTCAGAACCATCCGGGCGTCTACTTCAAGACCACCGGTTGGATCGAGCGCGGACAAGACCTCCAGCAACTGCACCAACCCTCGATCCAAAGCATAACGGGCATGAACCGCAGCTACGAAGAACTGGCGGCCAAGTATGGCGAGGACAACGCCCGGTATCTGTACGAGGAACTGGTGAACTGCCGGCGAAACTACCAGCAGTTGACCTTCATTGAAATGGGCGTCGAGCCCGACGACCGTTTTGAACGGCAGACCCAGGAGGAGGCCGGGAGGCGCGGCTGGAAGTTCGAGAAGGTGCAAGGCGATTTGTCGCTGATCCAGCGGCTGGTCGACGGACAGTGGGACGAGCGGGAGTTCCTGGTCGTGCCGCCGGGGTGGCGGGTGGTGGCCCGCTACGACGAGGGAATCATCGCCGCGGAGCCTCCTCTCGGCGCGGAACCTCATCGATAATGGAAGTACGATAGACGCAGCGTCCCCTGCTGGTAGGTTGTCAAGGGAGGCTTTCATGCGCACTTTTTTCCTGTTAGCTGTTGTGCCGTGGCTGTGGGCCGGCGCGTTGCAGGCGGCGTCGAGGCAGGTCCTGGCCTTCTATTACGGTTGGTATGGCAACCCGGGGACCAGCGGCAAGTGGGTTCACTGGAAAGACGTCAACGAAGCCAAGAAGGATATCGGCGGATCGACGAACTACCCCAGGCTGGGCCCCTATGACAGCCACGATCCGAAGGTGATCGAGGAACATTGCCGGCTGGCGAAGGCGGCCGGGATCACCGGCTTCATCATGACCTGGTGGAGTCAGGGCGATTTTCACGACCAGGGCCTGCCGTTGATGCTGGACACCGCTCAGAAGCACGGCCTGAAGATCATGGCGTACTTCGAGACGATCCACCCGCCGAAGGAGCCCACGCCCGAAGGGGCCGCGTCCGGCGTACTCTACATCCTGGAGAAGTACGGAAAGCACCCGGCGTGGCTGAAGGAGAACGGCAAGCCGGTGCTGTTCATCTACGGCCGGGCCGTGGGTCAGATCAAGGTAGACAAGTGGGAACGGGCGCTGGCGCTGGCCAACCAGCGATATGCGGGCGGGGCGGTGTTCATCGGAGACCAGATCTCGGAACGCGCGGCCCGCATCTTCGACGGGATCCACACCTACAATCCGACCGGGAAGACGGCCGGCAAGTCCGTGCGGGAAATCCAGGAGTGGGCGCGCGCGGCGTATCCGCGGTGGGTGAAGACCGCGGGCGACCGGATCGCCTGCGTCACCATCATCCCGGGCTACGACGACACGGAGGTGGGCCGCCCGGCTCCGCGTCCCAACACGGACCGGCACCAGGGCGAGACCTACAAGGCGCTGTGGAAGGAAGCGATCGCGGCCAAGCCGGACTGGGTGCTCATCACGAGCTGGAACGAGTGGCACGAAGGGAGCGAGATCGAGCCGTCGGTCGAGAACGGCGAGCGCGAATGGAAGACGACGCGGCAGTTCGCACCGAAGTTCGCGAAGAAGCCTGCGCGGCCCGTTTCAAGGTGAGGCCGCCACTTTGTCCGTGATGTATTGCAGGCGGTCCCACTCGGCGTCGGCCGTCACCATGTCGCTGACGCCGAGAATGAAGCGGCTCTTGCGGCCGTGGCGCTCGACCACTTCGTCGATGTAGCGCCGGAAGTCGGCCTGGCTTGCGCTGCCGGCGCACAACAGGACCGAAGGGATGCCGCCCCAGACGGTGATGCGGCCGGCAAACGCCTCCAGAATCTCCTCGAGCCGGCAGCGGGTCATGGGGTACGGACAGACCGAATCGGCGATATCAAAGCCGGCCTCCAGGTAGAGGGGCAGCAGCTTGCGGTTCTCTCCGTCGGTGTGGGTCATCAGGTACTTGCCTTTGAGGTGCAGCACCTCGGCGTAGGAGCGCAGCGGAGGGAGGATGTGCTGGGCGAAAAAGCGGGTGTAAGTGATGGAGTCATCGTAGTTGGCGCCGAGCAGCACCACTTCGGCCGGGGAATCGGCGGCGATCTCCTGGATGCGCCGATAGAACGGCTGCATCTGCCCGGCCAGGCGCTCGACCGCCGCGGGACAGTCGTGAAGGGCGTAGAAAAACTGGTCGAGCGGCATCAGGTCCTTCATGATGTGCTGCATGGGACAGGCCGTGCCGCTGGTGTAGGCCACCACAATGCCGCGCTCCCCGACTTGCCGCCGCCGCGCCAGGTAGCCGCCGGGCTGGGGCTCGACCTTGAGATGAGAGAAGATGTAGCCCACCACGCCCATGTCGCGGGGCTCGCGGATGGCGTGTTCGGCGATCCAGGAAATGGAGGCGCCGCCATCCAGCATCTCCCCGGTGAACACGGTGGCGGTGCGGATGGATCCCATCGGGGTATGGTATTCGACCGCAGTCTCCAGCCCGCGCCGGAACACGCGGCGGTCCACGCCTTCGAGTGTGGCCTGGTAGGGCAAGATCGGGAGACGGTAGATGCCCAGCGCCCGGTCGATCATGTCCGTGTCTTCCGCGCATTCGGTGAAATCCGGGACCACTGAGTAGCAGGCCACGCCCAAGCGGTCGGCGATCTCCAGGAGGCTCAGCGAGCGGAGCTCGGCGGGCAGAGTGCCGGCGCGCAGGCGGGCGCGATGCCAGAAATCGAGCCTCGGGGCCCACGGCAACCGGTCGGGCGTGTCGCCCCGGATGGCGGCCAAGATGCGTTCGCGATCCGTCATGGGATTCTCTGGACATCGTAACGCGATCAGAGCACAATGGCCGCAGGACCCCACAAGTGACTCCGCCCGAACAGAACCGGCTGGCCTGGTCCGTCGTTCTCCTGCTGTTTGCCGGATCGGTGATGAATTACGTGGACCGCTCCGTGCTGGGCGTGGTGATGCCGCAAGTGCGGAAAGATCTCTCGCTGACGAACGCCGACTACGGCCTGGCGGTCAACGCCTTTCTGGTGCTGTACATGGTTTTCTACATTCTGGGGGGGCGGGTGGCCGATCGGCTGGGCTGCCGGCGCGCTTACTCGTTGACGGTCATCTTCTGGTCGATCGCCAGCATGTTGCACGCCTTCGCGCGGGGACTGAGCAGCTTCTGCGTGTTTCGGGGGCTGCTGGGCATCGGAGAGGGCGGCTTCTACCCCGCCGCGATACGAGGCGCGGCGGAGTGGTTCCCCGCGGAGAATCGCGCCAAGGCGGTGGGCCTGTTCCTGTGCGGCCTGAGCGTGGGCGCCTTGATCACGCCACCGCTGGTCGCGTGGATTACGGTGCACTACGGCTGGAGAGCGTCGTTTCTGGCGACCGGCGCCGCCGGCTTCCTGCTCCTGCCTCCCTGGCTTCTGCTCCACCGGCGGGTCAAGCAGGTGTACGGGGTGAGCGATCCGGCGCCGGCCTCCAGGCATCCGGAGGCCGCCGGGCTTTCCATCGAGGAGACTCCCGCGCTGTTCGACGTGCTGGCGGGCCGCAAGTATTGGTGCGTTCTGACGGCCCGCGCGCTGACCGATGGGGCGTGGTACTTTTACCTGTTCTGGCTGCCGGGCTATTTTCAGGAGGCCCGAGGGTACACGCTGGAGAGGGTCGGCCAGCAACTGTGGTTCCCGTACTTCAGCGCGGATCTGGGGGCCCTGGGCGGTGCCTGGGCCGCGAGCGCGCTGATCCAGCGCGGGTTCGGCCTGGACCGCGGCCGCAAGATGGTCTTGATTCCCTCGGCTGTCCTGGGCGCGCTGGGCGGGCTCACCTACTTCGCCGGCAGTCCTCTATTGGCCCTTGCCCTGGTCAGCGTGGCGCTGTTCGGGCATCTGTCCTGGGCCACCAACATCCATACCGTGATCTCGGAGATCACTCCCCGGAAGCACATGGCCGTTCTCTACGGGATAACCGGCGCCGCGGGCACGCTGATGGGCGCGGTCACGCAGCCGCTGATCGGCCGGGCCGTCGATTGGGGCGGGTACGCGCCGCCGTTCCTGGGCGTCGGCGCCGCCTACACCCTGGCGATTGTCCTGCTGCTCGCCGCCGGCAGAATCGAGCCGATCCGGCGGGCTGCACCGATTACGGCGCTGTCCCGTTGAACTCGAGCAACGCGCCGATCAACGCCGGGCGGGGATTCTGTTACGGTAAGAGTGAATACGGCCCGCCTCCTGACGAGGAGAACCAGATATGCCGCCAAGAGATCCCAATTTCGAGAACCTCCGGTTCAACCTGATGCGGAGAGGAGAACCGGCCTATGTGCCGATCGTGGAATTCGGCGTCGACTATGACGTCAAGTGCGCCTTCGTGGGAAGACCGATTGAGACGCTCCAGGACGAAGTCGAGTTCTGGTATGAGGCGGGATACGATTACGTGCCGTTGCAGGCCGGAATCCGGACCTTGTTCTGGCCCGGGTTCACGGCTTCCGAGAAGGCGGGTGAGCGGGGTCTGAAGACCAACCCTCTGCTCCACCAGCGCACGCACACCAAGTACACGGTCTACCAGGACGCGGACCGCGAGATGGACTGGGCGCCGGAGGGGAAGGGCGCCATCAGCAATCTGGAAGAGTTCGAACGATTCGCCTGGCCCGATCCCGAGCAGATGAACCTATCGGTCTTTGAAGACGTGAGGCAGTACCTCCGTCCTGGGATGAGAGTCATCGCCTACCTGGGGTACATCTTCACGGCCGCCTGGTGGCTGATGGGGATGGAGACGTTCTGCATCGCCCTCTACGAACAGCCGGAGCTGATCCGGCGCCTCTATGACCGCATCTGGGCCATCCAGAGCCGCGTGCTCTTCCGGATTCTCCGGTCCGACCTGGTGGGGGCGCTGGTTCACGCCGACGACCTGGCCTACTCCGAAGCGCTGATTATTTCCCCCAAACATTACCGCGAATTCGTGTTCCCCTGGTATCGCTGGTGCGGCGCGATCGCGCGGGATCGCGGCCTGGCCTACATCTTCCATTCCGACGGACGCCTCACCCCGGTCCTGGACGACCTGATCGGGTGCGGGTTCAACGCGCTGCACCCCATCGAGCCGAAGGCGATGGACATTCGGGAGGTGAAGAAGATCGCCGGCGACAGGCTTTGCCTGCTTGGCAACATCGACCTGGGTTATACGCTGACCCGGGGAACGCCGCGGGAGGTGGAGCAGGAGGTCAAGGAGAAGATCAACACCGTGGCGCCCGGCGGCGGCTATTGCGTGGGATCGAGCAATTCGGTGACCGCCTACGTCCCCCTGGAGAATTACAACGCGATGCGCGAGGCGGCCTTCAAGTACGGCGTCTACCCGCTCTCGATCTGACCCGGGTCGATCACGGCGCGACGCTGACCGTTACCGGCGACATCAGGCCGTAATCCAGGACGTCGTACCGCGCGCCAGGTGGCTGGCGCTGGGGAAAATCGTTCCACGCCGCGGGCCAGGCCCGCATGCGCGGCTTGGTCCGGTTGTGGAAAGGCCCGAACAGGTTGCGCGGCGTCGAGACGATCCGGACTCCGACGGAATGGTTACCTGGAGCGGCGGAGAACTCCGCCCGGTGGGGCTGCCATCCGAGGGCGGCCACCTGCCGGCCGTCGAGCAAGACGGCGGCCACGCTTCCCTCCCACCGGCCCAGCTCGACGCGCATGCGGCCCGCGCCCGCGGGGACCTGTACTTGCGTGGCATACAAGACCGCGTCCGGATAGAAGGGATATCCCTGCGCCGCCCAGGATCCGAAATCCAGCCTGGCCGGGGCCGCCAGCCGGAATCCCTTCTCCGCCGCGCGCACGCTGAAGTTGCCGCGCAGGTAGATGTTCTCCAGCTCCATCCGGACGTCGAAGGGCCGGCCGGCGATGCGGATGATGTTCTCGCCCACCCGGGCCCACTTCTCAACGGCCACGCTGCGCAGGTGCGGGTCCAGCCATCGGGCGGTTCCTTCGAACGAAACCGGGTTCCCGTTGAGCGTCACGCGGTAGAGCGCCGGTTCCTCGACAGCCAGTTCCAGCCCGCGCAGCGCGGCCACGTCCGCCGCATCGAACCGGAAAGCCGCCTCAAAGCCGGACCGCGGGTCAAAATGATTCTGGTCGAAGACCCGTGTCTTGAACTGCACGGCGTTGTCCCAAGCCGGCCGCACGAAGCCATGCTCCTGCCACAGTCTCCAGTTGGCCTCCCAGGTATTCACGTCGCGCAGGCCGGCGATCGAAGGTGGCACGGCCAGGTCGCAATAGTCGAGCACCAGCACGTTGGGAGCTTCGGGGCTGACTCTCCAGACGCCGGCCGCCAAGTTCGTGAACCGGGGTTCAGCGTTGGGCCGCGCCGCTGCTGCCGCCTTTTTCGCCACCAGCAACTCCGAGCCCGCCGGTGGCAGTTCCAAATTGAAGGGCGACTCGGCCGTCTCGATCCGCCCGGTGATGGTGTCCCACCTCTCCAGCGACCCGGCGTCGACGGTGAGCTTCGCTCGCGCCGCGCTCACCCCGGTATTGGCGAAGAAGATGACGCGATCCCCGTTCTCCAGGAAGCGCTCCGAGACACCCACGTTGGGCAGCGCCGCGTCCAACTTCACACGCGGCTTTAGCCTGCGCCGGATCTCGCGCAGCAGATCCTCCAGCCCGCTCACCGCGCGCCACTGCGCGGCGTAGCGCGTCTGAAGCACCGCGACGCGATCGCTCGATCGCCCGTCGACATACGCCGCCGCGGGCGCCAGTGCCAGGATCTCGCCTCCCGCCGCCAGGTAGCGCTCCAGGCGCGGCAGGGTCTCGCCCCGCAGGTTGATCATGTTCGCGGGCCACACCAGCAGCTCATAGCGCGCCTGCCCGATGGCCAGCCGCCGCCCGTCCTGCCCTCCGTGCCACTCCAGCAGGTACTCGTCGCCGAGATCGAAATCCACCTGGTGGTCGGCCAGAAACTGGATCATCTCGCCGTTGTCGGCGCGCATTCCGGCCAGCTCGGGCGTGGGGTCTCCGCGGCGGGCCCACAGGAATCCGCTGGTGGTCGGCTGGAGGACCAGCAGCCGGTTCCGCGCCGCTCCCTGGCTGAGCATGTAGCTCACGCGCCCCAGGTGATCGCCGTGCAGTTTGTAGTAGGGCCACCAGGCCGACACGCCGGAGAAACTTTGCGGGTGATCGCGCTTCCGCGCGCCGCGCACGGTGGCAAACGCCAGGTGCTGATCGATGAAGTTGACGCCGTGCGCCAGGAGCCAGTCGCCAAAGCGCTTGTAATGCTCGAAGGTCGAGTCCCATCCGCTGACGCCGTAGGCCTCGCAGAAGGCCCGCCGCCCCAATTGATGCGCCACGCTGGCCACCTGCTTGATGGTGAACAGCATGTGCGGGTCGGAGCCCTTCGTACGGATGTTCGAGCCTTCCAGCATGTCGATGCCGGGAACGTGCTGGAACGCGTACATGGAGGCGTCGGCCGGCGAGATCCAGGGATAGGGCCACTCGTGCTCCATCCAATGCCCGGTGAACTGGAGGCGGTTCCGGTCGCACCACTGGTAGAGCGGCTGGAAATAGTTCTCCTTCCACACGTCGTGCAGGGTTTGCCAGTAGTCGAAACGCAGCCTCCTCCAATCGCCCACGTCCCAATAGAGCGAGGGCAAATGGTCCGCCAGATCGTAGCCATGCCGCTTGCGGAACTCGGCCAGCGTGTAGGGGCTGAGCGGCAGCGCCAGCGAGGCCTGGTCGTACGCTCCGCCGGTGGCGATCAGCGGCTCGTCGTCGAATACCCACCGGATGGTCTTGCCAAACTCGGCCCCCAGGTGCTTCTTGTAGCGCTCGTAGGTGGTCTCAATAAACGCGGAGGCGGTTTGCGGATTGGTCAGGTCGACGTACGGAAACCCGCCGGTCCAGGGATTCCCGGATGCGCGCCGGAGGCGGAACACCACGGCGCGCGCGCCAGGCGGAAGGCCGTCCGCGCGGTGGACCCGGGGCCCTTCCCGCGAAGCAAACACGGCCACCGTTTCGGCCGCCTTCCAGGGGACGCGCTCCGGCGGAACATCCAGTTCCGCCTGCACGTACTGCGCGACCGTGTCGGGCGCCATGGCGGGCACGTGCCCGCCCGCAAATCCCGCCGGATAACTGTTCTCGTCGTAGATGTTGACGAACAGGCCCAGGCGCTTGGACTCCTCGACCGACAGCTTCCACAACCGGAACCAGTCGGCGCCCAAGTACTCCGTCATCAGGCCGGGGCGCGGATGGACGAACACCCCGCCCATGCCCTGCCGGCGAAATTCCCCGAGCTGTTCTTTCAATCGCGGCCACTCCAATTGGTCGTTCCAGACCCAGAGCGGCATGGAGCGGAACTCAGCGGGCGGATCGGCGAAGCGCTCGCGGTCACCGGCGGCCGCCATCACCGCCAGCAACAGGCCAATAATTAGAATGAAAGATTTCATTTCTCCCTCCTTCACGACCGCGACCGCACCGGATACGCCCGGTCCGCCATGAAGCAGGTCGGCGGGTAATCGACTCGCGCGGCCGCGACGATCTGTTGTCATTCTCATGATACGCCGAAACTTGGGGGGCGAGCCGCTTTCGTTCCATAATCAGGATTCGTGCTGATCCGCATTACAAACACGGCTGAACCGGCCACGGATCTCGGGTTTCTTCTGCACAAGAATCCCGCGAATCTGCATTCCGCGGATTTGGCGTTTGGCAAAGCCTACGTCTTTTACTCGAATGCGGCCGCGCAGCGCTGCACGGCGTGCCTCTTGTTGGAAATCGATCCCGTGGAGCTGGTGCGCGGGGCGCAGCGCCCCGAAGACTACGTGAATGACCGGCCCTATGTGGCGTCGTCGTACCTCACCGTGGCCATGGGGCGAATCTTCGGCACGGCGCTGGCGGGCCACTGCCAGAAGCGCCCGGAGCTGGTCGCTACGAAATTGCCGCTGGAAATCACCGTGGAGGTGATCCGCTCACGCGGTGGAGCGGAGATCCTGCACAGGCTCTTCGAACCCCTTGGCTATCGCGTTGGCGCCGCCCAACTTCCGCTGGACGACAACTTCCCGGAGTGGGGAGAGAGCCGGTATTTCCGGCTGAACTTGGAAGCCCGCGCGACGGTTCACGATGCCTTGTCGCACCTGTACGTATTGCTGCCGGTGTTGGACGACGAAAAGCACTACTACATCGGCGACGCCGAGGTCGACAAGCTGCTGCGGCACGGCGAGGGATGGCTCCGCAACCACCCGGAACGACAGTTAATCGTCAGCCGCTACCTCAGGCGCAGATCCTCTCTGATGGATCAAGCGTTCGACAAGCTGCTGGATGAAGAGGGCGCGGCTGTGGAAGCGGCGGAATCGAACCTGGAAAAGGCGGCGCGCGCGGAGAAGGACCTGGAGAGGCCGATGACGCTCCACACGCAGCGGTTGAACCTGGTGGCGGCCAAGCTTAAGGATCTCGGGACCAAGACAGTCCTGGATCTCGGCTGCGGCGAAGGCAAACTGCTCCGGCGCCTGCTGGCGGATCGCGCATTTGAGCAGATTGCCGGCATGGACGTCAGCCACCGGTCGCTCGAAATCGCTTCTTCGCGGCTCCGGCTGGAGCGCATGCCGGAGCGCCAGCGGAAACGGATCCGGCTGATGCAGGGTTCCCTGCTCTACCGCGACAAGCGGTTGAGCGGATTCGACGCGGCGGCGCTGGTGGAGGTCATCGAGCATTTGGACCGCCCGCGCCTGGCCGCGCTGGAGAGAGTGCTCTTCGAGTTTGCCAGGCCCCGCCACGTGCTGGTGACCACCCCGAACCGGGAATACAACGTGTTGTTTCCGACGCTCCCTCCAGGCAAGCTGCGCCACGGCGACCACCGTTTCGAGTGGACCAGAGCGGAGTTCGCCAGTTGGGCGGACGCCGCCGGCGCGCGTTTCGGCTACCAAGTGAGCTTCGAGCCGGTAGGGCCGGTCGACGCTCAACACGGCGCACCCTCGCAAATGGCGGTCTTTTCGCTGCCAACGGAAGGCGGCGAATGAAGACCCTCGAGATTCCGGACCTGGCTTTGGTTGCGCTGATCGGCGCTTCGGGTTCCGGCAAGTCCACACTGGCGCGGCGGCATTTTCTCGCAACGGAGGTGCTTTCCTCGGACTTCTTCCGGGGACTCGTGAGCGACGATGAGAGCGATCAGGCCGCGACCCATGACGCGTTCGACGCGCTCTACTACATGCTCGAAAAACGGCTGGCGCGAGGAAAGCTGACGGTAGTCGACGCGACCAACGTGCGCGCGGAAGACCGGAGGCGATTGGTCGCACACGCCCGCAAGTATCACTGCTTCGCGGTAGCCTTGGTGCTGAACACGCCGGAGAGGATCTGCCTGGAGCGCAACAGCCACCGGCCGGATCGCGCCTTCGGACCGCACGTTGTGAGGCGCCAGATTAGCGATCTACGGCGCGGCCTTCGGGGGTTGGAGCGTGAGGGCTTCCGTTACGTTCATATCCTGAACGACCGGGAGGAAATCGAGATCCGGCGGGTTCCGCTGTGGAACAACAAGAAGGATCAGACCGGACCCTTCGACATCTTCGGCGACCTGCATGGCTGCGCCGATGAACTGCGCGCACTTATGGAGCAGCTCGGCTGGCGGCGCGACGCTTTGGAAGCTCCGGAGTCGCCCTGGGGCAATGAGTGCTGGCGGCACCCCGCGGGGCGCCGGGCGGTCTTCCTGGGCGACCTGGTCGACCGGGGGCCGCACGTGGTGGATACGTTGCGTATCGTTCGCAACATGGTCACCGCCGGAACCGCGTTTTGCGTGGCCGGCAACCACGACGTGAAGTTCCTGCGATGGTTGCGCGGGAAACAGGTTCAGGTGAAACACGGCCTGGAGATGTCCATCGCGGAAGTAGAATCCTTGGCCGCCGAAGATCGGGGAAACCTGGCCTCGTTCCTGGACGGGCTGGTGAGCCACTACGTCCTCGACGGCGGCCGGTTGGTGGTCGCGCACGCCGGCCTTCGCGAGGAAATGCACGGCCGGGGTTCGGGGGCAGTCCGCGAGTTCTGCCTGTACGGCGAGACGACGGGCGAGACGGATGAGTTCGGGTTGCCGGTGCGGTACAACTGGGCCGCGGAATATCGGGGCAAAGCGACCGTGGTCTATGGCCATACCCCGGTTCCGGAACCCGAGTGGTTGAACAACACGACGAACATCGACACCGGCGCGGTGTTTGGAGGCAAGCTCACGGCGCTGAGGTACCCGGAGCGCGAGTTCGTCTCGATTCCGGCGGCGCGAGAGTACTCCCCTCCGATCCGGCCTTTCATCCAGCCTGCGTCCGAGGCACGGACCAGCCAGCAGGAGCTGGACGACGTGCTCGACCTGGAAGACGTCACGGGAAAACGAATCGTCGAAACCCGGCTGCACCGGAGCATCACCATCCGCGAGGAGAACTCCATAGCGGCCCTGGAAGTGATGAGCCGGTTTGCCACCGATCCGCATTGGGTGATCTACCTGCCGCCGACCATGTCGCCGAGCGAAACATCCTCGCTCCCGGACTACCTGGAATACCCGACGGAGGCGTTTGACTACTTCCTTGGGGCGCAGGTGCAAAAAGTAGTTTGCCAGGAGAAACACATGGGATCGCGGGCGGTGATTGTGATTGGCCGCGACCTGAAGGCGGCCCGCGAACGATTTGGCGCGATCGATGGCAGGATCGGCGTGTGCTACACCCGCACCGGGCGGCCGTTCTTCCCGGATGGCGGCGAAGAGGCCGAATTCATCGTCCGGGTTCAAACCGCATTAACGAAAGCCGGCTTCTGGGAGGAGTTTGGCTCCGGCTGGTTCTGCCTGGATTGCGAGCTGATGCCTTGGTCGGCGAAGGCGCGGGAGCTCCTCCAACGCCAATACGCAGCCGTGGGCGCGGCCGGCGTAGGCTCGCTCGAATCCGTGGTCGCGGCCATGGAACAGAGCCCCGCGGCCGCGGGAATGCTGGAGACGTATCGACAGCGATTGGAACGGCTGCGCCTGTACCGGCAAGCCTATCGCCGTTATTGCTGGCCCGTCCACTGTTTGGACGATTACCGGCTGGCGCCGTTCCATCTGCTCGCGTCGGAAGGCGCCGTCCACAGCGGCAAGACCAACCGATGGCACATGGAAACGCTGCATCGTCTCGCGGCCGCCGATCCCAACTTCATCGTGGCCACGCCATTTTTGGAAGTCGAGGTAACGGATGAAGCCGCCGTCGCGCGGGCGTCGCTCTGGTGGGAGCAACTGACCGGCACGGGCGGCGAAGGAATGGTGGTGAAGCCGCTCGAGTTCGTTGCGCGTGGACCGGACGGTTGGGTGCAGCCTGCCCTCAAGTGCCGCGGGCGCGAGTACCTCCGGATCATTTATGGCCCGGAGTACACGGCCGGCGATCAGTTGCCCAAGCTCCGGTCCCGGGGTCTTTGGAGGAAACGGTCGCTGGCCATCCGCGAATTCGCGCTGGGCATCGAAGCGCTGCAGCGCTTCGTGGACCGCGAGCCGTTGCGGCGGGTCCACGAATGCGTATTCGGCGTGCTGGCGCTGGAAAGCGAGCCGGTGGACCCGCGCTTGTGATGCAAGCGGTAGGCGCTCAGCGATCAGCGATCAGCCCAGAGCAGCGTCCAGATCCAGATTCTGCGACGGGAATGACGGAAGTTGGGAGTTGGCGGGCGCTACAGATTCTCAGGGCGCAAGCCCGTATGCTTGGCTATCTCAGCGAGGATGACCGGCCCCAATTCTTCTTTGTCGTGGTAGGCGAAACGATACTGGGGCCAACCCTCACGCCGCAATGTCCGATGGGAACCCGACGTGCGGACAACACGCCAACCGATCCGTTGTAGCGCCGCAAGCACGCGCCGAGCCTTGGTCGCGGGCCCTGCGCTCATGCAGCTACGGAAAACTGTAACGTGCCGGCTCCTGGCGGCATCTCCCCGTGCTCGATTTCTTCGGCGATCACGCGGAGAGCAAGGGCCTTGGCTCTGATGGTGGCTTCTTCGGCGGTTGCACCGTACACCGTCACGCCCGGCAGTTCAGGAATGTCGGCAATCCAGCGGCCGTCCGTTTCCCGGAGCAAGCGGATCGTGAGTTGCATATGTCCCATCCTACCATTTGCCACGCTGGATACCGCACTGGAGCGCCACATCAGAAGCGTCCAGATCCAGATTCCGCGAAGCCAGCCGGGCAAGTAATGCTCATTGCACCCGAGAGGTTCGAGGAGCAAGGCTAGGCGGGGGTGTAAAGAGAAGCGTTCAAGAAACTCCAGGTCCGGGGGGGCTCGGCAAACCACATGAGTCCGCGTGCAGCCGGTGGAGTAGCGGCCGTCGCGAAGGCGTCTTGCATAGACGACGTGGTCCTCGCCAACCCTGTACGGAGCGTCGTAGCATGCGCCACCGCCGTAGAAGCCGATGGACATACCCACTCTGAGCGGCCCTTTGTAATGCTTCACGACGACGCCGCGCGACTCTGTTGAATAGCGCGTCGGATGCCAGGCAGCGTCGAGCCGGACGATGGCCACGACATCGGCCTGCATAAACGCGCCGCAGGGACTTGCGGCAGAAGCGCAGGAAGCGAGCAGCGTTCGCGCCGAAACCAGCACCGGCAAACAGAGCAGGCGATGCATTCTGATTTCTTCGACTCCGGAATGAGATGCTTTGTTCCGACCTTGAGAAGGCAATGAATGTGAGAAAAGTAGCGAAACCCGGTAGGACTGTGCGCCTGCCACGCTGTTGGAACAGCACGGGACCGCGTCCACGAATCTCGTGCGCGGGCATGGCGATATGATGAGAGTCTCACCCTATAACGCAGATGGGTGTGGAGAGAGCGGACCTGGAGTCATGTGTCAGCCGGGACCAGCGGGAACGCTTGCTCATCACCCGAAAGGGCAGGCCCGGGGCGCTGGTTGTAGGTGTGCAAGATCGCACGGCGGCGCGGGCAAGGTACGATGAGCCGAGCCATGCCGGAACCTAGAATCAACACCGGAAAGCAGCAGCAGGAACCGCCTAACGAGGCGTTGCAACGAACGGCGCAAAAACGACGACGCCGCTGAACGCCCGGTCATAAGCCGCCTTTCCCGTACCGAACGCCCCAGCGCGCTTTAGCGCGCTCCAGAAAGGACGGCGGGTTCTTCGGGCGGGAGCCGGTGGCCAGGGCCTCAAACCCGGACAGGAAGCCGGTCTTGCGGGAGTGGCTGACCCGCACCCGGCGCGCGGTCTCGTCCCAAGCGGCGGCGAGCCCCGCGCGTTCGAAGCAGCGCTTGGCGCGCTCGAAGTTCGAAAGCGCCTGGTCGTAGTACTTGCTCTTCCCTGCGTCCACGATGCGGAATCCTTGGGCGCGCCAGAGGCGGGCGGCAAGGTCCGGGTGGGCCTTCTCCAACTTCTTCGCCGCGGACTCGGTAGCGTAGTGACTCACCGCTTGCAAGACATCGTCGGTGGCGCCGCGCACCAGTTCCGCCAGACGTTGGATCTCTTTGGTCTTGAGGAGCAAGCCGATGATGGAGCGGAGATCGGAACCGCTGGCAGCGTCCATGGCCTTCTCGCGCCAGGTCGAGCGTTCGGCCGCGGGCACGAACTTCATGAGCTCGTCATACGTGGAGGTGCTGGGATGCTTCCGGAATTCGGCCCAGGCGGCATCGAGCGCGTCGTTGGCCCGGCCGAGTTTGGTCCACAGCTCGCGCTGGAGCTTGGCCAGGTCGTAACCGGACATGAACATTTGCGGGTTGTCCCGGGCAAGGGCGATCCCGCGCTCGACCCATGCCAGCGCCTCCTCCGGCTTGCGGCGCGCGACGAGCAGCGTGGCGAGCGCTTGGCAGTCCTGCGCGGTGAGTCCGGTCTGATCGGCGAGAGCGATGTAGGCCGGGATGTTTCTCTGGATGACGTAGAGCGTGCGCAGAACATCGCCCCAATGCCGGCGGGGGTACTCGGGTTGCTCGCCCGCGGCCTCGAACCGCTCTCTGACCTGCCTCTCGAAGGCGGCCAGCCCGGCCCGGTCGAATACCTTGGCGGCCTGCTGCTCGATCTGGTAACAAAACCCATAGGGATCATCGTCCATCCGCGCGAGCAGCATCGCGGCCGTCTCGTTGGGGTCGGCGCCCGACGCCTGCCTGGCTCGAATCCACGAGCAGATGAGATCTTCCACGAACTGCCCGAGGCTGCCGCTCGAGTCGTCGAGCTCGTCGGCCTTTGCATAGCAGCCCGCGAGGAAGATCTCGTAAAGCGCGATCGAAGGGGCGCTCCCGGCGGGGAGCTTCCGAATCTTCTCCGCGACCCGCTCCAGGCCGCTCACGAACGAGAAGCAGTCCCGGTCGCCGACGAACTTTCCGGGGCTGAGCGCCTGTTCGATGTCACGCTCTATCGGGTCGATCGTGCCGGGAGGTTTTTGTTTCATTGGCCGCTCTCATCTCCCTTTCGCCGTTAGCCCGGCGTCTCTCAGTTTGCCATAGTCCGGCCAGGGCGCCCTATGCGCCCTCATCGGCGAACCGATCCACTCCCAGCGCGGTTCAAGAAAGTTGTAGTATTGTGTCATGGCCCGGTCTCACCGTGAAGCGGCGCGGCGGCTCTTCGAGTTCGCCGAGCAACAGCAGGGCTTCTTCACCACGAAGCAGGCCAAGGCCGCTGGATTCGCCGGGAACACCCATCCCTATCACGTGCAGGTTGGGAACTGGATCCGCGAGCATCGGGGCATCTACCGGCTCGCCCTGTTCCCGACGTCCGATCGGCCCGACCTCGTGCTTTGGGCACTCTGGTCGCGGAACCGGGATGAGGAAGTGGAGGGTGTTTACAGCCACCATACGGCCCTCAGCCTTTACGACCTGTCCGATCTGAATCCGGCCAAGCTCCACATGACAGTCCCGACGGATTTCCGGCGCAACAGCAACATACCCGGAATTCTAGTACTGCACCACGCCGATCTGCCTGAGACCGACGTCAAGATGGGGCAGGGCTTCAAGTTCACTCGACCTCTGCGGTCGATTCTTGACCTGATCGAAGCAGGCACGGTTGAGCGGAGCTTCATCCGTCAGGCACTGCGACAGGCTGTCGACCGCGGTCTGATCACTCGCCAACAGATTCGGAATACGCGAATGAGCGGCCCCGCACGCAAGATCGTCGAAGAGGCGCTGCGACGGGTTGCCTGATGCCGCCCAAGAGGTACAAGACCGCCGGAGCATTCCGAAAGGCTCTGGAAGAACGCCTGAAGCGGACATCTCTGACCGAACAGATCGATCTCAACCGCCTCAGGCGCCAAGTGTCCTTCGACCGTCTGCTGGCCCGGTTGTTTCGGTTAGAGCGGGCACCCTGGGTCTTGAAGGGCGGTTATGCGCTGGAGCTTCGCTTCAAGACTGCAAGATCCACAGTGGATATCGACTTGACAGTGCGGCGAGTGGAGGCATCGCCTTTGGCTGGCGGCGACACGAACGAGGTTGTGCGGGAGATGTTGCAGAGCGCGGCTGATGTCCCTCTGGGTGACTGGTTCGAGTTCACGATCGGACCGCCTGCCATCGATTTGACGGCGGCGCCGTCCGGCGGCGCACGCTACCCCGTCGACGCTCGCATGGACGAACGGATCTTCGCCCGTTTCCATCTGGACGCAGGTATTGGTGACGTGGTCATGGAGCCGCTGGAAACAATCGCCTGCCGGGACTGGCTGGGATTCGCCGGCATCGAATGCTGCCAGGTTCGGATGATCGCGCGTGAACAGCAGTTCGCCGAAAAGATTCATGCCTACACGCTCCCACGGAACGCCGCGAACAGCAGAGTGAAGGACTTGGTGGATATCGCGCTTCTGGTCGAATCCGGTGGTCTGGACACGAAGAGGATTCTGGACGCCTTGTGCCTAACGTTCGAACACAGGGGAAAGCACCAGTTGCCGGAGGATCTGGTTCCGCCGCCAGCCGACTGGCAGATTCCGTTCCAGGCCTTGGCCAAAGAGTGCGGGCTCCCATTTGATGTCGATGCAGTATTTGTAAGGGTGCGGCTGTTTCTTAAGGAAGTGCTGGCAGGCCACACTGAGCGGTGAACACCGTATGCGTGAGAACGGTTCCGAACCTCTTCCATTCGAGTCGCCAGACGAGGAAAACAAGCGTCTGCGAGAGGAGAACGCCCGCTTGCGGCGGCTTCTGGCGGTTCACAGCATAGCGATTCCGCAACTTGCGCCAGAAAATCCCGCTCCGCCTAGACCCGCCGAAATAGCGCCGCCAGTGGACAAGGAAGAGCGTGCCCGGCGGCGGATCGCGTTATTTCGAAGTCTCTTTCGCGGGCGAGACGACGTGTATGCGCGGCGATGGGAGAACGCTGACGGTCGACATGGATATATGCCGGCAGTCGTAAAGGATTGGAAGGCCATCAATAAGAGCCGCCCGGAGGACCGAAAGAGAGTCGACCAGAAGACACGGAAGATTCTCCCGGTAACAGACGCCGTCATCGCGAACCACCTCATGGGCAAGGAGACCGTTGGCGTGTACCCCCTGCTGCCCGACGAAACGTGCTGGTTTCTCGCGGCAGACTTCGACAAGGCGACGTGGGAGTATGACTCCTTGGCTTTCCTGGAGACCTGCAAGGAGTTGAATGTGCCCGCCGCCTTGGAACGTTCTCGTTCCGGGAAAGGCGGCCACGTGTGGATCTTCTTTGATCGTGCGCTGCCGGCGATCACCGCGCGTAAACTCGGATGCGTGCTGCTCACGCGAACCATGGAGCGAAGGCATCAGGTCGGCCTTGATTCTTACGATCGCTTTTTCCCTAACCAGGACACGATGCCCAAGGGAGGGTTCGGGAACCTGATTGCACTCCCCCTACAGTTTGCGCCGCGCAACGCGGGCAACAGCGTATTCATTGACTCCGGCTTCCACCGTTACCCCGACCAGTGGGAGTTCCTCTCCACGATCCGGCGAATGCCGGCCGATGCCGCGGAGGAGATCGTCGCAGAGGCTCAGCGCAAGGGCGACCTAATCGGAGTTCGGATGAGCATCGCCGATGATGACGAGGCACAAGACCCGTGGACCCTGCCACCTTCCCGCAAGCGGAGGGAGCGGCCGATAGAAGGGCCGCTGCCAAAGACGGTTCAGATCGTTCGCGCGAATCTTATTTACGTGGAGAGTAAGGATCTGCCACCAGCCATGCTGAATCGGCTACTCCGGCTGGCAGCCTTTCAGAACCCGGAGTTCTACAAGGCTCAGGCGATGCGGCTTTCGACGTACGACAAGCCGCGTGTGATCGCATGCGGTCAGGAATTCATCCAGCACATCGCCGTGCCTCGTGGATGTCTGACCGAGACCTTGGCTCTTCTGGAAGCGCATAAGATCCGGCCGGAGATTCGGGACGAACGATATACCGGAACAGCGATTGAAGCCGAGTTTCGAGGTCAGCTTCGGCCGTTCCAGCAAGAAGCCGTCGCTAAGATCACCGGCTACGACGAAGGTATCCTGTGCGCGCCGACGGCGTTCGGAAAAACCGCCGTTGCGGCGTGCCTGATCGCGAAACGCAAGGTCAACACTTTGGTCCTCGTTCACCGGCAGCAGTTGCTCGATCAGTGGCAGGAGCGCCTTGGGATGTTCCTGGATCTGCCAGCCAAATCGATCGGCCATATCGGTGGCGGGAAAACCGACCGGACGGGGTGTGTGGACGTCGCCGTCATCCAAAGCCTGTACCGAAAGGATGAAGTGAAGGATTTCGTTGCCGAGTACGGCCAAGTGATCGTCGATGAATGCCACCACATTTCCGCTTTCACTTTCGAACAGGTGATGCGGCAGGTGAAGGCCAAGTATGTAGTCGGTCTGACCGCCACGCCGACGCGGAAGGACGGGCACCATCCGATCATTTACATGCAGTGTGGCCCTGTACGGTTCAGCATGAGCGCCCGGACAATGACCGAGACGACGCCCTTCGAGCACAAGGTGATGCCCCGCCATACGGAGTTCCGGATAGCTTCCGACCTCAACGACGTCACGATTACGGATATCTATGCCGCGCTTGTGAATGATCTCCCGCGCAACGAGACGATCGCCAACGACATCGTGCACGCCATAGAATCCGGTCGTTGCCCGCTGCTTCTGACGCTGCGGACGGAGCATCTGCAGTATTTCGCCGCAAAACTTGCAGGCGCCGCCAAGCATGTCTTCGTGTTGAAGGGTGGCATGGGAAAGAAACAGCGTGGGGCAACGGCGGCGGCACTCGCGGCCGTACCGGAAAACGAATCGCGGGTGATCCTGGCGACGGGAAGCTATATCGGAGAAGGGTTTGACGACGCGCGGCTGGACACGTTATTCCTGGCCATGCCGATCTCGTGGAAGGGCACGTTGCAGCAGTATGTGGGCCGGTTGCATCGCCTCCACGACGACAAACGATTCGTGCAGGTCTACGATTATGTGGACAACTACGTCCCGATGCTGGCCCGGATGTACGGTCGCAGGTTGAACGGCTACAGCACGATGGGCTATGCGATCGAGCAGGAGAGGGTGACGGCCGCCGCACCGGCGAGTCGTACAGGGTAGGCGATGATTTGACGTACCAACTGCGTTCCGGCACACGCTTGGCGCGCGGCCGGCTTCCTGGGGTTTGCTTTTCTGGAGCATTGCGAACTCATTGTAACGGCGTTGACGCGCCCGCCATAGCGATTCGCTCCAGCGGCGCGATGCCCCATGGCCGCCGGCTTCGGCATGACTTCAGGCCCTGCGGGAGTCGCCGTGTTTGCCGCTAGCCTGGCTCCGATCGATTTTCATCTCGATCCGATAGACCCATTCCCCGAAGCTCTCGTATCGCGAAAAAACCAGTCGATAGCTGGCTCCGCCAAGGAGTACTTGGTGGTGCCGCTGGACTGTATCGTCCAGGTGGCGCCCGCAGGCTGTAGATCCCTATCGCTGGGATCGCGCAATATGCTATACTATATGAGTTTGTTATAATGATATGTCTTCACATGTCACCAACACGCGTCTGAACCGGCTGCCCGAGGCGATGCGGCGTGATTTGGTGGCGGCAAGGCGGAAGCGCTGCTGGAGCCAGGCCGAACTGGGCCGACGGGTCGGCCTGCCGCAAGCCCACATCTCGGGCATTGAAACCGGCAAGGTCGTGCCGCGGTTCAACACGCTGCTCGATCTGGTGCGGGTGCTCGATTATGACCTGCTGCTGGTTCCGCGGACATTGGCTCCCGCCGTCCAGTCGATGATCCGCGATCACCGCCAGCCGGGTGCCTTCGATGCCGGGGAGGGCGAACGTCCGCTCTATGCGGCCGATGAACATGACGAGGGCGGCTCCGATGAATCCTGAGCTGGAAAACGTCACCTCGCTGGCGGTGCATCTGCACGGCCGCCGGATCGGGATCATCAATCGGCTGGCGGGAGACCGCCACTTGTTCGCCTTCGAGCAGGATTACGTTGATGATCCGGACCGCCCGATCCTGAGCCTGTCGTTCAAAGGCCAGGCGGGCGGACTGGTCACGGCGGTGCGCACAGTGACGCGCCGTCTGCCGCCGTTCTTTTCGAACCTGTTGCCGGAAGGGCATCTGCGGACTTATCTGGCCCAGAAAGCGGGCGTGAAGCCGGAGCGGGAGTTCTTTCTGATCGCCATGCTGGGAGCCGACCTCGCCGGAGCCGTGACGGTCAAGCCTCTGGATGGGCGCGAGCGGGACGATGACCAGGAGCATCCTCAGGATGTTGGCCTGCATGACGAAGGCCAGCGGCAAGAGGGCGTTCTGCGTTTCTCGCTGGCGGGCGTGCAACTGAAATTCTCCGCGATCCTGGAGGCGTCGGGCGCGCTGACGATCCCGGCGCACGGAGTGGGCGGCTCGTGGATTGTAAAGCTGCCTTCCACAGGGTTCCCGGCGGTCTCCGAAAACGAATACGTCATGCTGGAACTCGCGCGGGCCATCGGCATTCAGGTTCCGGCCATCCGGCTGACGCCGGTCTCGGGCATCCAAGGGCTGCCGCCGGATGTGGCGCGGATAGAAGGACAGGCGCTAGCCGTCGAACGGTTCGACCGCGGTGCCGGCCGCCGGATTCACATGGAAGATTTTGCGCAGGTGTTCGGGCTGTTCCCGGATGACAAGTACAGGCGTCGCAGCTATGCCAACATCGCCTCCGTGCTGTGGGCCGAAACCGGGGACGCGGGCACGTACGAATTTGTCCGCCGCCTGGTTTTCACGGTGCTGATCGGGAATGCCGACATGCACCTGAAGAACTGGGCGCTGCTGTATCCGGACGGCCGCACGCCGGTCCTGGCTCCGGCCTATGATTTTGTGGCGACGCTTCCCTACATTCCCAGCGACAGTCTGGCCCTGTCTTTTGGCGGAAGCCGAACCCTCGACGGGATCACCCTCGACCGGGTGCGGCGCTTTGCCGATACGGCACGCCTGCCGGTGCAGCCGGTCTGGAAGATCGTGCGCGAGACGGTGGAACGCACGGCGGAGGAGTGGAAGTCGCTGCCTTGCAAAGACCTCATCCCGGCAGCGACGCTGAAAGTCGTGGACGGGCAGATTCAGCGCGCCATCGCCGGTACAGAGCGGGTGTGACGGCGGGCGGTGGCGTAAAGGGTCAAGAGTAGTTGCCGTTGATCAGGGACTATGACGAGGCCCAACGTCCTGGGGCAATGTCCGATGGAAACCTACGTGTGGACTGAGCCTTGGTCGCGGGCCATGCTTTCTTGTGGTTTCTTCGGATGTTGCGCCGTACACCGTCACGCCTGGCAGGTCGGAAATGCCAGCAATCCAGCGGCCCGTTTCCCGGAGCAAGCGGATCGTGAGTTGCATATGTCTCATCCGTTTGCCACGCTGGATTACCGCGTCGGCCGGGCAAGAGCGCTACATCGGAAGCGTCCTGATCCAGATTCTGCGAAGACAGCCGGGCAAGCGATGCTCATTGCATCCGAGGGGTTCGAGGAGCAAGGCTAGCCACGGGTGCAAAGAAAGCGCTCGAGAAACTCGAGGTCCCGGCAGTCACCTCACATGGGACGGCTGTAGCCCTGCTGCTTGTACTGATCCAGCAGGGCGGTGAGCTGAGCTACCACATCGGGGTATTTGAGCCAGACGTTATCGGTTTCCGCGGGGTCTTTCGCCAGATTGTAGAGCTGGCCCTGGGGTCCACCGGGCGCCGGATCGATGTGCCGCGGCTGGCTGAATCCACCCGATCCCAGCCCCAGCTCCAATTTCCACTCGCCGCGCCGGATGGAAAACATGCCCAGACTGGAATGGTGCACCACCGCGTCGCGAATCGGTTTGCCCTTCTTTCCCAGCAGCGCCGGGAGCAGGTCATAGCTGTCTTCGCCGGCGTTTTTCGGCAGCTTGTAATCGACGATGCCGGCGAGGGTGGCCATCAGGTCCGTAAGGCACCCCAGCTCGTTGGTGGTACCCGGCTTGATCCTGCCGGGCCAGCGCGCGAGAAACGGAATGCGATGCCCGCCGTCCCAGATATCCGCTTTTTCGCCGCGCCAGTTGGCATTGGCCCGATGCGCGAATCTGGCTTTGTCTTCCACCTTCCAGTCCGCGCCGTTGTCGCTGGTGAACACGACCAGCGTGTTGTCCGCCAACTTGTTGTCGTCCAGCGCCTGCAGCACGCGGCCTAGCGTGTCATCCACCTGCGCGACGAAGTCGCCGTAGAGCCCGGCTTTGGAACGCCCGAGATACTGCGGTTTCGGCACCCACGGCGTGTGCGGAGCGGTCAGGGCAAGATAGAGGAAAAAGGGCGACTCCGGCCGGCGCGAGCGCTCGCGGATCATCGAAACCGCCTTGCCGCCGAGCGTGGGCAAGACCTCCGGGATATCGAAGTGCGGCGCGATGGCGCCCGGTCTCCAAAACACGCCGCGAGGGGAGTTCTGCCCGGCTGTGTTCGAGGTGGGCTTTTCGACCACGCGGTCGTTCTCGAAGTAAAGATAGGGATCCATGTCGAGGGAAGCGGGAATGCCGTAGTAGGAATCGAACCCGTGATCCACCGGCCCGGGCCGGAGCGGTTGATCGTAGTCGGTCCTCTCGCGATTTCCCAGGCCGAGATGCCACTTGCCAACGCCGGCGGTATAGTAACCTGCCAGCTTCAACATCGCCGGCACGGTCAGGCGCCCGCTCTCAATCAAGTTCGGAGAATAGCCCGCGAGAACGCCGCTCTTCAGCCGGGATCGCCAGCAGTATCGGCCCGTGAGAATGCCGTAGCGCGTGGGTGTACACACCGCCGAGGGGGAATGCATGTCGGTGAACCGAATGCCCCGCGCGGCAAGCCGGTTGGCATGCGGCGTGGGGACGGCCGACTCCGGGTTGTAACAGCCGAGATCGCCCCAGCCCAGATCGTCCGCCAGGATATAGACGATGTTGGGCAGCTTCCCCGCCGCCCGAGCGGCGTCTCTCATTCCCAGCTCGGCCGCACTCATCGCCAGGCCTGTACAGAAGTCTCTGCGCGTCACTCTGCTCATCAGGAATCACCTCAGAAGATTACTTTCAACCCCAACTGCATCTCGCGCATCGGCGTGGCAAGCGCAGTAATGGTGGCGCCCTGCGGAATGTCGACGCGCGAGTTGGGGATGTCGAACTGTGTGTGATTCACCGCGTTGAACGCCTCCACCCGGAACTGCACCTCGCCGCCTTCGCCGAGCCGCTTCACCGGCACCCGCTTAAACACGCTGGAGTCGAAGTTCACTCCGCCGGGTCCAATCAAAATGTTTCGGCCGGCGTTGCCGAAGTTGAACGGCGTGGCCGCCGCGAAAGCGGTCTTGTCGAACCAATTGCCCACGGATCTGGCGTTGGAGGGCAGATTCCCGTCCCGGAGGCGGTCTGGCCGGGGGTCGCCAGTATTGGCGGTGCTGAAGCCAAGACTGGGAGTGAAGGGCTGGCCGCCGCGCACGGTGAAAATGCCGTTCACCTGCCAGTTCCCGGCAATCAGGCTGAGGATTGGATTCGAAATACCGAAGCGTTTGCCGCGGCCGAACGGCAGATCGTAGAGGAAGCTGCCGACGAAACGATGCCGCATGTCGAAACCGGCCAGTCCGCGCTCGGCGAAGATGTTTCGCGTATCGCGGTACTGCAGGTCGCCCCCGCCAAGTTGCTCGCCGCCGGCGTCGGTCGCTTTGCTGTAGCTGTACGAGGTAAGGAGCGCGAAGCCGTTCCGGTAGCGGCGCTCCAGTCGAGTCTGCAGGGACTGGTAGTTGGAGAAGCCCGCCGGAGTCGTGAAGGCGACGCCGCCGAGGGCCGGGAACGGGCGGCGGCTTTGGACCGTCCCTCCGCCCGGTCCTGGCTGGTTCACGTCGTAGTGCACATAATAGTGCGATCCCCGGGTGCCGACGTAGTTCGCTTCGAACAGAAACTGGCCGATCTCCTGTTGCAGCCCGAAGCTCCATTTCGAAACGTAGGCCACCGGGAAATTCACCTCGAATCCCTTCCACGCCGCGGTGACCGGATCGATGGACCGTACGTCGAGCGCGTCGCTGGGGAAACCGGAGGCAAACGTGACGCTGGGCGTGATCTGGTCGGTCGGGTACGTGGACGTGATGGAGAACGGCGGGTTGCCAGGCAGCGTTGCGCCGACACCCGGAAAGGCCGGCGACGCGTAGAAGATGCCGCCTCCGGCGCGCAGCACGGTGCGCCGAGTGAGCTGATACGCAATTCCCAAGCGCGGGGCCAGGTTGTTCCTGTCCGTCTTGACCAGCGTGCGGTTGCCGGCGCCGTCCGGAATCCTTGCCGCGATCGATGCCGGAATGCTGGGTGGAACGTTGTTGCCCGGGAAGATGAACTTACCCGTCCCGGGCAAGAAGTTGGCCTGCAGGCCGGTCCGCTCGAAGCGCGGCGTCCAGATCTCGTAGCGTACACCGAGGTTCAGAGTGAGCCTGGTGGTGGCCTTCCAGTCGTCCTGGAGGAAGAAAGAAACGTACTTCTGCCGCACATCGCCGATGTTGGTGCGGCTGATGCTGGAGGAGGCGGGAACGCCGAGCGCGAAGTCGGCAAAGGCGTCGCCGGTCGGCGGCCGGTTCTGCGGATTCTGGGTGAAGACCTGTGAGAAACTGAACGTTCCCCGCGCGGAGTTGGAAATATCGAAATAGCTGCGCACCCACTGGAACTGGCCGCCGGCTTTGAACGAGTGGCTGCCGCGAAGCCAGGAGATGTCGTCCTTGAACTGCATGACCTCGGCGATCTTGCCGTTCGGCACGAAGCTGGTTTCGCCGAGATTCGTATAGCCGGAGATCGAGACGCCCGGAAGGCCGCTGATGCCGTTGCCGGGATTGGCGGGAATCCCCTTGAAGCCGAACCGCGGCCCCAGGAAGGGGCCGTCGACGATGTCGCCGCGCAGGTCGTACACGCGGCTATAGCCGGAGCGGAATTCGTTCACCAGCGAGGAGCTGAACACGTGCGTCTCGCTGATCACCGCCGAGTGCGCGCGCGTGGTCTTGCGGTGCTGATCGTTGGTGGTGGCGCCGATCAGGGGCGGCGGAAACACTCCGGGGTTGAGGAACTGCCGCGTCAGATAGCTGTAGCGCAGGAATGCCTTGTCGCGGTCGCTGATGTTCCAGTCGCCGCGATTGTCGGCGCGGTGGACGCGGTCGGTCTGGGCGGGGTTGGAGACGAAGTTGTTGGAGCTGCCGGGGCGGTTCGGCTCGGGAATCACATCCGTCAGCTTGGCCGAGACCGGATCGATGCGGCTCGCGGGAATGAGGTTGCCGGGGAACTGCGTACGCAGGAAGCCCGGGCCGGCCGGATTCGCGCGCGTGGTTGCCGGATCGAAGATCGGCCGCGCGGCGCCAAAATCGCCGCGGCGCAGTGGCGCCGCCGGCACCGTGGTGGTGAGGGTGAGGCCGCGGTTCTCGATGGTGCGCTCCCAACTGCCGAAGAAGAACAGTTTGTCATGGACGACCGGCCCGCCCACGACGCCGCCAAACTGGTTGCGCTGCAGGATCGCCTGTGGATCGGCCGGCCGCTGGAAAAAGTTGCGCGCGTCAAAGTGGTTGTTGCGGACGAACTCGAACGTGGAGCCGTGGTAGCGGTTGGTTCCCGACTTGATCGTCGCGTTGACTACCGCGCCGGCCGAGTAGCCGTATTCGGCGGCGTAGGTATTGGTCTCGATCTTGAACTCCTGCACCGCGTCGACCGAGGGCTGCACCACCTCATGCGAGCGGTTCTGGATGTCCACGATGCGCGTGTTGTTGTCGGCGCCGTCGAGGTTGTAGTTGTTGAGCTGCGCGCGAACGCCGTTGGCGACAAACGATCCGCCGAGCGCGCCAACGTCTCCGCGCCGCGGTTCCACAACCCCGGCCGCGAGTTTCGCAAGCTGCAGATAGTTGCGGCCGTTCAGCGGCAGATCGCTGATGACTTTCGTCTCGACGATCTGGCCGAGGGACGCCGACTGGCTCTCGAGCAGCGGCGCGGTGGCCGACACTTCGACCGTCTCGGCGACGCCGCCCACCTCGAGCGTGAAATCGATGCGCGCCACCTGCGCCACAACCAGCGTCACGCCGCTGCGGTTGACCGATTTGAAGCCCTGCGCGTGCGCCGCCACGCGATAGTCGCCCGGCGGAAGCAGCGGTGCGGTGTAGTACCCGGAGTCATTCGTGGTGAGTTGCCAGCGGCTGCCGGTCCCGGCGTTGATCACCTCGACCCGTGCGTTCGGAACGACGGCGCCGGTGGAATCCTGGACCAGACCGGTCACTTGGGCAGTGGGATTCTGAGCCCATACCGGAAAGTGGAGCGCCGCGAACAGAACGGCGGACACCGCGCACTTCATGCGCACCTCCTCAATATGGACATGTTAGTTCATTCTCGAATGTCAAGGCGGTCTCCATGGCGCGTTCGGAAAGGATGGCCAACTCCTGGCCGTCTTTCGGCAATCGTTCGGCGAACGGCAACATTCGGCAAGTCCGAGAGACTACGCCCCGGTATATGCCGCCTTCACGCGGAGGGTCTGACGCAGGCTCGGGTCGAAGGAGGGGCCAGGTCTTCGTCGGCTGGCACACGCGAGCTTTGCCTAGCCCTTCGCGTGAAGTACAGGGTCAAGCGCAGCTTCGTGAAGCTCGTCGATCGTGACCCGACGAGGCCTCATGGCGCGCTCCCGTGGTCGCTTAGCAGAGAGGTAGTGCCGGCGGCGACCATGCGGGAGGGGGAAGAATACGGGGTGAAGTGTCGCCAAATCCAACAGTCTAGTTCAGCTAGTACTCATGACAATGGCTTGCAAGTAGCTAAATTGAAATGGCTCTTGTCTCACATGAACAGTTCGTGTAACATATGTTACGAATGCAAATGGATTGCAGTTACTCCCGACGCACGATTACGCCTTTGCGGCTCGATCAGCCAGACCTGGAAAGGGGGAAACTATGCGCAGAAGGGACCTGTTGAAAACCGCAGGAGGCTTATTCCTGGTTGGAAGGCTTTATGGCCGGAAGAAGATCACGCTGTCGATGCCGCTCCCCGGGGGCACCCTGGACCCGCTCAGTATTGCCAAATTCCAGATGCCGCTGCCGGCGCCTCCGGCCATGCCGTCGCTGGGCGAGATCAGCCTGGGCGGAGGAAAAAAGGCCGACTACTACGAGATCGCAATCAGGCAGTTCTCGCAACAGATTTTGCCGCCACCCTGCCCCGCGACCACTGTATGGGGCTACGGCGCACCCGCCGCTCCGGGGTCGTTTTCCTATCCTGCCTTCACGATCGAGGCCACTCACAACAAGCCCGTGCGCGTGAAGTGGATCAACGGCCTGGTGAATACGGCCGGCCATTACCTTCCCCACTTGTTGCCAGTGGACCAAACGCTTCATTGGGCGAATCCTCCGGGTTCCCGCGACTCGCACGGATCCAGCCAGCTTCGCTACACCGGCCCGGTGCCGATCGTTACGCACCTTCACGGCGGCCACTCGGGCGATGAAAGCGATGGGTACCCCGAAGCGTGGTTCTTACCACAGGCGAATAACATCCCGGCAGGTTATTTCAAGACAGGGAGTTGGTACGACGTCTTCAAGACGAAGGCCCAAGCACTGTTCGGCCAGAATTGGGACGAAGGGACGGCGGTGTTCCAGTACCCCAACGACCAGCGCGCAACGACCCTGTGGTACCACGATCACACGCTCGGCATGACACGGGTGAACGTCTATGCCGGGCCCGCCGGCTTTTATCTAATCCGGGGTGGTGCGGGGGAATTCCAAGGCTCGCTTCCCGGTCCTGCTCCGAAGATCGGCGATCCCCCGAACCGGCCATACTTTGAAATCCCGATCGTTATCCAGGACCGGGCCTTTAACGCCGATGGCTCGTTGTTCTACCCGGACAATCGCGCCTTCTTCGAGGGGATGAGCGCCTCGCAATTGCAGATTCCCTTCCAGCCGCTGACCGGCTGCGGCGGCGCAAGCGATGTGCCCCCGGTCTGGAATCCGGAATTCTTCGGAAACGCCATGGTCGTTAACGGACGCACCTGGCCCTTCCTGGACGTCGAACGCCGCCAGTACCGCTTCCGCTTTTTGAACGGCTGCAACACGCGTTTCCTGCTGCTGGAGTTCGATCGGCCGCTGAAGTTCACGCAGATCGGAACGGATGGCGGATTCCTTCCGCGCCCGGTGTTGCGCAACCGCCTGCTCCTGAATCCAGCATCGCGGGCTGACGTGCTGGTCGACTTCCAGCAGGTCCCGCCCGGCGCCAGGGTGCGGCTGCTGAATGCCGGTCCCGATGAACCGTTTGGCGGTGGAGAACCGGGTAAAGACTTCGATGTGTCCGACCCGAATTCCACGGGGCTGGTGATGGAGTTCCGGGTGGGAGGCAACCCGCCGGGCCCGTCGGTCTCCCTTGACCAAGTCAAGCAAGGACTGCCGGCGTTTGGCCCGCTACCGCGGGCGACACGGACCCGGCAGTTGTCTATAAACGAGAATGCATCGTTCTCCGTGTTCGTCCGTCGAGATGCGGCCGGCAATGTGGTGCTGGACTGCGCAAACGGTGAGGCGTTTGGCCCGACAGCCGGCCTCCTGGGCGTCATGACCGCTCAGGGCACAACCGACGCCAAGATGTGGGGTGATCCGATCACGGAAACCATTTCACAACAGACCGTCGAAGAATGGGAGATCTTCAACTTTACGGAGGACGCGCATCCGATCCATCTTCATCTGGTGCAGTTCCAGGTCGTCAATCGCCAGCGCCTGGCGACCGGCCCGGACGGGGCGCCCTTGCAACCGGTAAGACTCATGCATCATCCGATCCAGCCGGAAGACTGGGAGAGCGGGTTGCTGGACACCGTGATCGTGTATCCGGGAATGGTCACCCGCATCCGGGCGCAATTCGATAAGAAAGGCCGCTACGTGTGGCACTGCCACATCCTCGAGCACGAAGACAACGAGATGATGCGGCCCTACGAGGTCACCTAGGCGTCGCGACAGCCTTGCAAGGCGTCGACACTCGCGGAGAGTTGACCTGCTCGAGGAAGTGATCACTCGGGCCTCGTGAAGGAACCGTTTGACGCGAGGCGCCGCCAGGGCTTGGCACGCGCCAAGTGCTGCCGCGGGCCATACTTTGCCGCCCGGGCGGGTGATGCTTTCCCGTACGGACCCGGCCTCCCCAGGGAACCGAGGACAGTACGGGTGAAGGAAAACCACCTCGCACGCCTTCCGCGTGGATGATATCGCCGGTCTTCGGGTCAATTAAACCGAAGGCCCGCGTTCAGTCTTCGGGTGGCGACTCCTGGTACTCTTGGTCTGGACCGGGACGAATCCAGAAGTGGCGATGCGTTAGATTCCGGCCGATGTCAGGTAGTGACTGCCGGCGGGAAGCCCGGGCTGGAATTCAATATGGATGTGATCAGCAGTGATCGTTACTTGTATGCCGTGACAGCCGTCTAGAGTAAGTTGGTAGCCTTCGGCCGTCTGCTTTAGCCGAAGTCCACCGATGACGTTTTGTCCGTTGAAGCCGTCCAGATGAAGGTCCGTCACACCCTCAAGAACGAGGCTGACGATGGTGTGTTTATCGCAGATTAAAAGCCTTGAGTGTTTACCTGGCCGGTCGTTTCGAACGCGTGAATGCGAATTGTCGACTGGCCGGTCCGGTGTAACTCCAGATCGAGCACCTCGGCGTCGTGGAAGGAGGGCCAATAGCCGAACCACGCGATCAGTTCCGACGTGCCGGGCACTTCGCCGGTGAGTTCACGCTCATTCACACGGACACCACGGGGCAGGAGGACTCGCGAATCAGGGTGTAGGCGTGGGAGCGCAAGCGGCCCACCAGGCCCTTGGACGATCCGCGGCCGATGACCAGGAGGTCGGTGTTGCGGCGGGCGGAGAATTCGTAGACGGTGCGCGCGATGTCACCGGTGGCGACCTCCACTTCGGCCGCCGCGTCCGCCTGCTGCCGCAGCTTTTCGATTTCTTCCCGGGCCTGGCGGACAAGCTGGTCCGCCGGATCCGGCTCCGAGGATTCCGCCACGATCCGCTCCACGGGCGGAACCACATGGATCAGGTACAGGCGCGCGCCGAATTCCCGGGCCATCATGGAGGCCCAGGACAGGGCGGCGGCGCTCTGCGGGCCCAGGTCCAGCGCGCAGACGATTCTCCGGAAGCCGATGACGCCGGCGGCTGGAGCTTCCTCCAGGTGCACGCCGGTCCAGACCGGACAATCCGCGTCGTGCAGGATTTTGGCCGCCACCGAGCCGAGCAAGAAACGGCGGAAGGGGCCATATCCGTGCGTGGACACCGCCAGGAGATCCACTTGCTCGGAGTGCGCGTACTCGACGATCCTTCGCACCGGATCGCCTTCCACCAGGATCCGGCTGACCGCCAGAGCCTGCAGTTCCGCGCCCAAAAACCCATCCAGCCGCTCCTTGGTATGGGCCTTCAGCTTCGCGTACCAGTCCGGGCCCGGTATACCGACTTCCACGCCGCCGTAGGCCAGGCGTCCGGAGTCGAGGACGTGAAGCAGGATGAACTGGGAGTGAAAGTGAGCGGCCAGAGTTTCCGCATAGCGAGCGGCGCCGGCGCACCGGTCGGAGAAATCCACCGGCACGAGGATTTTTCGCAACATAGACGTCCCCCTTTCCAAGCACCATCATCCCACCGGGCGCGGACCAGGTGGGTGCGCGCCGGTCAGCCGCCCGCGCCCAGCACCCGCTCGTACATACGCTCATAGAGCGGGATGATCCGGGCGCTCGCGAAGCGCTCGACCGCGTCGTTCCGGGCCGCCTGCGCCATGCGGGCATGGAGCGGCCCGTCCGTCAGCAGACGCAGCGTGGCCGCCGACAGCGCCTCGATGTCGCCCACCGGCGTCAGAAAGCCGGTGACGCCGTCCTCGATCAGCTCCGGCACGCCGCCCACGTTGGTCGCGACCGGCGGCACGCCGCAGGCCATCGCCTCCAGCGCGGCCAGGCCGAAGCTTTCCAGCTCGCTCGGCAGCAGCAGGACATCGGCCTGGGAGATGAGCTGCGGGATGGCGTTCTGCTTCCCGAGAAAATTCACGTAGCGGTCGACACCCAGCTCGAGCGCCAGGGACTCGGCGGCGCCGCACTCGGGCCCGTCGCCGACCATCCACAGCTCGGCATCGACATGCTCGCGGACGCGATGCAGAATCCGCACGCAGTCGAGCACCCGCTTCACCGGCCGGAAGTTGGACACGTGGACCAGGGTTGGGCGACCGCGGCGCTGCGGATCGCGCGGGCGGTAGGTATCGACGTTGACGAAGTTGTAGACCACCTCCATGGGGCGCGCGATTCCGAATACGTCCTCGGTCCGCTGCTTCAAGTATTGGCTGATGGTAGTCACGCCATCGGACTGTTCTATCGAATACTTGGTGATCGGAAAGTACGAGCGGTCGACGCCTACCAGCGTGATATCGGTGCCGTGCAGCGTGGTGACAAACGGCAGCCGGCGGCTGACTTCCAACATGCCTCGGGCCAGTAAGGCCGACACGGAATGCGGGATGGCGTAGTGGACATGCAGAAGGTCGAGGCGATGATGGTCCGCCACTTCGGCCATTCGCGAGGCCAGCGCAAGGCAGTAAGGCGGGTACTGAAACAGGGGATAGGTGGAGACTTCGACCTCGTGGTAGTGGATGTTGGGGCGGCTCTCCAGCCGGATGGGGTTCGCGTAAGAGATGAAGTGCACCTCGTGGCCGCGCATGGCCAGCTCCAGCCCCAATTCCGTGGCCACGATGCCGCTTCCGCCATAAGTTGGATAACAGGTGATCCCAATCTTCACATTTGCTAGCGTATCAGTTTGGATACTCGAATCTTGATTGTGACGGCGCATGCCGATGATGAAACCATTGGCATGAGCAGTCTGCTAGCGGCAAAACCAGGCGACTGCCTGCTGCTCCACGCGACCGACAGCGCTCCGCGCAACCTCGCCTATGCCAAGAAGGCGGGGTTCGAGTCGCGGGAGCTGTATGTCCAAGCCCGCCGCGCGGAGCTGTTAGAGGCGATGGCTGTGGCGGGAATCCGCCCGGAGCAATGCCTGGAATCGCCCATCGCCGACCAGGACGCCGTGCGGCAGATTCCGCAGATCGCCGGGCGCGTGCGCGATCTGATCCAGGAGTGGCGGCCGGCGCGGGTCTACACGCACGCGTACGAAGGGGGGCATCCGGATCACGATGCGGTGGCGCGGGCGGTCCACCTGGCGTCCAGCGTGCCTGTGTGGGAGTTTGCCGGATACCATTTGCGCGACGGCGAGTACGAAGTGATGCGATTTCTGCCGGGCGGCGGCCAAGAGGAAGCCGTATCCCTGGACGCGGCCGAACGCGCGCGCAAGCGGGCCATGTTTGAGTGCTTCCGGTCGCAGCGGCGGGTGCTGTCGAGGTTTCCCGTGGACGAGGAGCGGTTCCGCGAAGCGCCGGCCTACGATTTCGGCCAGCCGCCCCACTCCGGTCCGCTGTACTACGAGACCCGCGACTTGGGTTGGACCTGGCGGGAAGCGTCCGCCTATTTCAAGGTCCGGTAATACAGGATCAGGTCGAGGGGCGGAGGAGTGTGGCCCATCGCGCGAAGGAAGCCGGAGACCTGGCCGCGATGATGAGCGCCGTGATTCACCACATGGAGGACGATCTGCCACAGGGGCGAGCTGTAGGGATTGCCCTTTAGATCGCGGTAGGCGACTTGCGCCTGGGCCGACTCGTCGGTGAACTGGGCCGCCCAGGCCTTCCAACGCTCGTGCAGTGCGGGCCACTCGCGCTGCAAGACCGTCAGTTCGCGATCTTCCGGGTCGATGAAGGTGGCGCGGGGAGCGCCCTGGATGCGGCCGAGCCAAATGCGGTCGGCGGCGAAGACGTGGACCAGCGTTCCCAGCACGCCGCCGTCGGCGGTCTGAAAGTCGCGCGACAGCTCGGCGGGCGAGAGCTGGGCCGCCGATTCGAGGAGCCGCCCAGTGGCCCAGGCGGTGTAATCGAGGTGAGTGCGCAGGGTGCCGGCGGAGACGGGCATAAGCCATTATATGAGGTTTAGAAGTCCCCGTGTTCAGCCCGCCGTTTTCGGTCTTGCGCTATGATTGTCCCTTAGCCGCTCCATCATGTCCGATTCCCAAAGCAGCTCTCCCCGCGTGCCCTGGATGGCGATCGTGTGGTTTGGCGCGCTCCTGATCGCCTGCTACGCGCCGGTGCTGGCGCGCCTGGTGAAGCAGTGGGAGAACGACGAAGACATGGGTCATGGCTTCTTCGTGCCCGTGATCGCCGCCTACATCGCCTGGCAGAAGCGCGAGGAGATCCTCAACGCGGTCGGCGCGCCCAACGGCTGGGGCCTGATGCTGGTGATCTACTCGGCCGTCCAGCTCACGGTCGCGACTCTGGGGGCCGAGATCTTCCTGGCGCGCACCGCCTTCGTGCTGGCGGCCATCGGGGCGTTTCTCTACCTGGGAGGAACCGGCGCGGTGCGGGCTCTGGCCTTCCCGCTCTTCCTGCTGTTCTTCATGATCCCGATTCCGAACATCTTCTACAACATGATCACGTTCCCGCTGCAGATTCTGGCCAGCCAGATGGCCGAGTTCGTCCTTATGTTCCTGGGCTTCCCGGTGCTGCGCGAGGGCAATGTCCTGGAATTAGCCGGCCAGCGTTTGCAGGTGGTGGAAGCGTGCAGCGGAATCCGGTCGCTGCTCTCGTTGAGCTTCCTCTCGTTGGTCTACGGGTATTTCTTTGAAAACCGGATGGGGATGCGGGTGACGCTGTTTTTCCTGACCGTACCGGTGGCCCTGGTGGCCAACGCCAGCCGCGTGACCACCACGGGCGTCCTGAGCGAGATCCGGCCGGAGCTGGCCCGCGGCTTCTTTCACAGCGCCTCGGGCTGGGTGATTTTCATGGTGGCCCTGCTGCTCCTGGTGGCGATCCATCAGGCCCTGACCCTGTTCCACAGATACATTTATGGCAAACGGCAGCTTCCTTCCGAGTAAGCAGGCCAAGATTCTCACCGTGGCCCTGTTGGCTCAGGGCGCGCTGTTCTATGCCACCTCGCGCACCGAGGCCGCCGTTCACGCGCTTCCCCTGCGCGAGTTCCCCCTGCGCGCCGGCGACTGGGTGACGGCGCGCGAAGGCTACGTCGACGAAGAGACCCAGTCCGTGCTGCGAGCCGACGACACCCTGACCCGCACCTACGCGCATTCCGATCAACGGCGGGCGGCGCAATTGTTCGTAGCCTTCTTCAAGACCCAACGCACCGGCCAGAAACCGCATTCCCCCAAGAACTGCCTGCCCGGCTCCGGATGGGAGATGACGCGCCCGGGGCGCATCCAGGTCGCCGTGGCGGGCGAGCCTCGGCCGATTGAGATCAACAAGTACCTGGTGACGCACGGCGAGGAGCGCAGCATCGTTCTCTACTGGTATCAGACCAGCAATCGCATCATCGCCAGCGAATACTCGGCGATGTACTGGCTGATCGCCGATTCCATCCGCTACAACCGCACCGACACGGCGCTGGTCCGGGTGGTGTCGCCGGTGGCCGGCAATGACGAAGACGCCGCCGTCCAGACCGGTGTCGAGTTTGTCCAGGCCTTCTACCCGAGCCTGCGCCGGCAGCTTTGGCCCGAGTAATTCGGGGCCCGGCTTTCTGCTAAATTTGAAGCCATGCCCACGGAGAATCCGTTTCAGGACCCGCTGCGCTTTGAGCGGCGCGTGCCGGAGTGCACGGTCGTCATCTTCGGGGCCAACGGGGACCTGACCAAACGGAAGCTGCTGCCCGCGCTCTACCGGCTGATGTACGAGCGTCGATTGTCGCCGGGCTTCGCCGTGGTGGGGATCTCGCGGACGGCGATGAGCGACGATCAGTTCCGCGACAAGATGCGCGACCCGGTGTCCCGCTACCTGGAAGATTCTCCGTTCGACGAGGACGTCTGGAAGGGCTTCGCGCAGGGCCTGTTCTATATGTCCGGCGACGTAGCCGACCCGGCCGCCTATGCCGCGCTGGCCGCGCGCCTCCGGGAGATCGAACAGACGCGCAAGACGGGCGGCAATGTCCTGTTCTACCTGTCCACGCAGCCCAGCCAGTACGCCATCGCCGCCGCCGGGCTGGGCGCGGCGGGGATCGCCAACGGCCAAGGCTGGCGCCGGCTGGTGGTGGAAAAGCCTTTCGGGTCCGACCTGGGGAGCGCCCGCGCCCTCAGCCACAAACTGCAAGAGGTGTTCGCCGAGTCGGACGTCTACCGGATCGATCACTACCTGGGCAAGGAGACGGTCCAGAATATCCTGGCATTCCGTTTCGGCAACGGCATCTTCGAGCCGCTGTGGAACCGCCGCTACGTCAACCATGTCCAGATCACCGCGGCGGAGTCCATCGGGGTGGAGGGCCGCGGCGCCTACTATCAGGAATCGGGCGCGCTGCGGGACATGATCCAGAACCATCTGCTGCAGGTGATGGCCACCATCGCGATGGAGCCCAGCGCCACTTTCGAGCCCGGCGCGGTGCGCGACGAGCGCGCCAAGCTGCTGCGCTCCATCCGGGTCATGAAATCCGGCGAGGTACGCGAGAACGCGGTGGCCGGCCAGTACGGTCCGGCCCGGATCGGCGGCGCCGAAGTGCCCGGCTTCCGCCAGGAAGCGGGCGTGGCCCCCGATGCCCGCATTGACACCTACGCCGCGGTCACCTTCTTCGTCGACAATTGGCGCTGGGCCGGCGTGCCCTTCTACATTCGGACCGGCAAGCGCCTGCCCAAACGCGTCAGCGAGATCGCCATTCAGTTCAACGACGCGCCGCATTCGGTCTTCGGGGGCAACGGCGATGGGACCACGCCGAATCTGCTCATTCTGCGCATCCAGCCGGAAGAGGGCATCTCGCTCAAGTTCCTCTCCAAGCAGCCCGGGGCCGGGATGAACCTGCGACCGGTGTCAATGGACTTCAATTACGGCTCCAGCTTCGGCGAGCGCTCACCCTCGGCGTACGAGACTCTGCTGCTGGACGCCATCCAGGGCGACGCCACGCTCTACACCCGGCAGGACATGGTGGAGGCGAGCTGGCAGGCCGTCGAGCCCATTCTGCACGTGTGGCGGAACCAGCAGCCGGACTTCCCCAACTACGCCGCGGGAACCTGGGGACCGCCAGCCTCCGACCAGATGCTGGCACGGCGGGGCCACGCCTGGAGACGCATATGACGGCCACCATCCAGCCCGAGCGCATCCTGCGCGAGCTGGCCGATCTGTGGGTGTCGCTGGCCCAGGAGCACGAGCCTTCGACCGGCGTGCTACGCGCCTGCGCCATGACGCTGGTGGTGCTGGCCGAGGCCGAAGAAGATCCCGCCGGCGTGGGCGAGACTCTGGCCGCCCTCATGCGCGATCATCCCAGTCGCGCCATCGTGGTGCGCGTGGATGGCGCGGGCCAGCCTCTGAGCGCACGGGTGCTGGCCCAGTGCTGGATGCCGTTCGGCAGCCGGCAGCAGATCTGCTGCGAGCAGATCGAGATCTCCGCCACCGAGCAGGCGTTGACAGAAGTGGCCGCCGTGGTCCTTCCGCTGACGGCGGCGGACCTGCCGGTGATCCTGTGGTGCCGCATTCCGCGCCTGGTCGCCTCGCCCGGGTTCAGCGAGTTTGCGCGCCTGGCCACCAAGACCATCGTGGATAGCGCCGCGGCCCCCGACCCACGGATCGCCCTCCGCCAGGTCGCCGGGCTGATCGCCGGAGGCCAACTGCTGGCCGACCTGCCCTGGACAAGGCTCACGCGCTGGCGCGAGCTGATCGCCCAGGTCTTTGAGAACCCGGTCTATTTCGCCCATCTATCGGCGATCAGTGAGGTCAAGATTGTGCATGCCGGCGCGGCCGCTCCGGTGTCGGCGTGGTACCTGGCGGCGTGGCTGCGGAACTGCCTGGAAAAGGCGGGCAGCCGTCCCCGCATTGGATTTGAGACCACCTCCGACCGGATTGCCGGCAACCTGGGCCACGTGGAGCTGTTCGCCCCGGACTTCCACCTGTCCCTGGGCCGCGTGGACGGCTCGGCGGCCGAGATTCGCGTCAACTCCCTGGTCAGCCGCACCGTGTTCGCCAAGCCGAACGAGTACGAGCAACTGCGCGAGGAGCTGTCCATCTCCGGGCGCGACCCGGTCTTCGAGGAAAGCCTGGCGCTGGCTGCTAAGCTGGTAATCGAGGAGCCCGGGCCGCATCCATGAGCGTTCGCTGGCATTCCTACCCCGACCCCCGCGCGACCGCCGAGGCCTGCGCGCACCACATCCTGGCGCTGCTGGAGGATTCGCTAGCCGGCAACGATCAGGCGACGCTGGCGGTGTCCGGCGGCAGCACGCCCAAGCTGCTGTTCGAGCATTTGGTGGCGGCGCGCTTCCGCTGGGACCGCGTCCATCTGTTCTGGGTCGACGAGCGCGCCGTCCCGCCCTCCGACCCCCAAAGCAACTACCGCCTCGCCAACGAGTCGTTCATCGGTCCGGCCGGCTTCCCCAGGCGCAATGTCCATCGCATTCCGGCGGAGCTGGTGGCGGAGCGCGCCGCCGAGCACTACGCCGACGATATCCGCCGCTTCTTCGGCATCGAGGAGGGCGATCTACCGCACTTCGACGTGGTGCAGCAAGGCTTGGGCGCCGACGCCCACACCGCCAGCCTGTTCCCAGGCGAGCCCCGCATCGAAGATCGCGACTGCGTGGCCGCCGCGGTGCACGTCGAAAAGCTGGGCCAGTGGCGGATCACGCTGCTGCCCGGCGTGCTGCTGGCCGCGCGCCACAGCGTCTTTCTGGTCACCGGCGCGGACAAGGCGGAAGCCGTGGGCGCGGTCTTTCACGAGGAGTATCAGCCTTCACGCTTTCCGGCGCAGGTGGTGTCGCACCACGGCCGCCGCGTGGCCTGGTTTCTGGATCAGGCGGCGGCGCGCCTGATGGAGGAGTGACCGCCTTACCGGTCCTCTTCCTGCTGTCTCACGAACACGATCCGCCGCGCCTTGACGCCGGCGACCGTCTGCTTCTTTCCCCCCGGCCACCAGATCTCCAGCCGGTCCGGCGCCTGCCCCTTGGGAGCGCCGAAGTGAACGCCAAAATGGCTGGATGAGGCGTATCCCACGGCGCTGGTCATCACGTTCCACTGATTTCCCCACCGGAGGCGCGCGCCGATGCCGTCGCGGTTCGACCACACGCCCTCCAGTTTCACGATCAGCCACTCGCCATCGGTCTCGGAGATGTTCTCCCACAACTCCGCCGCTTCGCCCAGAGCGGACACCACCACGTCGATCTTGCCATCGCCGTTGAAATCGGCGAACGCCGCGCCCCGGTGCGCGCGCGCCGCCTGGAAACCTTGGCCCGCTTCGGCCGTGCCGTCGCGGAAGCTTCCATTTTCGTTGAGGAAAATGCTGTTGGCGAGCCTGTAGCGGGTCGGCTCGAACTGCTCCACCAGGTCGTTGACGTGCGAGTTTGCGGTGAACAGATCCTTCCAGCCGTCCAGGTTGAAATCGAACAGGCCGTTGCCCCAGCCGCTGATCCGCGCGCTCGACCGGCCCAGACGGCTCGAATAGGTCGCGTCGCGGAATCCGCCCTTGCCCGTGTTGCGGAACAGCGGGTAGGTTTCACCGAACAGCGCCGTCACGCTCACATCCGGCCAGCCGTCATTGTCGTAGTCGCGGAAGTCCGCGCCCATGCTGGCGACCGGTTTTCCGCTGTCCAGCAGCGCCACGCCGGCCGCCAACCCGGTCTCTTCGAACTTTCCGTTGCCCAGGTTGCGGAACAGGAAGTTCGGCTCGTTATCGTTGGTGACGAACGCGTCGATGAAGCCGTCGCCGTCGTAATCGGCGAAGGCGACGCTCATGCCCCGCCCGGCATGGCGTCCCACGCCGGACGCTTCGCTGACATCCTCGAACTTGCCGCCGCCGAGATTCCGGTAGAGCCGGTTGGGAAGACCTTGAAAGTATTTCGGGTGGCAGTAGATCCGGATTCTCTTCTCCGAGTCCCCACAGAAGCGGTCGGAGGCCGGAGGCCACTGGGCATAGTGCACGATCCACAGATCCAGCCGCCCGTCGTTGTCGAAGTCCAGCCAGCCCGCCGCCACGGCCCACTGGTCGTCGTGGATGCCGGCCTTGGCGGTGACGTCTTCGAACTTCCCGTTGCCGAGATTGCGGTACAGCCGGCTGCCGCCGACTCCCGCGACAAACAGGTCCACCAGGCCGTCGTTGTCAAAATCGGCCGCCGCCGCGCCCATCGAATAGCCCTCGCCGGCCAGTCCCGCCTCCCGGGTGACGTCGGTGAACTTCATGCCGCCCTCGTTGCGGTAGAGCCGGTTCCAGTACTTCGGCGACTCTTTTCGCATGGACGGAATCGCGGCCCCGTTGGTGAAGAAGATGTCGGTGCGGCCATCCTGGTTATAGTCGAAGGCCGCCACGCCCCCGATCATCGTCTCGATCATGCGCTTCTCGGGTGTGGCGGAATTCTCCAGCACGAACCGTAGCCCGGCGGCATCGGCAACATCCCGGAAGCGCACCGGCGGCGCCGGACCGGCGGCGAGCAGGGCGCACGCTGACAGGAGCAGGCGGAAGCAGCGCATGATTCGGATGAGGTATCCTATCACGGTCATGAGATTTCGGGGATGGGCGGTGTGCGCGATTCTTCCGGCCCTGCACGCGCAGATGGACTCGCCAAAGCGGCTTCGCGCGTCCGCGACCCGATCCGTCGAGCTGCTCCAGCGTGCCGCGACGGGCTTCTACAAATCCCAGGATTGCTTCTCATGCCACAGCTACGGGTTGCCCATGCTGGTGTTCCGGACCGCCCGCGAGCGGGGAATCCCGGTGGACGAGGCGGCCGCGCATGCGGCGGCCGTCAAGGGCCTCGCCCACAATCCGGATTTCACCTCCATCGACCGCGCCATCCAGAGCATTGCGGTCAGCGATCCGCTCCAGGCGGGATGGGCTCTGCTCGCCGTCGAAGCGGCCGGGCTCCGTCCCAACCTGGTCACGGCGATCTACGCGCGCCTGAGCGCCAACTGGCAGCATCCGGACGGGCGCTGGACGACGCTGGATACTCGACCTCCGCAATCGAACAGCGAGTTCACCGCCACGGCCGTCACGCTTCGCGCGATTGCGCTGCATGCGCCCGAGACGATGCGGAAGGAAGTCGCGGAGCGATCCCAGAGAGCCCGGAAGTGGTTTCTGGCGGCCCAGCCGCGAACGACCGAGGACTACACGTTCCGTCTGTTCGGTCTGACCTGGGCCGGGGCGCCGGCGGCGGAGCGTTCCGGGCCGGCTCGGGATTTGCTCCGCCTGCAGCGTCCCAATGGCGGCTGGGCGCAGATTCCGCGAATGGAGCCCGACGCGTATTCGACCGGCGAAGCGCTGGTCGCTCTGGCCGAGGGCGGCGGAATCGCGGTAACCGATGCGGCCTGGAAAAAGGGGTTGAGCTTCCTTCTCTCGTCGCAGAAGACCGATGGTTCCTGGCACGTTCCGACACGCATGGTTTCCCCGGCTCAGGTCAGCCCGCCGTACTTCGAGACCGGATTCCCGCACGGCAAGGACCAGGTCCTCTCCACCATGGCGACGTCCTGGGCGGCCCTGGCGGTGATGCGGGCCCTGGACAAAGTGGATCACCCCGCGGCGCCCCTCCCCTTGCCGGAGCTCGCTCCCAAGGACCCCAAGCCGTGGATGGAGACCGTGCTTTTCGGCACGGCCGGGCAATTGAAGGCGCACCTGGACCACGGCCTTGATCCCAATACGAAAACCGCGGAAGGCACCAGCTTGTTGATGGCGGCGGCCCCCGACGCGGCGAAAGTGAAACTGTTGGTCGAGCGGGGAGCGGATGTGAAAGCCAAGGCGAAGTCCAGGTACACGGCCCTGATGTGCGCCTCGCTGTACCGCGGGACCTCGGACATCCTCAAGGTCCTGCTGGTCAAGGGGGCGGAGGCGGCGCCTGGCCCCGGAGTGATGTTCAGCGCTTCTCCCTTGTTTCTGGCGGCCCTGGCTGGTGATCCGGAAAACATTACGCTCTTGCGATCCAAAGGCGCCGACCCGAACCGAAAGATGATACTGTTCGGGTTCTTTCCGAGCAGCGCGCTGCTGACCGCGGTTACCTTCGGTGATCCGGAGGTAGTCAAAGCCCTGGTGGCCGCCGGCGCCGATGTCCGCGAGAAAGACCCGGATGGAATGAGCGCCCTGCACTGGGCCGCCCTCTCCGATCACGTGGGCGTCACCCGGGTGTTGGTGGAGGCTGGAGGCCTCCTGAACGCCACCGACAAGCATGGATATACGCCCCTAATGTATGCCGCCACGGTCGATTTCGGCAGCGCGGAAATGGTGTCGGCGCTGCTGAACGCCGGCGCCGATCCCCAGGTCAGGAACAAGGACGGAAGAACCGCCCTGGCGCAAGCCAAACATTATCGCTACGCGCACATCCAAACCGCCCTGGAACAATCAGGCGCGCGCGAGTAAAAAACGGGCGAAGCCCCACCTAATCCCCTTTTGCCTCTTGATTTTGCCTTTTGCCTCTTGCCTTTTTTCCCGCTTCCCTAACGTCCGACCACCAGCACCCTAAACGTCCCAGGCTTCACGCGCCCCCGCTGCCCCGGAACCGGCTCCATCTCGGCGGTCGGAAGGAACAGTTTCCCGGTCTTCGGATCGAACGCCATGGTCTTGGCGCCCTGCTGGGTAGGGATCGTGCCGGCCGCCTCATAGACATCGGCCGACTTCTGCCGGATCACGCTAATATTCCCTTCCCCGTTGGAAAAAAACGCCAGCTTACTCTTCGGGTCAAACGCCGCCGCGTCCACGCCCGTGCCGATGGGCAGGGTCGCGATCACCTTGCCGGTATCGGAGTTCATCACCGCCGCCACCTTGCTCCGGCAGCCGATGAAGATCCGGTGCGTGCGGTTATCCATGGCGAAACCGGTGGGAGTCTGGCAGCCGGCGATCGGAAAGCGGGCCGTGATCTCGAGCGTCTTCGGATTCACTCGCGCCACTTCCGAGGTGTCTTCCACGGGAATGTAGACCATGCCGTCGGGCCCGGTTGCCATGGCCTCGCCATCGCCTTTCAAGTCGATGACGCCCGCCACGTCTCCGGTTTTCGCGTCGATCACGGTCACATCGTGCGAGCCGTGATTGGTCACGAACACGCGTCCGGACCCCTCATCGTAGTAGATCGCATCCGGGCCCTTGCCCACCGGCACTTTCTTGATCAATGCCAGAGTCTCGGAATCGAACACCGAAACCATGTTCTCGGCGCCGTTACTGGTGAATCCGCGCTTGAACTTGGCGGCAAGCGCCACACCGTGGATTCCCGGCGTGCCCTCGACCTTGCCCACCGGCTTACCCGTGTCCGCGTCGATGACGTCGGCTTGCGGCCCGTGCGACAGGTACAGGCGGCGGGCCTGGGAGTCGAGCGTAATATAGTCCCAGCGGCCCTCGCCGGCCACGGGATAGCGGGTCTGGACTTTGTAGTCCGACGCGGTCTGCCCCAGGAGCAGACCGGCAACCAGGAACAAGATGATTCGGCGCATTGGTACATAGTAGCTCAATCGAGACGGCGACGGTCACTGAAACAGCGAGGGAAAATACCGCTCGACGCGGTTGGACCTCGCGCAGGACGCGGTAGGACAAGTTGGGCAGCCTTCCTGCTCCCGCTTCGTCGCGGCAATACAGCTCGATTCTCCGAAGAAGGTTGTGCGGATCGAGAATGGATTGCATGAAGCTTGGTCGAGACGTTTCCAAGTGAGGAAAAAAGACTTGCTTTCGAGTTCCAAAGGAGGCAAGCTGGTGTTGACTTCTAAAATGTCCGCTCTGGCCACTTCCGTCACGCTGACCTAATGTCCCTGGCCGGATCGGCAAACGAGACGGCGTCAAGAAGGATCGATCCGGTTCTTCAAGTGATCACAACGGCGACGGGCCTGACCACAAGAGGGTGTACTGCCGTTGGGATTGGCTGATGTCGAGCGTAGGGATACTCGCGGCGAGGCAAAGTCAAATATTCCGGGGTAGTTCAGTGGCAGAATACTCGGCTCTGGACCGAGAGGGCGCTGGTTCGAATCCAGCCCCCGGATCCATTTTCCGGGCAACGAGATGACAGAGAGTGAACAGGATCCCAGTACAG
>JACOSH010000129.1 GCA_016178945.1 Acidobacteriota bacterium
CCGTAAGGAGGCTTTTGCGCGACCGGGTGATCGAATTCGGCGTCGATGAAAGCGGCTTCGAGTCCGCGGGTCAACGAGGTCTCTTTGCCGGTGGACAGATCCCGCAGGAAGAGGATGTCTTTCTGGATGTGAATCAGATACCGGCCAGTGGGGCTGGGGCCGAGGCCCGCGCGGCGGCGGCCGATGTATTCGGCCTTCTCCAGAAGCTTGACACGCCCGCCGGAGGCTGGGTCGACCTGATACATGTCCGCGTATTCACGGCCGAACATTCCCTCCCTTTCGTACGGATGCGGGTCGGCGGTGAAGATTCGTGGCGCGAATCTGGCGGGCTGGACTTGTTCATCCGGATTGGCGGTGACCTGGACCAGATGGCGCGAGGCGATGTGGAACACGGCAGTGGTCTGCCGATCGCGATCCCGCACGGCTCGCAGCTTTTGCTCCGGCATCACGTGCGGGTCCTGGGAGTGCCAAACTTCGACATTCGACGGATCGCCTTCGGGCTTGTCCTTGAGTGCGGGCTCCTTCTTGTCCCACGGGGCGAGGCCGACGGTGAGCCGAGCTCCGTCCTCGGAGAAGGACGGAGCGCGCGATTTCACGATGCGCGTATCGGCGGGAAACTGGGCGTCGGCTCTGGGATCGTAGGCGACTTTCTCCGCGCCTCGGAAGATAAGCAGGACGCAGTTATCGTTCTCGCGCTTCTCGTCCGGCCTGGCGCGGAGCACCGCCAGGTCGGACGAATCCGGACGCCAGGTCAGGCCGTGGTAGGTGGCGGCCGCGGAATCGAGGGTCCGCAGGCTCCCCGACGCGGCGTCGTAGGCCTGGATGGCGTTACCGGCCTTGCCCTCGTTGGAGATGGTCATGGCGGCGACGGGCGCCGCGTCGCTCCATGCATAGGAGGAGACGCTGCCGAAGCTTGCGTCGCTGGCGGAGGCCAGATTGCGGATCGTGAGGCCGGCGGCGGGAGGGTCTGGCGGCGGGTCGGAGGCCTCGGCTGGGGCCGCCGCTCTTTCCGGGGCGTAGTGTTTCATCGCGAGAAAGGCGCCGGACTTGGAGAAGGCAAACGCCTCGATGTTCTCGACGGTCGTCAATTGCGAGGTCGCCAGGCGAAGCAGTCCCAGTTTCTTGTGAATGGGCTTCTTCGCCTTTTTCAACTTTTCTTCCTGGTCTTCATGAATCCCGATCAGGTAAGCGAGCCATTGGGAGTCGGCCGAGAAGGCGGCGCTTTCGCCGAAGGCGGCGGTGTGCGGCCTGCCGGAGCTGAGCGGCGCGGCGCGCAGCTCGTGGTTGCCGTTCGAGCGCAGGATCCGGTAGGCCATCCATTTTCCATCGGACGAGATCTGGGTCGTGAAGTCGAGCGATTCCCACTTGCCGTAATCGGCGACAGGGACCGGCGCCTTGCTCTGGGCCGAAAGCGGCCAGGCGAGGGCGAGGATGAGCGTGCAAAGGAGCCGAGGCATGGCACCATTGTGCTACCGCGGCGCGGCTGACGACAAGGCCCACGGCTCCGAATATTGAGAGACGCTATGATAACGGAGTGAGAACGAGCGTCACTTTGGACCCGGACGTGGAGAGACTGCTCAGGGACGCTATGAGAGAGCGTCGGATCTCCTTAAGGAAGGCGCTGAATGAAGCCGTGCGGGCGGGGTTGCTCCGCGAGAAGCACGAGCGTACGCCACGGTTCGTACAGAAATCGTTTCCTTTGGGAGAGGCACAGGGTTTCCGTTGGGACAAGGCCGCGGCCATCGCGGACGCGATGGAAGACGAAGAGCTCAGGCGAAAGCTTTCCCTGCGCAAATGATTCTTGGCGTGAGCCTGGCTTTCTCCGCTTAGAAAATGACCTTCATGCCTAACTGAATGTTGCGCGGATTGTTGACCTGGCTGGTCAGGCGCCCGTAGCTGCCGCTGGTGGGGCCGACGTCCACGCCGCCGAACCACACCCGGTTGAACGCGTTGATCATCTCGCACCGCAACTGGAGTTTCACGCGCTCCTTGTACAGAAAGGTGTTCTTCATGAACGACATGTCCCAATTGTTGATGGAGGGGACCCGAAGCTCGTTCCAGGCCCACGGAATGCGCCGCGCGGTGAAGGCCGGCAGCACCTTCATGGCGTCGGTGTTGAACCATTTGTCGATGCTCCGGTTGTCGAGTTTGGGGCTGATTCCCGTGGCCAGGACGGAGGGCAGCGAGACCGCCTGGCCCCGCTGGTAGATGTACATGGCGTTCCACTGCCACCCTCCGATGATCGTGTCGACCGCGGCGATGTTGGTCCTCAGCGTCTTGCCCTGCCCGAACGGCAATTCATAGATGGCGGCCATCGCCACGCGGTGCGGGTTGTCGAATTCGCCGATCACCTTGGAGGGCTCCGGATCGCTGGGTTCGATAAAGCGCAGTTTCTCGAGCTGCTTCGACCAGGTGTAGGCAAGCTGAAGGGTCAGGCCGCTGCCGATCCGCTTGTTCACGCTGGCTTGCAGGGAGTGGTAATAGCTGTCGCCGCCCGTGTTCCGCTGGAGGCTGACGGCGGTGAACTCGGGGTACGGAACCAGCAGTTGAGCGACGGTGATGGTGTCGCCAGCCAGCGGGCTGGGAGTGGGGATCAGCCCCTTGAACGGGTTCGGGATGCGCGTGTTCAGGCGCGTCCCGCCCAGGGCGAAGTAGCGCTGGTCGAGCGGGTTGATATTGCGGTCGTTGTCATTTCCCAAGCTGTTGGTGCTCAGCGGCAGGCGCGTACCGCGCTGGCCAACGTAGTTCAGCTCAATCGAAAGATTCCGGGCCACCTCCTGCTGGAATCCGAAGCTCCAGCGGAAATTGCGCTGGTTCTTGCGCCAGTAGTCGTAAGTGCCGGAGAGGCTGGAGCCCAGGAGCGTCTTAAGGCCCAGGCTCGATCCGGTGGGCTGGATCAGGCCGTTGGGAAACGGGTTCGAGAGCGTATCCGCGGGGGTGAGGCCGCCGTCCAGGGTAGCCACCATCGGAGTGTTGGAGGCAAAGCCGGTCGCCCGGATGAACGGCTGCCACCAGACCGAGTAAAAGACCCCAAAACCCGTGCGGATCACGGTGCGCGGCAGAATCCGGTAGGCGAGACCGACGCGCGGCGCCCATGACCCTTTGTCGAGGTTCACATTTCCGCGGCGCTCCGGTGTCGCGAAGAAGAGCCCCCCTTTGACGTTGAAATTCGACGGGGACAGCTCGGGAATCGGGCTGCCCGCATAGTTTGCCTTGGCGGCCGCCTCGATGGGATTGGAGACGTTCGGATCGAATCCCAGATTGCTCTGGTTGTACCGCTCGGTGGTGCCGAAGAGCAGTTCATAGCGGAACCCGAGATTCAAAGTCAGCTTCGGTGACACCTTGTAATCGTCCTGAAAATACCAGCCGTAGAAGGGAGCTTGCGGCGCGGTCAGGGCGCGGAGATCGATCGAGCCGCTGCCGGGATAGCCGAGCAGAAAACTGGCAATGCCGTTGCCCTGGTTGGTGCCCGGACCGAAGGGGTTCGGCTGGGTGAAGCCGCGGTCGAAGTTGTACTCGCCGCCGGGGCGGTTGGCGGGCACCGAGTTGTTCTGCTTGACCTGGCCCTGCATGCCCCACTTCATGTTGTGGCTGCCGGAGATTTTGGTCACGCCGATGTTGAAGGAGTAGGTATTGGTGTGCTCGAACCACTGGCCTTCGGAGGCTCCCATATAGTACGAGTCCTGGACATTGAACCTCGGGAAGATGGCCTGCTGTAACTGGCCGGCAAGCGACCTGGAAAAGCCCAGCGAGGTCATGTCGAAGGTGGGGTGAATGCCTTCCTGCGTCCAGCGGGTGTAGCCCGCCTGAGCGGTGACCACCATGGTGGGGCTGAGGGTGAAGGCATCGCTCAACCCGATCGAGGTCTGGGCGCGATTGTTGCCTTCCAGAGAGCCGACCCCGGCGCCGATGTCCCAGATGGTGGGCGTCCCCGGAAAACCCTGGTTGTGGGACCAACGCGCAAACAGCCGGTGGCGCTTGATGTTGGGATCGACGCGCGTGGAGTAGTTGTCCCCATCGTAGGGGGCCGGAACCACCGTGAAGTAGTTATTGGAGCCGGTGAAGGGATCGCCGGCGCCGTTCGGACGGGGATACCTGGACATGACGCTGGCGGCGATCGAATTGATCCGGTTGGCCGGTATTCTGCCGCCCGGAAACAGCGTGCGGATCTGGCCGCCCGTGCCGTTGGGCCGCGTGGTTAGCGGATCGGCGATCTGGAAGAGCGCGCCGTTCCGATCCAAGGTTTGGGAGAAGTCGCCTTGACGTTGCAGCTCCGTGGGCATGGTTACCCGGTAGGTGAAGGGAGTGCGCTGGCGGAGACTCTCCCAGTTGAAAAACCAGAACACCTTGTTCTTGACGACCGGACCGCCGACCGCCAGGCCGTACTGGTTGAAGCGGAACACGGGGCGCGGCGCGCCGGCACGGTTGGAGAAGAAACTGTTGGCGTTCAGCTTGTCGTTGCGGAAAAACTCGTAAAGTCCGCCGTGGAATTCGTTCGTACCGCCCTTGGTGGTCATGTTGACATACATGCCGCCGCCGTGGCCGTACTCGGCGTCGAGAGCGTTTGTCTGAACGGTGAATTCCTCGACGTCGTCCACGCTGGGAATGTAGGCGACGCGGTCTGAGACGTTGTTGGGAATGCCGTCGAGCAGGAACTCGTTCTGCCGCCGGTTCGAGCCGTTAACCGCGCTGTACGAGACGCTGTCGATGTCGATCAGGCCGCTGCTCGAAGTGGTGGAGTTGTTGGTGATGCCGGGCGACAGGTTGACCAGCATGAGCGGATTGCGGCCCAGCAGAGGCAGGTCCTGGATCACTTTCTGCTGGATGTTGCGGCTGACGCCCGCCGTGGAGGTTTCCAGAAGCGCCGCCTGGGCCGTCACGCTCACCGACTCGGTGACCTCCCCCAGTTGCATGATCAGATCGGCGGTCGACCGGCGGCCGGTGGCGACGGTGACCTCCTGAGTGCCTCTCTTGAACCCTTGCTGTTCGCCGGTCACCGAGTACCTACCCGTCTGAACCAGCGGGAAGACATAGTAGCCGATTTCATTGGTTGTGGCGTCCCGGCTCTGATTGGTCTCCACGTTCGTCAAGGTGACCTTGACGTTGGGAAGCAGGGCGCCGGATGGATCTTTGATGGTGCCGTCCACGCTGCCGACCGACATCACCTGGGCCGAAAGAACCGCAGCCAGCCCTATGAACAAGGAAAGCAATTGACTGTGATGCATACTCGCCCCCTAGGTCCGGCTTTAGCCGGAAATCAGCTACATTCTATGCGCCGGTCAGATGCCAGTCAAGCGGAGTGGCGCGGCGATTCAGGAGGCGCCCGCGTCGTATCGCATGATGGCCGCGGTCGACACCAGCACCACCACCGCGCCGCCCACCGCGAGCGGGTTCAGGCGCTCGCCGAGCAGCGTTACGGCCAGCAGGACACCGAAAACCGGGACCAGGTAGAGCGAGGCGGAGGCCACGGTCACGGCCAGGCGCCGCAGCACGTGGAAGAAAAGCAACATCGACGCGCCGTACATGAACAGGGCCAGGAAGACGAAGGCGGCCCAGGCCTTCCAGTCGAAGCCGGAAAACGCGCTCCATCGAATCGGCTCGGCCCAGACCAGCAAGGGCAGACTGGCCAGCGAAGCCGTCACGTAGCTGAAGATCAGGATCTCGATCTCCGAGAACTTCTGCATCAGCCCTTTGCAATAAACGTTGTAAAACGACGAGCCGCAGCAGCCCACCAGGATCAGGGAATTGCCCGGCAGGTAGCCGAGGCGGAGGAAGGAGCTCTGCCGGAGGTCTTCGACCGACATCAGGAAAACGCCCGCCAGACCGAGACCCAGGCAGACGCCGCGCAGCCTGGTGAGGCGCTCACGGAGCATCACCGAGGCCAGCACGGCGGTGATCACCGGGATCAACAGGTTGAGGATCGCGCCGTTGGAGGCCAGCGATTTGCTGATGCCCCAGGTCATGCCGAGCTGCGCCAGGACCTGCCCGCCCACGCCGGCGGCGGCGAACTGACGCCAGTCGGCGGCCGACAGTTGGGCGGCCGGGTTGCGGCGGCGCTCGCGCAGCAGCAGGGGAATCAGCAGCAGGGTGGTCACGTAGAAGGGCAGAAAGGTGATGGCGATCGGGCCCAGGTGACGGTCCAGAAATTTGACCGCAGTCCCCTGCGCCGACCACATCAGGTTGACCAGCGCCAGCAGAAAGAAATACCAGAGAGCGGCCCTGGGAGGGTTCACCGTGGGACCTCCCGCACTAACACGCCGAAGCGGTCCGCGCCCATGGAACTACCTTCGAACA
>JACOSH010000530.1 GCA_016178945.1 Acidobacteriota bacterium
GTGATGGTCTTGAACGACCAGCGGGCCACGCCGGCCGAACGCTTGCGCAACGGCCACGATTTCGAGCCCACCAACAAGTGGATCGTTTTCGGCCACCACTTCGCGGCCATCGCCGGACCCGGTCCGCTGGTCGGCCCGACGCTGGCGGCGCAGTTCGGCTACCTGCCGGGCACCCTGTGGATCATCATCGGGGCGGTCCTGGGCGGCGCCATCCAGGATTTCGTGATCCTGTTCGCCTCCATGCGCCGCGACGGCAAGTCGCTGGGTCAGATGGCGCGCGAGGAGATCGGGAAGGTCGGCGGATTGACCGCGCTGCTGACGGTGCTGCTGATCATGGTCATCCTGCTGGCGGTGGTGGCGCTGGTGGTGGTGAACGCGTTGAAAGGCAGTCCGTGGGGCACGTTCACGATCGCGGCCACCATGCCGATCGCCGTTTTCATGGGGCTGTACCTGCGCTACTGGCGTCCGGGCAAGGTGCTGGAGGTCTCGGCGATCGGGTTCCTGCTGGTGGTGGCGAGTATCCTGGGCGGCGAGCGGGTGGCTGGATCCGCGTCTCTGGCCCCCATCTTCACGCTGTCGGCGGTCACGCTGGCCTTTCTGGTGATCCTCTATGGTTTCCTGGCCAGCGCGCTGCCGGTGTGGCTGCTGCTGGCGCCGCGCGACTATCTGAGCACGTTCGTCAAGCTGGGCGTGGTCCTGATGCTGGGCGTGGGGATTCTGTTTGTGCGTCCTCAACTGGCGCTGCCCGCCTTCACCCGCTTCGTCGACGGCACCGGCCCGATCTTCGCCGGAAAGATCTTCCCGTTCTGCTTCATCACCATCGCCTGCGGCGCGATCAGCGGATTCCATTCGCTGATCTCGTCGGGCACCACACCCAAGATGATCGCCAAGGAAGGTCACGCGTGGCCGGTGGGCTATGGCTCGATGCTGCTGGAAAGCTTCGTGGCCATCATGGCCATGATCGCGGCCTGCGTGCTGCAGCCGGGCGTCTACTTCGCGGTGAACTCGCCGGCTGGCGTGGTGGGATCGACGGCCGCGGCCGCGGTCCAGACCATCAGCTCGTGGGGTTTCCCGGTGACGGTCGCGGATATGGACACGCTGGCCCGCCAGGTCGGCGAGCAAACGCTGTTTTATCGCACCGGAGGCGCGCCATCGCTGGCGCTGGGGATGGCCCACATCTTCGCGAAGGGGGGCGGCGGCGAGGCCATCCTGGGATTCTGGTATCACTTCGCCATCATGTTCGAAGCGCTGTTCATCCTGACGATTATCGACGCCGGGACGCGCGTCGGTCGCTTCATGCTGCAGGATCTGCTGGGGCATGTGTACGCGCCCTTGGGGCGCACAAGCTGGATGCCCGGCGTGATCCTCTCCAGCGCGGCGGTGGTGCTAGCCTGGGGTTACTTCCTCTACCAGGGCGTGGTCGATCCGCTGGGCGGCATCAACTCGCTGTGGCCGCTGTTTGGGATCGCCAATCAATTACTGGCCACCATCGCGCTGTGCGTGGCCACCACCATCCTGATCAAGATGCATCGCGCCCGGTATATGTGGGTGACGTGCACGCCGCTGATCTGGCTAGTCACCGTGACCTTCACGGCCACGTATGAAAAAGTGCTCTCGCCGCTGCCCCGAGTCGGCTTCCTGGCGCAGGCCAGTCAACTGGAGGCGGCGCTGGCCGCCGGGAAGGTGGCGGCGGCCAGAGTCGCCGAGACTCAGACCCTGATCTTCAACGCCCGGCTGGATGCGGCGGTCTGCGGCCTGTTCGTGCTGCTGGTGGCGACCATCCTGCTCGATTCGATCCGCGTGTGGGCCGGAATCCTGCGCGGCACGCGGTCCGGAGAGGTGACGGAAGCGCCCTTCGTGATGTCGCAACTGCGCCCGGAGGAGGTCTGATGCGAAAGCTCGGCAAACTGCTGCTGGCGCTGCTGCGCGAGCTGGCCGACGAGAATGCCTACCAGCGCCATCTGGCCGCGCACGGTCGCGCGCATTCGGCCCAGGAGTGGCGCCGATTCTCCGATGGGCGGCTGCGCGCGAAATACATGCGCGCGAAGTGTTGCTGACTCTCGGTAGAGTCCGGTTCAGAGGCCCGCAAGCAGCGCGTCCATCTGTGTCCGCCACTCTTCCAGCGAGGAATGAATCGCCCGGCCCACGTAGGCCGCGCGGAGGCTGCGCAGATCGGGCAACTTGCGCGCACCGATCGCGTAACGATGAAAGCGCGGATCCCGCTCGAGAGATTCATCCGGCAGATACACGGGCTCGCGGCGGAAGTTGACGGACGCCAAGCCCCGCGTCAACGACGCGATCGACACCGGAAACGGCGAGGGAGCGCGGAAGAAGTAGGTCGCACGCCCGGCGCCCGTGGTCGCTTCCCACGCGGCGAGCTGATTCGGGAGCGGAAAGAAGAACCAGAAGAACAGAGGGGTCTTCTCCCCTCCCGGATCGGACGATTCCGCACCGGTTTCGTCCTCATCCGCTCGGGTGAATTTGAAGCCGGCCATCAGTGGTTCCTGTGTCGCCCGCGACCGCAGCGCCTCGAAGTACGCTTGGAGCGGCTCGTCCACCGCCCGGCCGATCAGCGCGTCAGCCAGTTTGGGATGAATCTCGTTCAGCACCGCCAGCGGCGTGCTGCGGCCTTCGGGCATGGCGGTCGAGAGTCGCGCCAACTGGTCAGGGGACAGGAACGGGAATACGCCGTGGAGCGCCGCAGCGGCATTTTTCCGCAGGGAAGTCAGCGTCTCTTGCAGCTTCGCCAGGACTTCATCGGTCTTCCTGGCGAGCTTCGAGAGCGCCAGCCGGTCGCCGCCGCGCGTCAGCACGATGCTGTAAGTGGAGGCCTCGAACAGGATCGAATCCACTTCCGCAAACCGCCACTGGATGGCTGTTCCAGCCTCCGGCAGAAAGGCGACGTTGCTCTTGTAGATGCGGATCTCGCCGGGCGCGCGATTCGCGGCAGCCTGATAGCGGCCAACTTGTTCCAGATCTTTGAGCAGCAGGCATCGCACAGTCCGGTCGCGCCAGGCCGCGAGCAATTCGCCGCTCAGGTTGGAGAACGCGCCGCCGAAGTGGTTGAGCGTGAGAATGCGTCCCGTGTACAGCGCCAGGTGAAGATCCCGTTCCGCCGGAGTGGCGCGGTCGACATCGCCCAAATCGAAGACCAGCGGCGCTCCGCTGGAGGGCGTGACGACGCAACGATCCTGGTCGAACGCTACCTGGCAGGGGCCCTGGCAGAGGTCTTCGCCGTTCTCGCCGGTGTACTGGAACTTTCCGGAGTAGGCGGGCATCTGCTCAAGTCATCTTATTGCCGCATTCAGGACAGAACCTGGTCCCGGCCTCAACCGTGGCGCCGCAGCGCGTGCACTCGCTCTTGGGCCGCAAGGGCTTACCGCACTCGGGACAGAACTTAGCGCCCTGCGTGCGCGCACCACACGACGGACACAGGGCCGCCGCCTCGGCGGTGAGGTTCATGTCTTTGGTGAGGTCCACCTCCCGGAGCTTCTGCTTCATCTGATCTACTTGTGTGTGCACCTGAGCGCTCGCCAATTCGGCTTCGACATCGGGCGCACAGTCATAGCACAGCATCCGCTTGCTGTTCCAGCAGGTGGCCTGGCACACCCAATGGCTGCACTTGGTGCATTGCCGGAAGTACGGTTTGGCCTCTTCGACCGCCGCGCGGAACGCGTGATCATGACCCGTCCCCTGCACCGCGCGCTCAATCTCATAGGAGTTGTGACCCACGCTCCCCAGCAGACCTCCGAAGAGATTGCCGACCGCCCGCATGGCGCTGCCCGCAATGCCGATCGCCGAGGCCTTGAATTCCGACTTGAATCCATTGCGGCAGCGGTCGCAGAAAAACTCGAATTGGTAGCCCCGGTCAGTCGAGTGGTCCGTGTGGTTGCGGGTGAATTGAATGAGTGCCATGGCGTCCCCGAATGTATGAGAATACCACCGCGAGCATGATCCGGCCAGTGGCGCACCTGGCCGGCCCGGCGCCCAGAGGGCCGCTTTGCAGTAGCACTCCGGCTCCCGACTTGTAGCCGCCGTGCGTTAACCAGTGGAGAAATCCAATTCGGGCGCGCTAAGAAGGCGACGCAAGCCCTCGCGTACTAGGACCGGCGCACTCCGGTACCGTGCCGGCGCCAACCAACGTACTAGAGAGGCTTGTACGAGTCCTCTATTGGCATCGCCCCGCGGGCACGCCATACTGGTCACTCAAACCAACACATGGCTCGCCGCGCCGTTCAGACTCTGGCTCTCGTTGTGCTTCTGGTCAATGTGTCCACGGCTCAGCAAGTGGAAGTACGGGTGGCGGACGATTTCGAGCTCCACACCAGCCGCAAGAGTTATGTGCTGGCCGTGAACGGCCAGGAACTGGAAGTCCTTCCCGCCAGCCCGCCGGCCGCCGGCGCAGTCACCTGGGAGACCGCTGCGGCGCAGGCTACGGCCTGTTCGCCGTCCGGACCGCAGAACATCGCCGTGCTGCTGGTCAATTTTCCGGGCACGCGGCTGCCCGCCCATATCACGCCCTCTTTTGTCGAGAATGCGTTCTTCAACTCCAGCCACTCGATCGACACCTACTGGCGCGAGGCTTCCTACAACCGCATGACGGCCGCCGGGCAGGTGTTCGGCCCCTTCACTCTCAGCGCGGACTTCACCTGTAACGACGTGGGCGCGATTCGCGACGCGGCCATCGCCGCGGCCGGCCTGGTAACCGACCTTTGGAACTTCAGCCGGATCTTCATAATCATGCCGCCGGCCGGCCGCTGCCCGATCGGCGTTGCCACCCTAGGTTGCGGCCCGATCAGCTCGGCGAAAGGGACCTTCACCGCATCCACCTCCTGGCTGCGCGCCGACTACCTCACCGACGCCGACCACCTGATCTCGGTGGGGGCCCACGAGGGGGGCCACAATCTGGGTCTCGACCACGCCAGCACACTGGATCATGGCGCGCAACCGCTCGCGGCTCCGGGAGTCGCGGGAACCTTCCGGGAGTACTGGGATGTGTACTCCGCCATGGGCCTGAACTTTGGCGTCGGCCGCACCATGCTCATCGGCCATTACGCGGCCCCACACAAGACCGCCCTCGGCTGGCTCGACAACGGCGCGGACTATCGGACCGTCACCAGCAGCGGCGTCTTCACACTCGCGCCCTACGAAAGCGCGGCGCCGGGGCTGAAGGCTCTCAAGATCCAGCGTCCCGGCTCGAACAAGTGGCTGTGGGTGGAGTACCGCCAGCCCGCCGGTCAGTGGGACACCGCGCTCGGCCTGTATGGCTCGAATCTCTACTCGGGCGCCTTGATCCACTACGAGGATCCGGACGACGCGGCACACACGGGCCAATCCGTGCTGCTCGACTTCACGCCGCTGGCCGATCCCAACGACTTCTCCGACGCCGCGCTGGTGTCGGGCCGCGCCTGGAACGACCCGGATTCCGGTCTCGCGATCTCCATCGGGGGCGCCACCTCCTCGGAGCTCCAGGTCAGCGTGACTTTCCCGCCCTCGGCCTGCGATCTCAACGGCGACGGGGTGGTGGATGGAGCCGACGTCCAACTGGCCATCAACCGGGTCCTGGGATTGATCGACTGCGGCAAGGGCGATCTGGACGGCAACGGCCGCTGCGATGCCGGCGACTTACAGCGCGTGGTGACGGCCGCGGCGGGCGGAAGCTGCCGCACCGGCCAATAGCGCCACCCGGCTCCCGAAGCGCCGAGGTACAATACGGCTCCGGGAGGACAGACATGCACCCTCATCAACGACCCGCAAGGCCGGCAGTGGCCCGGCGAGCATTTCTGGGCGGCAGCGCCGCATTCGGGCTGACAGCGTGGCTGGCCGGCGCACCGGCGCCGGAGGGCGAGGTGATTCCTTTCTTGGACACCAAGCCGCTGAATCCCGAGAAACCGACCCTGCCGTGGGACCAGCTCACGTCCTGGCTCACGCCCAACGAGCATCTGTTTTCCGTGGGGCATTACGGCACGCCGGAAGTTGCGGCCGATCGCCTGGAGATCGGAGGTCTGGTCGACAAGCCGCGCTCCCTATCCCTGGAAGAGATCAAACAGCGGCCCAAGCGGGAGTATGCCGCAACACTGGAATGCTCGGGCAACGGGCCGGCGGGGGGTTTGATCGGCAACGCCCGCTGGGCGGGAACGCCGCTGGCGCCGCTTCTCAAGGAATGCGGATGGAAGCCGGAAGGCATCGAAGTGGTGTTCTTCGGCGTCGATCGGGGAGTGGAGAAGATCCGGGGCCAGGAATACGCGCAGCAGTTCGCCCGCAGTCTCACCGTGGCGGAGGCCGCGCGGCCGGACATCCTGCTGGCCTACGAGATGAACGGCCAGCCCTTGACCCGCGGGCATGGCGCGCCGCTGCGGCTGGTGGTTCCGGGCTGGTACGGCGTGGCCTGGGTCAAGTGGCTGAGCCGGATCGAGGTGCACGACCGGCCCTTCCTGAACCGCTTCATGGGCCGGGACTACGTCACCATCCGCGGGGAACAGAAGGGCGACCAGGTGATCTGGCGGGAGACCTCGGTGGGCAGGATGAACCTGAAGTCGGTGGCCGCCCGGGTGGTCCGGCGCGCCGATGGAACGCTGCAGGTGAGCGGCGCGGCCTGGAGCGACGGGACGCCGATCAAGACCGTCGAGCTCAAGATCGACGACGGCGGCTGGCAGACGGTCCAGCTCACCGAGGTCCGGCAGGAGCCCTACACCTGGATCTTCTGGTCCTTCGACTGGAAAGACGCCAAAGCGGGCGAGCACACCCTGACGTCGCGCGCCACCGATGCCAAAGGAAGAGTGCAGCCTGCGCCCGGCGATCCGTTTATCGCGTTGAAGAAAACCTATTGGGAAGCCAACCAGCAGGCCCCGCGCAAGATCCGCATCTGACTTGCGCATCAGCGCGTTGATCCACTGCCCAGCTTCAAGCGGACTTTGTCGCGCACTTCGTCCCACGGTCTCGCCACTTCGGGATTCGCTTCGTGGGCCGTAATCCGCTTGTCCAGCACTTGCCTGTGCCACTCTGGAATCGGCACGTGATCTGGCCTCGCGGCGATTGGCGGGCGTACAAGGCGTTTCGTCATAGACTTGGCTCTCGGGCCAGTAAGTATAGGCCCATCAGCAGACCGTGCACAATCCAGCAAGATCGAAGCGATCCTCAGCCCGGCGGCGAAAGATTCGATACGTTACGAATATTTCGAATGTGTCGCCGGTTGTAGGTGACGATCAGATCGGCGTGGCAGCGAACGGCCGCCGCGAGCACGTGGCGGTCGCCGGGAGTGTTCGTCATCTCGTCCGTGAGTGCATCGAAGCCATTTCCCAGCGGCATCCCTGCGGCCATGGGAGATCGACATACAAGGGCCATCCACGCTCCTGCGCGGGCTCTACGATCTCGATGCCGGTCTCTTTGCCGGCAAACTGCATGAGCAAGCCGCGGCGGTACGCATACGCCTGCCGCGCCTCCTGCACAGCCTCGCCACGAACGTTCCCCAATTCGTGGATTACTTCTGGGAGGAGCAGGGCATCGACCTGTCCGGTGAGCAGCCGGGGGCATCGCAATGACCAAGAAGCCTTATCAGAAGATGTATTTCAGCGCCAGTTGCAGGGTACGGTTGCCGCCCTTGGAGGTGACGCGGCCGAACGAGCCGCTGGTCGGGTTTGAGTTTGCGCCGCCCCAATTGGGGTGATTCAGGATGTTGAACACCTCGAACCGGAGCTGTAGTTTCTGGCCCTCGAGGGTCGGGAAGTTCTTGCGCAGGCCCATGTCCCAGTTGCGGAAGCCGGGGCTGCGCAGCAGATTGCGCGGCTGCTTGCCGAAGGTTCCCGCCGACGGCTGCGTGAAAGCATCCTTGTTGAACCAGATCGCGGAATCGGTGAACCCGGTGGGCTCCAGATTCGGATTGCCGCTGAGGTTCCAGAACTGGTTTCCGCTGCCCGCGCCGACCCCCGCGTAGTCGGTGCCCTGCCGCACCGAGAAGGGCGCGCCCGACTGCCACTGGCTGATGCCCGAGATCTCCCAGTTGCCCAACACGCGGCGCGCGATGCCCGAGCCGCCCTTCAAGAACGGCAGCTCATAAATGTAGTTGACGATGAGCGCGTGCTTGCGATCCAGGTCCGATAACCCGTAGTAATCCTGGTCGTTGTAGGCGTTCGGGATCACGTCGGTGAGCGACGACGCGTTATCGGTGAGTTTCGACAGCGTATAGGCCACTCCGAACTGAATGCCGGTCGAGAAGCGCCGCTCCAGGCTGACCTGCATGCCGTGGTACTGCGACAGGCCGGAGTTCTCGGCAATCTGGAGAATGCCGAAGCCGCGATAGGGCCGCAGGAAATTCGGGTTCACTCCCGGATTGGCCTGCACCGAGCCCGGCAGGAGCTGGTTGATGTTGCGTTTTCGCTGATTGTGCAGTCCCCGCCGGCCGACATAGGCGACTTCGACCGTGGTGGACCAGGGCAGCTCCCGCTGGACGGTCGCGTTCCAGTTCCACCCGGTCGGGACCTTGAAGACCGGGTCCTGGATCGTCATGGTGAACGGGAAGTCCCGCTTGGTGGCGCCCGCGGGTGCGTCGGCGATGCCGTTGATCACGGTCTGCTGAGGCTGGAAGGGCGCATTGCCGCCGAGCGCCGTGTCGCGGTTGACCATCGTCCGGTTCGCGAACATTCCCAGCCCCGCGCGCAGCGCCGTCTTGGAGGTCAGGGCGTAAGCCGCGCCGAGCCGCGGTTGGAACACCAGCCAGTGGGTCTCGGCGAGTCCTTCCGGCAGGCAGTGAAAGAGGCGGTCGAATTCGCCGGTATGCAGGGCGGGGAAGCGGTTGCCCTCGGCATTGGGCAGGCCGCAGCCCGGCAGGACGATCCCGTTGTAGCGGTCGCCGGAGACGATGAATCCGCCGGCGCGGTCGATCACCGGGGCCTTGGCCGGATCGTAAAAATTGGGATGAAACTCGGCCAGGCTGTTCCAGCGGCTGTGCCAGGGCGGCCAGATGGAGTGGCGCACGCCGTACTCCAGCGTGAGCTTGCGCGAGGCCTTCCAGCTATCCTGCGCGAACCAGTCGAACGCGGTGGCCACCCAGGGTGTGATCGGCTTGCCGCCCAGCTCGGAGTAATCGTTGAAGGCCCCCAGCAGCGCGTTGCCGATGGCCAGCCCGGTGGTGTTCGGATTCCCGGTGTCCAGGAAGCGGAACTGGCCATTCTCGTTGAACGTCGCCGGAGCGGTCGCCGTCGTGAACTGAATGTGATCGTTCTGCCCCGAGCGCTCGACGAACACGCCGAATTTCAGCGTGTGATTGCCCAGGATCTTGGTGGTGTTGTTCGACCACGCGTAGACGAATCCCGACCAGGTTCCGGGGTAAGGGCTGAGGCTGATGCCGCTGAGCCCGTCCACCGACAGCGAGGGAAGTTTCTGATCGAACCACTTGGTCCCGGGGAAGATGTACGGGTAGTTGATCCCGTAGGTGCGCCGCTCGCATCGGGCGCCGCACTCCGGGTTGTAGTAGATCGAGCCCAGGCCATCGGAATTCACCGAGAAGGTGGACTCGTTGATAAAGGTTGGGCTGAAAGTGCTGGTGAGCGCGAGCGCCGCGGTGCGGTTGGGACGCGACCAGAGCGCCTGGAACATGGCCATGTCGCCTTCGAACGGACTCTTGAAGGTCCAGGGAATGTGGGTGCCGCGGAAGGTCAGCCGGTGCTTGTCGCTGACCATGGCATCGATCTTGACCGTGTCCTTGCGCGTATCGGAGGGGTGCGCAAAGACGCCGATCCAGTTCGAGGTGCCTTGCTGGAAGCCGGGAACGGGCTGCGGGTAGCTGCGCAGCAGCGCGCGGCCGTTCGGGCTGATCCGGTCGGCCGGGATGATGTTGCCCGGGAACGGTCTGCCTGTAGTGGGATCGTTCACGGTGCGCACGCGGCGGAAAAAAGGATTGGCCGCATTGAGCAGCTCGCTGAGGTCGCCGTTGCGCATGGCCAGGCTCGGAACCGTGCCGGTGCCGGTATCGTCCGAGCGGCGCTTGATCCACTCCTCGGCCCAGAAGAAGAACAGCTTGCTTCGGTCCCGATTGAGCTTGCCGGGAACGAACACCGGCCCGCCGATGTCCCACCCGAACTGGTTGAAGCGGAAGGGCGCCGGCCCGCCGTTCTGGCTTGGGTCGGGACTGAGGTTGCGGGTCCAGGTGTTGGCGTCGAGCGCCGAGTTGCGGAAGTTCTCCACCAGATCGCCGTGCAGCTCGCGCGTGCCGCTCTTGGTGATGAACCGGATCTGTCCCGCCGACGAGCGCCCGTACTCGGCGTTATAGTTGGCTGTCAGGATCTGGACCTCCTGGATGCTGTCGACATCCTGGGCGCCCAGCATCGATCCCGACGAACGGGTGCGAGTCGCAACCGCGCCGTCCACCATGACCACGTATTCGTCGGCGCGACCGCCGTTGATGCTGAATCCTCCGTTAGTCACGTCATCCGGCTGGAAGGCGCCGATGCTGCCGCCCAACACCCCCGGCTTCAGCAACGCCAGGAAAATCGGGTTGCGGCCGTTGAGGGTCAAATCCTGAATCTGTTTCGTTTCGACAACGCGGCCGACCTGGGCCGTCTCGGTCTGCACCTGGCTGGTGGAGGCGCGGACCTCGACGGATTCGCTGAGCTGCCCGACCGCCATCAGCAGATCGATGTTGACCTTTGCCGCCGAGTTCAGAATGACTCCGGTTTGACTGCTCTTCTTGAAGCCCTGCACCTCGGCCGAGACGGTATAGTTGCCGACCGGCAGGTTGGGAAAGACGAAATAGCCGTTGGCGTTGCTGGTGGTCTTCTGCTGCTGGCCGTTGCCTTCGTTGGTGGCCGTGACGGCCGCGCCTGTGATGACCGCCTGCGACGGGTCGCGGACAAACCCGGAGATTTGTCCGGAATCGAATTGCCCCCACGCGACGCCCAGGCCCAGGGCCACAAAGAACACGCGAGGTAACAAATGTAACATAACCACCCCTCCCGGTAAGCGACCGGTGTGTCGTTATTGTATACCCATCCTCGGCGTTCTTGCGACGACTTTCTGAGTGTACGTGACGGGATTGGTGAGAGCGAGCCAGTCGTTCACATCAGGGAAAAGGAATGATCTTATAGATCTGCTCGTTCGTCAGATGAAGCGTTCCTGGCTGCTTGGAACGGACGATGGGAAGCTCGACTCTGCCTTTTGCCGGGAGGCCGGTTTTCAGCTCCTTTTCGATGCCCCGCAGGATGAGCTCCTTGACCGAACAGCGCCGTTCGGCTGCTGTTGACTTAAGCCTGCGGTACACAGCGTCGGGGATGTCCACGGTGGTCCGCAATGGCCTGATCTTACCAGTTCAGCGTGGCGAAGACGTACGCGCGCGCGTGAAACCGCCGTTCTTCCGCACCCGTCTGTTAGACTACAAGTATCCATGCGCGTCAGAGTGCTGTTTTTCGGCATGTTGAAAGACATCGCCGGCCGAGGGGAGGACCAGGCCGAGTTCGCGGCGGGCTCCCAGTTGGCCACGGTCTTCGACCACTACGCGCGGCAGTTTCCGCGCCTGCGGGAGATGGCCGGGAGCATCGTGCTGGCGCGCAACCAGGAATTCTCGCCGCCGGCGACCCCGCTGAGCGACGGCGATGAGGTGGCCTTCCTGCCGCCGGTGAGTGGAGGATCGGGCCGCTACACGCACCAGGTGGCCGATCCGGAAGGGCACTTCTTCGCGCTCACGCGCCTGCCGGTCGATACGCGCCAGATCGTGGCCCACCTCCTGCGCGGCGAGGACGGCGCGGTGGTGACCTTCGAGGGCGTGGTCCGAAACAACACCAAGGGGCGCGCCACGCGCTACCTGGACTACGAAGGCTACGAAGAGATGGCCATCAAGACTCTGGCCCGCATCGGCCGGGATATCGCCGCCGCTACGCCGTCCATCAGCCGGATCGGCATGGTGCACCGGCTCGGCCGGATGGAGATCGGCGAGACCAGCGTGGCGGTGATCGTCACGGCGCCGCATCGCAAGCCCGCCTTCGACGCTGCCCTGGAAGGGATCGACCGCCTGAAGCGCCTGGCGCCCATCTGGAAGAAGGAACACTTCGCCGACGGCGAAGTCTGGGTGGAAGGAGAGTGGGACCGGAATGCGCCAGTGGCTGCGGATCGCTAGCCTGGCCGCGGGGGCCGTCCTGGCCGCCCAGCAGGAGACGGTCTTTCGCGTCGATGTGCGCCTGGTCCGCATCCTGGCCACGGTCAAGAACGGCGCCGGACGGTTGGTCGGCGACATGGCCAAATAGGATTTCACCGTCACCGACAACGGCGTTCCCCAGCAGATCGCGGTCTTTGAGCGCCAGACCGAGCAGCCCCTGCGCGTCGCGCTCCTGCTCGACAACAGCGCCTCCACCGCCAAGGATCTTAAGTTCGAGATCGACTCGGTGAATCGCTTCTTGCGGGCCTTTTTCGCGGAAGGCAATCCGAAAGACGTGGTGGCGCTCTATTCCTTTAACTGGGAGGTCCGCAAACTGGTGCACTTCACGCGGAATCACTCCACCCTCGAGCGCCAACTCCAGGGTATCCGGGGCGAGGCCGGCACCAGCCTCTACGACGCGATCCTGTTGGCCTCGGAAGAATTGGAAGGCCGCGACGGGCGCAAAGTGATCATGGTGGTCACCGACGGCGGCGACACCACCAGCAGAGTGGACTTCCATAAGGCGCTGGAAGCGGCGCAATTGGCGGACGCCGTCATTTATTCGCTCCTGGTGATGCCCATCACCAACGATGCCGGGCGCAATATCGGCGGCGAGCACGCGCTGGAAACCTACGCGGAGCGCACCGGCGGGCGGGTGTTCACGCCCAGCGTCGGGGCGGCCCTGGATGCGGCGCTGGCCGGCGTTCTCAAGGAGCTGCGCACCCAGTACCTGATCGGCTACTATCCGAAGGACGTTCCGCCCACCAAGAACCGGTTTCACCGCCTGGAAGTGAAGGTGAAGCGGCCCGATTTGCGGGTCTCCGCGCGCAACGGCTATTATGGAGATTCGCAGGAGAACTAGTGAGCAAAAAAGGGAAGAGCGGCGCCCGCGCGCCTGAGCAGACCTTCGAGGAAGTCAAGTACCTCAAGGAATTAATCGAGAAACAGACTCCGGTCCGGGTGAGGCTGAGCAACAACGAAGAGGTCCACGGCGTGGTGGAATACTACGACAAGTCCTTCATCCGGATCACGCGCCAGGGCGAGCCCAACCTGTTCATCTTCAAGCACGACATCAAGTACGTGATCGAGGAAGGCGCCTAGGCCTTGGCCTCCTACCTGGAAACCGCGGTCGACATCGCGCACGAGGCCGGAAACCTGCTGGCCCACTACTTCGAGCGCCGCGTCGCCTTCGAGCTCAAAGGGGACTACGACCTGGTCACCGAGGCCGATCGCGCCTCCGAGCAACTGGTGGTCGACCGGCTGCGCTCGCACTTTCCGTCGCACGGCATTGTGGCCGAGGAGGGAGGCGGGCACGAGGGGACTTCCGACTACCGCTGGTATGTCGACCCGCTGGACGGCACCACCAATTTTGCCCACGGTTTCCCCGTGTTTAACGTGACGCTGGCGGTGGAGCGGGCCGGCGAGCTGATCGCGGGCGTGGTCTACGATCCCACCCGGCAGGAATTGTTCACCGCCGAGCGCGGCGCGGGGGCTTGGCTGAACCATCACCGCATCCGCGTCTCTGGATGCGGGCGGCTCGAAGACAGCCTGGTGGCCACCGGATTCCCCAGCCGCAAGCGGCACCTCAACGTCAACGTCCACTTCTATCACCAGATGGCCATGATCACGCACGGGGTGCGGCGCGCCGGCTCGGCCGCCATCGACCTGGCCTATGTGGCCTGCGGCCGGCTGGACGCCTTCTGGGAGTTTGGACTGAATCCGTGGGACATGGCGGCCGGCGTCCTGATGGTGGCCGAGGCCGGCGGGCGCGTCTCCGATATGAAGGGCGCCGAGCACCGGCTGGCCAGCCCCACCGTGCTGGCCGACAACGGCGCGATCCACGATCAGGTGCTGGAGCTGTTCGGGGAGATCTTCCACGGGCGCTTCCGCGCTCCGCTTCCGGCGATTGGGTAAGGCCCGGTTGCTGGTACAATCGGAGGCTTGTCCACATCGGCCACCACCCAACCGCCCCGGCTGCGCCGCGCGCTGGGCCTGTGGGACTTGATCTTCTACGGCATCATCCTGGTCCAGCCGACGGCGCCCATGCCGCTGTTCGGCGTGGTGAGCCAGGAGGCCAAAGGGCACGTCGTCACCACCATCCTGATCGCCATGTTTGCGATGCTGTTCACCGCGATCAGCTACGGGCGCATGGCGCGCGCCTATCCCAGCGCGGGATCGGCCTTCACTTATGTGGGCCGCGAGATCCATCCGGGGCTGGGCTTCCTGACCGGCTGGGCCATGACGCTGGACTACGTCCTGAATCCGGTCATCTGCACCATCTGGTGCGCCAAGGCCGCCGGCAACATCGTACCCGAGATCCCCTACGCCGGGTGGGCGGTCTTCTTCGCCGTGCTGTTCACCATGCTCAACCTGCGCGGCATCCGCGCCAGCGCGCGCACCAACGAAGTGCTGGTGACCGGGATGAGCGTGGTGATCGTGGTCTTCTTCGTGGCCGCGGTGCGCTACCTGTTGCACGCGCCGGGGGTCGACCTGGTCAAGCCGTTCTACGACCCGGCCACCTTCTCGTTCCGGTCCATTTCCACGGGCACTTCGCTGGCGGTGCTGACCTACATCGGGTTTGACGGCATCTCGACCCTGTCGGAAGAAGTGGAGAACCCACGCAGGAATATCCTGCTGGCGACCGTGTTCACCTGCGTCGTGACCGGCCTGCTGTCGATGGCCGAAGTATACCTTGGCCAGCTTGTCTGGCCTCAGTACGCCACTTATCCCGACGCGGACACCGCCTTCGTGCATGTGGCCGGACGCGCCGGAGGCGCCTGGCTGTTCCAGGCGGTGAACCTGACGCTGCTGGTGGCCACCGTCGGGTCGGGCATGGGCGCCCAATTGGCCGGCGCGCGCCTGCTCTACGGGATGGGGCGCGACAACGTGATCCCGCAATCGTTCTTCGGCGCCCTCGATCCGCGCCGCAACATCCCCAGGAACAACGTGCTGCTGACCGGCGCGATCGCGCTGGCCGGCGCGTTCACCATCAGCTATCAGCTCGGCGCCGAGCTGCTGAACTTCGGGGCGATCCTGGGATTCATGGGCGTGAACCTGGCGGCGTTCCTCCGTTACTACGTGCGGGACCGGGAGAAAAAGCTGACCCACTGCGTGCCGCCGCTGCTCGGTTTTATGGTGTGCTTCCTGCTTTGGATCCGGTTGAACACGCCCGCTCTGATGGCCGGCGGCGCCTGGCTGGCGGTGGGGATCGCCTACGCCGCCGTCAAGACCGGAGGCTTCCGGCGCAAGCTGGAGTTCTCGGAAATGCCTCCGGAGTAGGCTCGTGCGATCATATTCCCTATGAGAACCGCTATTGCGCTGGTGGTGTGGACGTGCGTCTCGCACGCGGCATGGCAGCCGCTGTTCAACGGCAAGGACCTGGAGGGCTGGAAGCAGGTGGGACCCGGGCGTTTCGTGGTCGAGAACGGCATGCTCCGGACGGAAGGCGGCATGGGACTGCTCTACTACACCGGGCGAAAATTCGGCAACTGCACCCTGCGGGTTGTGTTCAAGACCTCCGGCGAGAAGGACAACTCCGGCCTGTATATCCGGATGCCGGAGGAGCCCAAGGATCCCTGGTACGGAGTTCACAACGGCTACGAGGTCCAGATCGACGGGGCGGGGGACGAGTGGCACTCCACCGGCGCGCTCTACTCGCTGAGCAAGGTCACCGGGAAGCGCCAGAAGAAGCCCGGCGAATGGAACACGATGGAGGTCCGGTTACAGGGCCAGACGACCATCGTTAAGGTCAACGGCAAGGTGGTCAACCGCTTCCGCGGCGATCAGCCGGCGCCTCCGCGCAAACAGTGGTACGAGCCGGTGCGCGGGCCGCGTCCGGATGAGGGCTTCATCGGGCTGCAGAACCACGACGGGCGGTCCAAGATTGTGTTCCGTGAAGTGAGCGTAAGCCGCTAGGTTGCAGCCCTTTCAGGGCCGTGGTATGATGACCTCACCTGTTAGCTTTAGGGCACATCCCACTGGAGTTGGAGCGGAATATGAGAACAAATTTGAAGACCTGGGCGATCTGTATCCTCCTGTTCAGCCTGCCGGTGTTCGGGCAGACCTTCGGCGAGATCACCGGCGAAGTGCGCGACCCGACCGGCGCAGTGATCGGCGGCGCCTCGATCACGATCACAAACGTGGCCACCAACGCCACGCGTAACGCCACCAGCAACGACTCGGGGGTCTATGGGTTCCCGTCCTTGCCGCCGGGCATTTACAACATCAAGGTCGAGAAGGCGGGCTTCAAGACCACCACGCGCAACCAGGTGGAGATCCAGGTGCAGCAAAACGCGCGCATCGACTTTGAGCTCCAGGTCGGCCAGGTCAGCGAATCGATTGACGTCTCGGCTCAGGCGGCGATCCTTTCCACGGAGAACTCCACGGTCGGCACCGTGGTGGAGAACAAGCGCATCGTGGAGCTTCCGTTGAACGGGCGCAATTACCTGCAATTGGTGGCGCTGGCGCCCAACGTCAGCTATGGCTTCCCCAGCGCCGGCCAAGCCGGGTCGCGGCAGGGCGGGCAGCGCGCCGCGCAGAGCATCGCCGTGGCCGGGCAGCGGAACTCCTTTAACCGTTTCTCGCTGGACGGCGTCGAGAACACCGACCCGAACTTCAACACGTTCGTGATCCAGCCCTCGATTGACGCGCTGCAGGAGTTCAAGGTGCAGACCGGCGTCTATCCGGCGGAGTTTGGGCGCGGCACTACGCAGATCAACGTCCTGACCCGTTCCGGCGGCAACGACTTCCATGGCGCGCTGTTCGAGTTCCTGCGCAACGACAAGTTCGACGCCAAGAACTATGCCTTCCTCTCGGCGCGCCCTCCGAAGGATCCGTTCAAGTGGAACCAGTACGGGTTCATGGTGAGCGGTCCGGTGTGGATTCCCAAGATCTTCAACGGCAAGAACCGTCTGTTCTTCATGGCCAACTACGAAGCCTTCCGGCAGCGCCGGACGGTGCAGGGCGTCTACAGCCTGCCGAGCGCGGCGATGCGGGACGGCAACTTCAGCGAGTTGGCGGCCGGCATCTTCGACCCCACCACTCGCGTCCGCCAGGCGGACGGACGTATCCTCGCGCAGCCCTTTGCGGGGGGGATCATCCCCAAGACCAGGATTCATCCCACCTCCATCAAGCTGCTGGAGTTCTATCCGGCGCCGAATCTGCCGAACGCCCAGCGCAGCTCCAACCACCAGCAGGGCCTGGGCCGTCCCATCAATCGCGACACTCTGGTCACGCGCATGGACTTCGTCGAGTCCTCCAAGTCCAACTGGAGCGGAAGGTATAGCTGGGGCGACGAGAACCAGCTCGATCAGGGTCTGAAGCTGAACGGCTCGGCTGTGCTGACGAACGTGGAGCAGTACATGGGGTCGAATACCCGGGTGCTGTCGCCGTCAATCGTGAACGAGACCCGCTTTGGGTATACCCGCTTCTACAACTCGATCGGACGCGAGCTGGCCTTCGTGCGTAACGTGGTCGAGGAGTTGGGCATTCCCGGCTTGAAAGGCGGACCGGCGGTCGCCTGGGGCCTCCCCAGCGTCGGGCTGACCAACTATAGCGGCTTTGGCGACGATTCCGAAGGTCCCTACGAGAACCAGAACCGGGCCTTGCAGTTCGTGAACAACACCTCCTGGATCCGCGGCAAGCATACCTTCCGATGGGGCGGCGAGGTGCGCAACGACCAGTACAACCAGGTGGGCAACCAGTTCGCCCGCGGCTCGTTCGGCTTTGAGATCAACGCCAGCCGCAATCCCGGCGCCAACGCCGGCGGCGACGCCTTTGCCGACTTTCTGCTCGGGCAGGTGAGGCGGCCGGAGGCGGCCGTGTCCATCGCCGCGGCGCAGTTCCGCGCCACCGGGTTTGTCCTGTTCGTGGACGACACCTGGAAGCTGACGCCGAAAGTCACCCTGGCGCTCGGCCTGCGCTATGAGAACACTCCGCCCTGGGAGGACCAGACCGGCACCCTGTTCACGGTCTTTATTCCGTTCATGGATTCGACCCCGACCGTGGCCGACCGCAGCCGTTTCCCGCTGTTTCTGCGACAGGGCAACGGCGATCCCTACCAGGGAGTGTCCTTGCGCTGGCCGGAGATCGGCACGATTCGCGACGGACGGATGGGCAACCGGCTGGTGTCGCGCGACAACAACGACTTCGCCCCGCGTCTGGGCATCACCTGGAATCCGACTTCCAAGTGGGTGATCCGCACCGGCGCCGGCATGTTTTATTCACAAGACACCGGCAACCCGCGCTTCGACATGGCCCGCAACCTGTCGGGCCGCTTGCGCGACGAAGCCCGCGACGATTTCCCGAACCTGACCTGGGACAACGGCCTGGCTTCGATCGCCGGAGGGGTCGCCAACGTGATTCGTCCCTATTCCTTCGCCAACAAGTACGAGCGCCGGACGCCGTATTCCATCCAGTACCTGCTCAACGTGCAGCGGGAGCTGCCGCTGGGCACGCTGCTGGAGGTGGGCTATCTGGGATCGGTAAGCCGCAAGCTGGAGAACCTGCGCGCGGTCAACGAAGCCATCCCGGGAGCGGTGGGCGCCGTGTATGAGCGGTCGCCGTACTTCAACTTCGGGCGCATCCAGTTGGTCGACAACGGCGGACGCGGCCACTACGACTCGCTCGGCCTGAAGCTGACGAAACGCTACAGCTCCGGCATCAGCTACCTGATGGCGTACACCTGGTCGAAATCGATCGATGAAACCAGCGGAATCCGGGTGCAGAATAACGATACGCTGTTCCCGCAGAACAGCAACTGCATGCGCTGCGAGCGGGCGTTGTCGGCATTCCAAACCGCGCACCGGATGGTGACCTCGGTTCTCTACGACATTCCGGTGGGCAAGGGCAAGCGGGTGAACCTCTCCAGCCGCGCGGCGGATCTGGCGATCGGCGGCTGGCAGGTGGGAAGCATCGTCACGCTGCAAACCGGATTCCCTCTGAACCTCTACTCGGGCAGCGATATCTCCAACACGGGCGCCGGCTTCGACCGGCCGAACGCCACCGGCCAGAATCCCAATCTGCCGCGCGGCCAGCAGGACCCCAACCGGTTCTTCAATACCGCTGCCTACGTGGTGCAGCCGCGCTACACGTTCGGCAATGTAGGCCGCAATACGCTGATCGGGCCGGGCATCATCAGTTGGGATTTCTCGACGCTCAAGGATTTCCGCGTCACCGAGAGCCAGAAGCTGCAGTTCCGCTTCGAGGCTTTCAATTTCCCGAACCATCCTATCTGGGGCGATCCGAACACCACCGCCTCCAGTCCAGGGTTCGGGCAGATCCGGGGAACCCGCACCAACATGCGCAACCTGCAGTTCGCGCTGAAGTACGTGTTTTAGATTGGCGGCGGTCAGCGTTCAGCATTCAGCGCTCAGCATTCCATCGGGTTAGCTGCAAAAGCTGAACGCTGACCGCTGAGCGCTGACCGCTTCCGTTCTGCTATTGTGCCTGGGATGACCGACCGCGAACTCCTGGCGCACATCGAAGGGTTGCCGCACGCGCGGGCCGGTTTCAAGCACCTGACACGCGAGTTGGGCAGCCGGGGCCTGGCGCGCTCCGACCTGGAGTTGGCTTTGGCGCGATTGACCCGCCGCGGCGAGCTGATCGAGTACCGGACCGGCCAGTTTGCAGCCGCCTCCCGTTGCCGCGACTATGCTGCCGGACGGCTCAGCCTCCACCGCGACGGCTACGGCTTTCTCATCTCAGACCGCCCCATTGAAGGCATCCAGGGCGACATCTTCCTTCGCGAGGCCGGAAAGGCCATGCACGGCGACCGCGTCCTGGCCAGGATCGCGCGGATCGAGCCCGGAGGGCGCGCCGACGGCGAAATCCTGAAGATCCTCAAGCGCGCCCATTCGACCGTCGTGGGCGAGTTCCGGGTGACGCGCCGCGGCCAGTTCGTTGTGCCGCACGACGAGCGCATCCGGCACTGGATCGAGATTCCGGAAGGCTTGGAGGTTCCCGAGACTTCCGCCCAGGTCGATCGGATCGGCGTGGAGCGGATGGCCGTTTCCGGCCCGCAGGATCTCGACGGCGTGATCGTCAACGTCGAGGTGCTGGAATTCCCCGATAACGGCGAGCGCGCGGTGGGCCGCGTCATCGAGATCCTGGGCCGGCCTGGCGATTTCGGCGTGGATGTCGAGATCGTCATCCGCAAGCACCACTTGCCGCATCGCTTTCCGCCGGAGGTGATCGAGCAGGCCGAGCGGATCCTCACGGCGATCACGGCCAAGGAGCTGGAGGGCCGGCGGGATTTCCGCGGCCTGGATATTGTGACGATCGACGGCGAGACGGCGCGCGACTTCGACGACGCCGTGTGGGTGGACCGGCTGGAGAGCGGCAACTACGCGCTGCACGTCCATATCGCCGATGTCAGCCACTACGTGCGCCCCGGCTCGCCCATCGATCAAGAGGCGCGCCTGCGCGGCACCAGCGTCTACTTCCCGGACCGCGCCGTGCCCATGCTGCCCTTCGAGCTCTCCACGAACATCTGCTCGTTGAACCCGCAGGTGGACCGGCTGGTGCTGAGCGCGCTGCTGGAAATCGACCATCGCGGAGAGGTGGTGTCCCAGGAGTTCACCCGAGGAGTCATTCGCAGCGTCGAGCGCATGACCTACACCACCGTCCACCTGCTGCTGGAAGGAGACGCAGGGCCGCGGGAGCGCTACCGTCCGCTGGTGGAGCGCTTCGAGCTGATGCGGGAGCTGTCCGGGATCCTCAACCGCAAGCGTGTGCGCCGCGGCTCGATCGATTTCGACCTGCCCGAGCCGTTGATCGAGTTCGACGAGTGGGGCGCTATGGCGGGGGTCACGCGCTCGCCGCGCAACGTGGCGCACCGCCTCATCGAAGAGTTCATGCTGGCGGCCAACGAAGCTGTTGCCTCCCGGCTGGAAAGCGCGGGGCCCTCCGTTTTTCGCATCCACGAGCTGCCCGATCCCAAGCGGGTCATGGAGTTCGAAGAGGCTGCCCGGCAGTTCGGCTATTCGTTGGGCGTGGGCGCCATCCCCGTGCGCCGGTTCGGATTCAGCGACAAGCGCCGTGACGGCTCCAAGACGCGCAAGGAAATCGAGCTGGCGGACGGCGGGCTCCGGATCTCTTCCCACCACTACCAGAAACTGGTGGCCAAGCTGGAAGGCAAGCCAGAGGAGCGCATCCTCAGCTACCTGCTGCTGCGCTCCTTGAAACAGGCCCGTTACAGCACGGAAAACGCGGGCCACTTCGCACTGGCCGCGGCCACTTACACGCATTTCACGTCGCCCATCCGTCGCTATCCGGACTTGATCGTGCACCGGCTGCTGGGCGCCTGGCTCGATCGCCGCCCGGCCGGCCTTTCGCAGACCGATCTGCACGACATCGCCGAAGACTGCTCCCGCAACGAGCGCCGCGCGGCCGACGCCGAGCGCGAGCTGGTGGAGTGGAAGAAAGCCAAGTTCATGGAACAACGCGTGGGCGAGATCTTCGACGCCCTCATCATCAGCGCCACCCGGTTCGGATTGTTCGTCGAGCTGACGGACCTGTTTGTGGAGGGCCTGGTTCCGATCGACCTGCTGCCCGGCGACCGCTACACCTACCATGAAACCGCCCGCAAGATCATCGGAGCCCGGTCCCGGCGCGAATTTTCCATCGGCGACCGCGTGCGGGTGTGCCTGGACCGCGTGGACTCGACCGAACGCAAGCTCCAATTCTCGCTGGTGGAACCGGAGCGTCCGCGGCGGCGGAACAAGTAGGGCGGTGCCGCCGTCTGAGGTAAGCTGTGGATTGGCCGGCCGGTAAACCATGGAATCCACTCCGCGGAAGCGAAAACCCGGCGCTGACGGGACTCTTGCCGAGGATGCCGTGCGGGCGCAACTGGAGAAGGTATTGGCCAGCCGGGGCTTCGCCCAGGCCGACCGTCTGAGCCACTTCCTCCGATTCATCGTGGAGCAGACCCTCCAGGGAAAGAGCGACGCGCTCGACGAGCGCGTTATCGGGGTGGAGGTTTATGGGTTGAAACCGGACTCCGATCCGCGATCCGACCCGACCGTGCGGCAGGAAGCGCACAAACTGCGCTCGCGCTTGCGGCGGTACTACGCGGGCTCTGGGCGGCGCGATCCGATCGTCATCGAGCTGCATAGAGGCGCATATGTGCCGGTCCTGGCCCCGGCCGGGAATCGCCTTTCGCGGAGGACACTCGCGCGGATGGGCGGAGCGGGCGTCCTCGCCGTGGCGGCCGCGGCCGGGGTTTGGGTGCTCCGCTCCGCGCGCAAGCCGCCGCGCTCGATCGCCGTCATGCCTTTCCTGAA
>JACOSH010000531.1 GCA_016178945.1 Acidobacteriota bacterium
CATCGGGAAATTCCTGGCCGAGCCAGTGGGGCCACGAGGTCGAGTCGTCCTCGCCATGACGCCACGTAGCGAAGGCATCGCCGCCGAGGCCGTGGATGAAGACCACATCGGCCTTTCGGTCAGCCTTCTCACAGCCGGAGATGGGGTGCAGCAGGCTCAGAGATCGAGATCCTTTCGGAATGGGCTGCCGGCAGTTTCTGTAATCATAATGACTTGTGTCCCGTCAGGCAATGCCTTTCCCCGTTTTTCGCCAGTCGCTGAGCGGGAAAGGTGATTTTCAGGGTGCAGGTAGTCCTGAAACTTGCGGCCGCCGCCACGGGTGCGATTCAAGGGCTCAGGACGACGCCGGTTGTCCTAAAATACCAGCATGGTTGGCCGCACGCTGGCGCACTACCTGATCCTGGAAAGGATCGGCGCCGGGGGTATGGGCGTCGTCTACCGGGCGCGCGATACGCAACTGGGGCGCTCGGTGGCCCTGAAGGTTGTGGGGGAGCAGGCTCAGGTGGGCGAAAACGCGCGCGCCCGCCTGTTGCGGGAGGCCCGGACCGCGTCGTCTTTGAATCATCCCCACATCTGCACCATCCACGAAGCGGGTGTAGCCGACGGGGAAACGTACATCGCGATGGAGTTGGTGGACGGCCAACCCCTGAGCGCCCTGGTCTCCGGCGGCGGGCTGCCGGTGGAGGTGGTGATCCGATATGGCGCGCAGATCGCCGATGCGCTGGCCCATGCCCATGAGCGGGGCGTGGTGCATCGCGACCTGAAGAGCCTGAATGTGATCATCACGCCGGAAGGGCGGCCCAAGGTGCTGGACTTCGGCTTGGCCAAGCGGCTGATCGCGGGGCCGGAGGAGGCGACGCGCTCGGAGGAGCAACTCACCGAAGCCGGCGCGGTGGTGGGCACGCTGTCGCACATGGCGCCGGAGGTCCGACAACGTCCAGTTGATACCGGCAAGCCGATTCAACCGCGCCTGCCGCCCGGCCCCTCAGACTCAAGCGGCCGGAACGTGACATCCGCGGCCCCGGGCCGGTCGACAATAACGTTGTGACCTGGCGCGAACGAATCAGCGTGAACCCCGCTAATCGCAGCCGGGGCCGCCCGGAGACCCGCACTCTTTCCACAGCTTTTCCCAATTCCAGATCCCGTACGCCACCGCTTTCGGCAACGGGAATCCGAGCTGATGCGCGAGCATACACACCTGCCCGCGATGGTGGGCTTCGTGAGCAAGCATGTAGCAGAGCATTTCCTGGCCAACCGGCCAAGGCGGCGCCCAGCCGTCCCGGCGAAACTTCCCGATGCGGCCGCCACCATCGCCGAGCGCTTCCGCGAGCATCTCCGCGCAGCGAGCGGCGCTCTGGGCCAATCCCGCACGAGCCTGCCGCGGCGTGCAGTGCGCGCGGTTGAGCTGTGCTGGAACCTTCAGGTGCGGCGCCGTAAGCCTGACCCACTTGGACCGGACATTGTGCATGTGGGTGAAGATGGCCGCAATGGTACGGGCCTTGCCGGGCGGTCTGGCTCTCCAGGCGGCAGGGTCGAGATGTTGGATGAGAAGCTGGTTTATGCGATCATTGGCGGCAAAGATCCGGACCGCGGCTCGGCCGAGTTGAGTGTGAACCTTGCTTGGACGCGTGGTCACGGCTCCCGACTCCTTGACCTAATGATACTTCCCGGCCGCCGGCCACCCGGAGGGCACGGCGGACAGTCCGTTAACGTTTAGCGACCGGTCATCTGCTCCAGCTTTTCGGGGTACCGAGCCCCTAGCACCGTGATCCTGGAGGCGGCGTTCTCGATGTCGCGGAGATCGTCCGGCGTGAGTTCGACCGAGACTGCCCCGATGTTTTCGTCCAAGCGATGCAGCTTGGTGGTGCCTGGGATCGGCGCCATCCACGGCTTCCGGGCCAGCAGCCAGGCGAGTGCGATCTGAGCCGGCGTCGCCTTCTTCCGTTCCCCGATGCCGGCGAGCAGCTTAATCAGGGCCTGATTCGCCTTGAGAGCCTCCGGCGTGAAGCGAGGCAGGGTGCTGCGGAAGTCGGAGCTGTCGAACGTCGCCGTTTCGCCGATCTTGCCCGTGAGGAAGCCCTTGCCCAGGGGGCTGTAGGGGACAAAGCCGATTCCGAGTTCCTCAAGAGCTGGTATCACTTCCTTCTCCGGAGTCCTGGTCCACAGCGAATATTCGCTCTGGAGAGCCGCGAGCGGCTGGACCGCGTGCGCGCGACGGATGGTTTGCACTCCGGCTTCGGAAAGGCCGAAGTGCTTGACCTTGCCTTCCTGAATCAGGTCCTTCACCGCGCCAGCTACGTCTTCGATCGGCACGCTCGGGTCAACCCGATGCTGATAGAGCAAGTCGATGACATCAACCCTGAGCCGCTTGAGCGAGCCCTCGGCGGCTTGCTTGATGCGCTCCGGCCTGCTGTTCAGGCCCGGCGCGCCCTTCATCCCGCGGGGATCGAAATCAGGACTGAGGTCAAACCCGAACTTGGTGGCGATCACCACCCGGTCACGGAAGGGAGCGAGGGCTTCGCCCAGGAGCTCTTCGTTCAAGAACGGGCCGTAGACCTCGGCCGTGTCGAAGAATGTGACGCCGCGTTCCACGGCCGCCCGGAGAAGAGAGGTCATCTCCTGCTTGTCTTTGGGCGGGCCGTAAGAAAAGCTCATCCCCATGCAGCCGAGCCCGAGAGCCGAGACTTCCAGGTTGCTATTCCCAAGTTTGCGCTTTTGCATTTGTTTCTCCTTCGGAACGGTCTCTCTCATCTCCAGGTTAGAGTCGAGCGCGGTTGAAGCGCAACGGATATGATTGGACTGCCATGCTGACAAGACGCGAATTGGGAGCCGCCGCGGCTACCCTTCTCGGTTCCCGCGCCGCTACCGCGGAGCCCTCTTCCGCGCTGCAAGCGGGCACCGGCCCGCTCTACTTCGATCTCCACATCGACACGCCGTCGCGAATACTGCAGGAAGGTCTGAACCTGGCGGAGAGCCACTGGTACACCTGCGTCGACATCCCCAAGATGAAGCAAGGCGGCCTGAACGCCGCCTTTTTCGCCGTGTTCGCTCCGGCCCGAAACATCACGCCAGTGGAAGCGGTCAAGCAGGCGCTGAAGATCACCGATCTGATCGTCGAGGAGATCAAACGCCACCCGAACGATCTAATCCTGGCTACGACTTCGCGCGACGTGCCGCGGGCCCAGCGGGAGGGCAAGATCGGAATACTGCTGGGAGTCGAAGGAGGTCACATGATCGACTCGAGCATCGAAGTTTTGCGCCAGCTTTACCGGTTGGGAGCGCGGTATCTGGGTCTGACTCACAGCGGGAACACGCCATGGGCCGGCGCGGCCGAGTACCCCGACGGACCGAGGGTCTCACGGATTTCGGCAGGCAGGTTGTCCGCGAGATGAACCGGCTCGGCATGATGGTCGACACGGCGCACGCTTCCGATCGGTCGTTCTATGACGCGCTCGACGCTTCAAGCGCGCCGATCCTGAACACGCACGCCGCCTGCCGCCGTGTCGCCAACCACCCGCGGAATCTTACCGACGATATGCTCAAGGCCCTGGCTCAGAACGGCGGCGTGTTGGGCGTGGCCTACTATAGCGGCATGCTCGACGACGAACACCGGGCGCGCTTTCCGGAGCTGGCCGGGATTGGCCGAAAGCGCCGTGACGTTGTCCAGCAGTTCAGCAGCGACAAGAAGAGGTTATCCGAAGAGCTTTGGAAACTCAACCTGGAGGAGGTCGCCATCATCGGACAGCCGCCGCTGAGCCGTTTGGTGGATCACATCGAACACGCAGCGACTGTCGCCGGGATCGACCACGTCGGGTTGGGCTCGGACTTCGACAGTATCGGACTCAAGCTGCCCAAAGGCCTGGAACATATCGGCAAGACGCCGAACCTGGTCGCCGCGCTCAAAGCGCGGGGATTCTCCGCCCAGGATGTCCGGAAAGTACTGGGGGGCAACGCGCTGCGGGTCATGCAAAAGGCCGAAGCCAAAGCGGCGCAAGCCGCTTTCTGATCGGCTAAACTCAGTTGACTCATTCCCATGCCGCTTTCCGCCGGCGACAAAACTCGGTCCCTACGAAGTCACCTCTCCGATCGGAGCGGGAGGGATGGGCGAAGTGTACAAGGCGCGCGACACGCGGCTCGAGCCCGCCACCGACCGGCCCGCCGATTTTGCCCACTCGCCCGAGGGGCGGCAGATCGCGTTCGCGGCCTCGGGTGATGGGCGCGCCGACAGCCGCTCGATAGGCTTCTTCGCCGGGAATGCGCCACAAACCCTGGCGCCGATCCGGATGACCGCGCCTCAGCTCAGCCGATCCAGATACTGCTTCACAAAATCGCAGCCCACCTCGGCGATGTAGGCGCCGGTCAGGCGCCTGGTGACCGGACCGGGCACGCGGCCGTCGCCGACCTTGGCGCCGTTGAAAGCGCGCACGCCGGCGATGCAGAGGCTCGTGGACGTCAGGAACATCTCGTCGCAGGCCGCCGCGTCGAAGAGATCGATGTCGCCTTCAATTGCCGGAATGGCGAGCTGGCGCGCGAGGTCGAGCGTCATCTGGCGGCTGATGCCG
>JACOSH010000532.1 GCA_016178945.1 Acidobacteriota bacterium
CGCCCTCGAAATGCTCGTCGCCGACCTGAACAAGGAAAGGCCCCACTTGCTCGACAGTGGTCCGATTCTTACTTTCCACCTCGTCGACGTTAACCACATAGCCCCACCTCCAGACCAGCTACCATAGGAGTTCTGAGGTTACGTGGGTTGCCGGGACGTGAAGTTTGTGAGCAGAGCCTATCGCGGCCCCACCGACGGACCGCTTGTCTGGCCCGTGGGTTTGATCGCTCTCGGGATGGGTATTTTCGTGCTGACCGGGAGTGGCATAGCGCCTTTGCGCAGGCTGCTAATCCGGAGGAAGTGGTTGTTGCCGATCGTTCTCTTTATTGGCTTAGGGCTGTATCTTTGGTTGGCGTGGAGGGAGTGAAGTGGCCGGAATCCCAGAGGGATCAGCGGCGCCAGATCCGGCTGCGCCATCCGCAACCAGGCGTTGCGCACTTGCCAGCGTGTTTTGCGCTAGGTTCGGGAACCCTACCGCGAATACAGGCGCACGACTCCACGCTGTTTTGGAAGGCGCGACCCTAGCATAGTCATCGAGCACCCAAAACCCGCTGCCGGAAGCTGACATGCCTGAGTTCGGCGAACCCTGATCTCGATCTTGCAGGCGGGTAACGGCGCGGCGGCGGACCGGTCCTTGAGCTAGCCTCAAACCGCCAGTCGATGGTTGCGAAAGGCCACGAAGGGGTTATAATACTCAACAACGCTACGTGAGAGGGGTTCCCATGCGTTCTCCATACAGCGCTCTGACATTGCTGATGCTTACCTGCGGGGCTCTGAGCGCGCAGGTTGCGACCTCGCGACTGGAAGGCACCGTCCAGGATTCCAGCGGCGCGGTGATTGGCAACGCCCGGCTGTCGCTGGTCAACAACCGCACGCAGGTGCGCATCGAAGCTACGGCCGGTCCGGACGGCTATTTCGTGTTCCCTACCCTGCAGCCCAGCGTATACACGCTCAGCGTGGAAGCGCCGGGTTTCCGCAAGGCGACGGTCAGCGGCATCGAGCTGAACGTCGGCGGCACGGTCAGCGAAGCCGTCAAACTGGAACTGGGCCAGGTGACCGAGACCGTGACGGTGGAAGCCAGCGCGGTTCGCGTGCAGACCACCGACTCCACCATTTCGCGCGCCGTCACGATGCGCGACATCGACACGCTGCCCCAGCTCGGCCGCGGTCCCATCACGCTGGCGGTGTTTCAGCCGGGCGTTCAGATCAACCCGGCTGACAACAGCTTTTCGCGGGTCAACGGCATGCGGCAAGGCTCCAACAACAACACGCTGGACGGGGTCGACGTCAACGATTCGGTCTTGCCGCGGCTGGGCCTGACTTTGAACGCCAACAACGTCGATTCGGTGGAGGAGTTCCGCATGGTGACCAACGGCGCCAAGGCCGAATACGGGCGCAACGCCGGCGGCCAGGTGGAGCTGATCACCCGCTCGGGCACCACGGTCTATCACGGCAACCTGTTCGAGTATCACCGCAACACGGTGCTCAACGCCAACAATTTCTTCAACAACAACAGCGGCCAGGCGAGGCCCAAGATCATTCAGAACGTGTTCGGCGGCTCCGCGGGCGGCCCGCTGGCGATCCCCAAGCTGTACAAGAACCGGGAGAAGACCTTCTTCTTCTTCAACTACCAGGGTGCCCGCACGGCGCAGGACACGGTGCGCAACCGCACGGTTCCCACCGCGGAAGCGCGCCAGGGGATCTTCCGCTGGCGCCCCCCTAGCTCCACCGAGGTCCGCTCGTTCGACATCTTCGCCAACGACCCGCGCAAGATCGGGCTCGACAAGCAGGTGGCGGCCATTCTGCCGCTGATGCCGCTGCCCAACAACTTCGATACCGGCGACGGCCTGAACACGGGGGGCTTCCGTTTCAACGTGCCGACGCCGTCGGAGAGCAATCAGTGGACCGCCAAGATCGACCACAACCTCAGCGGCAACCACCGTCTCTACTACCGGATCAGCCGGTTCAACACGTTCTCTTACGACGCGCTCAACAATGTGGATTCCACTTTCCCCGGCCAGTCCACGGGCACGCAGGGCGGCATCCGCTGGGGCTACGCGGCCGGATCCAACTGGGTGTTGAGGCCCTGGTTGGTGAACGAGTTCCTGATCGGATACCAGAGCTCCAACGTGGATTTCCAGCGGCCGAGGCCCCGCGGCCCGGTAATGCTGTCCAACTCCTGGACCAACCCGATCCAAACCGGCAGCAACAGTTTTCGCGACTCTCCGGTCCAGCAGATCACCGACAATGTCTCGATCCTGCGCGGCCGCCACAGCCTCAAGGGCGGCGTGGCGCTGCATTTCACCACCCAATATCAGATCAGCGAAGCGGGCATCTTCCCCAACATCAGCTTCAGCCGCGCGAACGGCAATACGCCGCCGGCCGCGATCGGACCGGGGGGCTCGACGATCTCGTCGGCGGACCGGCAGCGCTTCGAAAACCTCTATAACGACCTGCTGGGCCGCGTCAGCTCGATCGTCACGACTTTCTATGGCGACAGCGAGAAGTTTCAGCCGGCCGGGTCGCCCCGCACGCGGAACTTCTTCTTCCACGATTACGGTTACTTCTTCCAGGACGACTGGCGCATCCGGCCCAACCTGACGCTCAACCTCGGTCTGCGCTGGGAATTCTTTGGCGTGCCGTTCGAGCGCGACCGGCTTCAGGGCGTGGTCAAGCAGGCCTCGCTCATCAACCCGGTCAGCCAGATTTCCGACGTGACGATCCAGCGGGGCGCCAACTGGTTCGGCAACGACTGGAACAATTTCGCGCCGCGCTTCGGCTTCTCCTGGGATCCGGAAGGCAAAGGGAAGACGGCCATTCGGGGCACCTACGGGATCTTTTACGACCGCGTGATCGGCGGCAACTCCAGCGACGTGGACGGCGCGACCCCGGGCTTCGCGCAACCTGTCAGCGTGTTCCCCAACAGCGCCGCGGGCAGCGACCGGCGCTTGGGCGCCGAGAATCCCACGCTGCCCGCTCAGCCGACCACCCCGGCCGTGACCCCGGCCGCGGACCGCACCAACAGCCTGTCGCTGTGGGACCCGCGTTTTCGGACTCCCTACGTCCACCAGTTCAATCTGACATTCCAGCGGGAACTGTTTCGCAACACCGTGCTGGAAGCCGGCTTTGTGGGCAACCGCGGCGTCAAGCTCCTGTCCGATTTGAATCCCAACCAGCGGAAGATCCAGGGCGACTTCCTGCAAGCCTTCAAGGAAATCGCGGCTTTCCGCGCCAACGGCGCGCCTGTGCCGGCTTCCAATACGCTGGCCCGCGTCTTCGGCTCGGTGGCCAACGCGGTGTCGGTGATCGGCGGCAGCGCCTTCGATCAGGGCTCGGCCGGAACGGCGGCTCAGACCCTGGATGTGAACAACTACACGCGCTATGCCGCTGCCGGGGTTTCGAATTTCTACCTGCGCAACTACCCGCAGTTCAACACCGTCGTGCTGTCGACCAATTCCGGCCGGTCCTACTACAACTCCCTCCAGGTGAGCCTGCGGCGGCAGGCGGGCGCTCTGCGCTTCAGCGGCAACTATACCTGGAGCAAGACCGTCGACAACATCTCCGTGGACGGAAGCTGGTTCACACGTCCCATCGACAGCTTTAACCTGATCCTCAACCGGGCCCTGGCGGATTTCGACCGGACCCACTCGGTCACCTGGAGCGCCAGCTACACGCTGCCCATCGGGCGTGGCAGGCTGGTCGGGGGCGGAATGCCCAACTGGCTGGATAAGCTGGTGGGCGGCTGGGACCTGGGCTCGCTGGGAGTGTGGACCTCCGGGCCGACCATGACCGTCACGTCGGGCCGGGAGACCGCCGCTGTCGATGCCAACACCTGGGCCAACTACTCCGGGGACCGGCGCATCGGCAGCGTCGAGCGGCAGGGCAACGGCGTGATCTTCTGGACGCCGGACCAAATAGCGCGGTTGAGCTTTCCAGGGGCCGGCGAGATCGGCTCCTCCGGACGCAATGCCTTTCGCGGACCGGCCTTCTTCAGCACCGACCTCTCGGTGGTCAAACACTTCCGCCTGGCCGAGCGCCACGTCCTGACGTTCCGCGCCGAAGCGTACAACCTGCTGAACCAGGTGAATTTCGCCGCTCCTGGGCTCAGCCTGGTCACGCCGGCCTCGCTGGGACGCATCTCCGCAACTGTCGGCAACGCCCGCATCATGCAGGGCGCGCTGCGGTATGACTTTTAGTTTGTCAGTAGGTCAGTAGGTCGGTTGTACAATGGGAGCAGGAGGGTCACCTGTGACCACACCCAAGACCCTCGCCGAGGAACTGACCGAACGGACCTGCGAGGCTGAACTGTGGGAGCCGCTCGAAGGCAACCGGATCCGTTGCGTGGCTTGCGGCCATCGGTGCCCCATTGCGGCCGGTTTCGCCGGAGTCTGCAAGGTCCGATACAACCGGGGCGGCAAGCTGTATGCCCCCTTCGGCTACGTCGCCAGCACCCAGGTCGATCCCATCGAGAAAAAGCCTTTTTTCCACGTCAGCCCCGGAGCGCGCGCCCTCAGCTTCGGGATGCTGGGCTGCGATCTGCACTGCGGCTACTGTCAGAACTGGGTCACGTCGCAGGCGCTGCGCGATGTCCGCTCCAGTCTCGAGTTCCAGCCTAGAAGCGCGGAGCAGATCGTCGATCTTGCGCTTCGCACCGGTTCGGGCGCCGTGGTGAGTACCTACAATGAGCCGCTCATCACCAGCGAGTGGGCAGTCGCGATCTTTCGCCAGGCGCGCCAGGCCGGCCTGATGACCGCCTATGTCTCCAACGGCAACGCCACGCCCGAAGTGCTCGAATACCTCCGACCGTGGCTCGACTTGTACAAAGTCGACCTAAAGTCCTTCGACGATCGCCACTATCGCGAGCTCGGCGGCCGTCTCCATCCCATCCTCGATTCCGTCGCCCAAATTCACCGGATGGGTTTCTGGCTGGAAGTCGTCACGCTGATCGTGCCCGGCTTCAACGACTCCGATGGCGAGCTCCGCTCCATCGCCGATTTTTTGGCCGGGATCTCCCCCGACATTCCCTGGCACGTCACAGCCTTTCACAAGGACTACAAGATGACCGGTCCTTCCGACACCGCTCCCGGGACGCTGTTGCGCGCCGCCGGGATCGGACGCGAGGCCGGCCTTCACTACGTGTATGCAGGCAACCTCCCCGGCATGGTGGGCGATTTCGAAGACACCTTCTGTCCGGCCTGCAACACGCGGCTGGTCCACCGCCGCGGCTACCAGGTGAGGTTCAACCGCCTCGCCGGCTCGGGATGCTGTCCCGAATGCCAGAACCGGATCCCCGGTGTCTGGGGCCCGGCCCAGCCTCGCAACGCCCAGGCGGACTTATTCGTGTTCAACAGTTGCGGGTGATCCATGGCGCACCTCTCGCCCTATTGCGGAAGCTGGTATCCGGACGATCCCGCCGAGCTGAGCGACCTGCTGGCGCGTCTGTTCTCACAGTCGGAGCAGCGCACTGGTTCCTTCGTTTTACCCGGCGCGTTGGCCTTCGTGGTTCCCCATGCCGGCCTTGCGTATTCGGGGACGGTGGCCGCCTCGGCCTACCGCTGCGCGCGCGCGCAAAAGGTCACCCGCGCGGTGATCCTCGGCTTTTCGCACCGGCGCGATTTCCCCGGAATCTGGATCCCCGATGTTGACGCCTACGCCACCGCTCGCGGGGAAACCGCGGTCGACCGCGAGGCGCTTTCCGCATTGAAGGCGAGCCCGCCCTTTCAGGCGATGCCGGAAGCGCCCGCCTGCGACCACTCGCTGGAGATTCAGCTTCCGTTGCTCCAAGAGGCGCTGCCCGAGGCCCGCATCGTGCCCCTCTACGTCGGCCGTCTGAATGGGTCTCAGCGCGCCCTGGCGGCGGGCGCCTTGGCGGCCCTGGCAGGCCCCGGCGCGGTCTTCTTCGCGAGCTCGGACCTGACCCATTACGGCCGCGACTTCGGCTATCTTCCCTTCCCTACCGACCGCCGCGCCGCGGCCCGTCTCGGTGAGACCGACCAGGACGTGATCGATGCCGCCGGCAGTCTCGACCCCGAGCTGTTTTCCCGGCATCTGCGCGAGATCGGCTCCACCGCCTGTGGCGTGGCGCCCATCAGCCTGCTCCTGGAAATCTTGCGGCTCCTCCAGCAACCCGAAGAGATCTTCCAGGCCACGCTGGACTACCAGACATCCGGCGAAATCACCGGAGACTACAGCCACTGCGTCAGCTACGGCGCGCTCGCCTACTTCCCCGCCCGCGCATTCGCCCTGGATGCCGGCGAGCAGGCCGTTCTTCTGGACAGCGCCCAGCGCACCCTGAAGCACTTGCGCCTGGAGCCCTGCGTCGAGAGTCCCTCGCTCGCGCGCCGGAGCGGGGTCTTCGTCACGCTCCGCCAGCGCGGCGAGTTGCGCGGATGCGTCGGCTATCCCTTCGCCTCGCACACGCTGAACGGCGCGGTCCCCGAGCTGACTCTCAAGGCCGCTCTCGAGGACCCCCGCTTCCCCGCCCTGGCGCCAGGAGAAACCGATGTCCGGATCGAGATCTCCATCCTCTCACCCATGAAACGAATCGCCGATCCCGCTGCGCTCCGCGTCAACGAGCACGGCGCTTACCTGGAAGCCGGCCGTCGCCGCGGGCTCCTGCTGCCCCACGTAGCCGAAGAAATGCGTTGGACCGGTCCCCGGTTCCTGGAAGGCCTCGCTCTCAAAGCCGGTGTCGACCAGCGCGTCTACGACAAGCCGGCTACTCGCTTGTCCGTCTTCCGCGCCCAAGTCTTCGGCGCCCGCTGCGGCAACATCGTCCAGGCGGCCTAAACTTCAGGGCCTCACGACGGGGCGCTCCAGCCTGTCGATCCGGTCCTCGAGGCGGTTGATCTCCGACCGGATGAAATCTTTGAGATCGTTGAACCGGCCATCCAGACTGTGGTTCAGGTCGTTGTGCCTGGCATCCAGCCAGCGCTCCAGATCGTTGTAGCGGCCCTCCAGACCCTGCTTCAGATCGTTGTGCCGGACATCCAGAGTGCGGTTCAGATCGTCATGCCGGGCATCCAGCTTACGCTCCAGATCGTTGTAGCGGACCTCCAAACTCTGCTTCAGATCGTCGTGGCGGCCATCCAGACCACGGACCAGATCGTTGTGACGAGTGTCCAGGTTGCGAATCAGATCCGAAATGCGCGTGTCCAGGTGTCCAATGCTGCGGTTGTTGTACAACACCCCAAGTACGATTCCCATTAGCAGGAGAATCGCAGGTCCCCATTGACTCAGGACGGGATTCACGCTTTCCATTGTAGGCTCACGGAAATCGGGCGGCAACCGGCACTTGCATCTGGTGCTAATAAGCCAGCAGGCGCTCGATCTCCCGCACGAGGTCTTCCACTTGCGGCAGAATCGCAGCTTCCAGGTCCGGATGATAGCCGACCCAGGTGTCCATTGCGCCCACGCGGCGCACGGGGGCGTCCAGCCGGTCGAACAGCTCGTCGGCGATGCGCGCCGCCAGCTCCGCGCCATAGCCCCAGGACAGCACGTCCTCATGGGCCACCAGCACGCGGTTGGTCTTTTCCACCGACGCGCGAATCGCCGCCCAGTCATAGGGCGCCAGGGTGCGAAGATCGATGACCTCAATGCTCGCCGATGGGTTGGTCTTCTCCACCCGCAGTGCGGCCTGGAGCGACTTTTGCACGAGCGCTCCGTAGGTGATCACGGTCAGGTTTCTTCCCGACTTCACCATGCTGGCTTTGCCGAAGGGAATCAGGAAGTCACGGCCCGGGTGCGGCGAGCGATTGTACGGCTCGCGGTAGAGCTTCTTGTGCTCCAGGAACAGCACCGGATCGTCGCACCGGATGGCGGTGCGCAGCAAACCGCAGGCGTCCAGCGCATTTGAGGGCATGGCTACTCGCAGTCCGGGAATGTGGGTGAAGGCCGCCTCGCCGCACTGGCTGTGATAAATCGCCCCGCCGTTGAGATAACCGCCGATCGGCACGCGCAGCACCAGCGGACAGGACCAGCCGCCGTTCGAGCGCCAGCGCAAGGTCGCCAGCTCGTCGCGGATCTGCATCATGGCCGGCCACAGGTAGTCGAAGAACTGAATCTCCGCCACCGGCTTTAGACCGCGGATGGCCATCCCGATGGCGCGGCCCACGATGGCCGCCTCGGCGATGGGCGTGTTGAAACATCGGTCCGAGCCGAACTGGGACTGCAATCCCGCCGTCGCCTTGAACACCCCGCCCTTGCCTTTGACCTCGGCCAGATTCTGCTCGCGGCTACAGTCGGCCACGTCCTCGCCAAACACCACCACGCGAGAGTCGCGCGCCATCTCTTCGGCCAGCGTCTGGTTGATGGTATCCACCATGGTCCGGGGGCGGTCTTCGAAGCGGGGCTCGGTCGAAAACTCAGGCGACCCCGGATCAACGGCCTCCGAATACAGATGGCGCAGAGCCGACCGCGGCGCGGGCGGGTCGGAGACGAGCGCCTGGGAGCTGGCCTCCCGCGTCTCTTCCTCGATCTCGTGAATCAGCAGTTGCAGAGCGTGGCGGTCCAGCACGCCTTCCTCCAGCAGCCACTGCGGGAAAGTTAGCAACGGGTCGCGCGCGGCCTCCGCCTTTCGCTCGGCCTCGGTCTTGTACAACCGCTCGTCGTCGGAGAGCGAGTGCGAGTAGGGCCGGATCACGTGGGCATGGACCAGGGCCGGGCCATTTCGGCGGCGGCAGTAGTCGACCGCCTCTTCCAGCACACGGTAGGAGGCCAGAAAATCGCAGCCGTCCACTTCTTTCCGCCAGAGACCCGGGAATCCGGCCAGAAGCTGCGAGACGCTGGCGCCGGGGGTCTGGAACTCGACCGGAACCGAGATCGCGTAGCCGTTGTCCTGGATCAGAAAAAGCAGGGGCAGGCGGTTCAGGCAGGCGGCGTTGATCGCCTCCCAGAACTCTCCCTCGCTGGTGGCCCCCTCGCCTGAGGAGACCAGCACGATCTCGCTGGACGCTGGATCGAGCCGCCGCGCGGCGTCGGCGCATCCCACCGCGTGCAGGTACTGCGTACCGGTGGGCGAGGAGGCGGAAACGATGCGCAGAGCCGGGGAGCTCCAGTGAGAGGGCATCTGCCGCCCGCCGGAGGCTGGATCCTCGGCCGCTCCGGCGGCCTGCAACATCATCTCGAAGGCGCTCACGCCCAGCAGCAGGCACACGGTGCGGTCGCGGTAATAGGGAAAGAGCCAGTCGTGTCCGGGGCGCAGGAGCAGTCCCGCCGCCGCCTGGACCGCCTCGTGACCGGCGCCGCTGACCTGGAAGAAAATCCGATTCTGGCGTTTGAGCGCGATCTCGCGGTCATCCAGCCGGCGCGCCAGGTGCATGGCGCGAAACGCCCGGATCAGCAACTCCGGCTGCAGCCCCCCCAGCCGCTCCTGAGCCGCCAGCGAAGTGTTTTCCTTCAACGAAGCCCCCATTCAATCCCCTTCTCTCCAGTGTATCCGAGGGACGGTCCGCGCCACGGAGTCCTACCGGGAAAGCATCTCGCGGACCCTTTCCGCCAGAGCATCCGGCGCAAACGGCTTGTGAATAAACGCGGTGTCTGGTTCTTCCGCCACACTATCGCCGAATACGCCGGCCGTGTACCCCGACATGTAGATCACTCTCAGGTCCGGCGCCCGTGCGCGCAGCTCCCCGGCCAGCTCACGACCGCTCATCTTCGGCAGTACCACATCGGTGAGCAGCAGCGAGATACCTGGATGCCTGGGAAAAAGATCGAGCGCCGCCTCGGCGCTCTCCACATCCAGCACGGTGTAGCCTTGCCGGGTGAGGATGCTTTTGATCAGCCGGCGCACTCCCACTTCGTCCTCCACCAACAGAATGGTTTCGCCTCCGGCCGGCGCCTGACGGCGAGTTTCACGCGCGGACTCAACCGGCGCTTCCACGCGGGGCAGGTAGACTCTGAATTCGCTCCCGGCTCCGGGTTCACTCCAGACCCAGAGGTATCCTCCCATCTGCTTGACGATCCCGTACACCATGGACAGCCCCAGGCCGGAGCCCCGGCCTTGCTCCTTGGTGGTGAAGAAGGGCTCGAAGATCCGGCTCAAAGTGGCGTCATCCATCCCGTGTCCGGTATCGCGGACGGCAAGAGTGACATACGCGCCCGGTGGGCAGGCCAGCTCGCGCGCCAGCTCCTCATCCACCGTGTTATTGGCGGTTTCGATCGACAAGGCGCCAGCGCCGGTCATGGCGTCTCGCGCGTTCCCGGCAAGATTCATAACCACTTGTTCGATCAGGGCGGGATCGGCCCTCACAGAACCCAGTCCCGAGTCCAGACGAATGTGAAGCTCGATATCCTCGCCCATGAGGTGGCCCAGCGTTCTTTCCATGCCACCCACTACGAGGCTGAGATCGAGAACTTTCGGCTGAACCACCTGACGGCGGCTGAAGGCCAGCAGTTGGCGGGTGAGCGCGGCGGCGCGCTCGGAGGCTGCCAGGGACTCCACGGCGCGCTCCCGGCGTGGATCGCCCTCCGGCAGCTCCTCCAGGAGCAATTCCGCATGGCCGCCGATTACGGTCAGCAGATTGTTGAAGTCGTGCGCAATTCCGCCCGCCAGCCGGCCGACGGCCTCCATTTTCTGCGACTGCGCCAACTGCTCCTCGAGACGCTTGCGTCCGGTGACGTCGTTGACCAGGACCAGCCGGGAAAGCAGGCCTTCCCACTGGATTTCGCACGAGGCGATCTCCACATCGATCAAGGTCCCGTCCTTCTTGCGATGGCGGAACGTGCCGGAGCTCAGGATATCCTGCATCAAGGCCGCCGCCTCTTCCGGAGGCCGGATGCCCCGCAGCGTCATGCCCAGAAATTCCTCCCGCGAGTATCCATAGTGGCCGATCGCCGCCTCGTTGACCGCAAGGAACCGCAGCGTTTCCGGATCGTAGATCCATTGAGGCTGCGGATTGCGCTCGAACAGCAGCCGGTAGCGGTTCTCCGATTCGCGCAGCGCCTCTGAGACACGTTTCACGGCGGAGATATCCGCCATCGCACCGATCATCCGGAGCGCCTTGCCGGAGGCGTCCCGGAGGACAAACCCCCGGTCCAGCACGTCGGCGTAGGCGCCGTCGGCGCGCCGAAAGCGGTATGGCTCCGACCAGCCCTGGCGTCCGCTTCGCACCACGCCGCGGATTCCGGAGATGGCGCGCTCCTGGTCCTCCGGATGCACGCGCTCGAACCACCACGCGGCGTCGGACTGGACGTCCTCGCGGGAGTAGCCGAACAGGGAACAGACCCCGTCGTTCCACCAGATCCGGTCGGTCGCGATGTCCCAATCCCAGACGGCGTCGTTGGTCGCGCGGGCGATCAGCTCGAATCGCTCGTTGCTGTTCTTCAGCGCGTCGTAGGCCTGCCGGAGCTCGGTGCTGTCCCAACAAACGCCGGTCATCTCCGCGGAGCGCCCCGCGGCGTCGCGATACACCTGGCCCTTCGCGGTCAGGACCCGGAGGCTGCCGTCGGGCCAGACCACGCGGAAGTCCGTCTCAAAGTCAGTCGCGTGTTGCACCGAGCGAACAACCTCCACGGCCACGCGGTCGCGATCCTCCGCGTGCACCAGCCGGATGAAGTCCCCGAATCGCCCCGGAAATTCTCCCGGCTGAAGACCGAACAGCGAATGGATCGATGGGTCACAGGTAATCGAGTCGCGGTCGATGTCCCAGTACCAGGTTCCGACCGCCGCGGACTTCAGGGCCAGGTTGAGACGTTCCTCGTTGCGCGTCAAGGCCTGTTCGGCCTGGCGGTGCTTCTCCAGCTCCTCCTGGACCGCTTGGTTGGCCGCGTGCAGCTCCCGGGTCCGCTCGGCAAGCGTCGATTCCAGTTGCTCCTGGGCGCGAAGCACGCCAGCTTCCCGCTGCGCCCGTTCCCGCCCGGCCTGGCCGACGGCCGCCCGCTCCCGTCGTCTCAAGTTCGTCATCAGAGTCATCGCCACTACGCAAAGGAGGGCCAGCATGCCCACGTGTAACAGATCCGGGCCAGTGAGCCGGAGCGGTCGGCCTGGAATCGAGAGAAGTAAAGAGAGGTAGGCCAACGAGACGACCGTACTGGCCACACCCGCCGCGGGTCCATGACGGAATGTTGCGTACAACACGGCTACGCCGAGGACGCTCGCGGGACTGGGAATCTGCGGCGATGCCCGGGCCAGCAGATGAAGCGCACCGATCCCCGCGAGCGCCGCTACCACGCCCTGCGCGACCGGTCCAGCCTGCCTGAGGTGTTGGTACACAGTACGGAAGGACATCGCGGAACCCAACACCCAAGGGCCGAGTATAGCGCGACCGGCCTGGCTACCGGTACTTCACCCACACGGGCGACGACCACGCCATATGGCCGTCTTTCTGCTCGACCCGGACGTAGTAATAGTGTTCGCCCGCGCCCGGAGCATTGTCGCGGAACCGCAGGTCGAAGGACTCTCCGGGAGGCTCCTGCGAGTAGATGTACTCGTTGTCTCGCACCACGACGACTTTCTGCAACGGGCCCGTGCCCACGATTCTGGCCGTCAACTCCGCGGGCCCGTTCGCGGCCGCCTCATCGCCCTGCAAGTACGTAACGCCGTCCGCGCTGAGCCGGTAGTCCAGCAGGATGTTGGTGGTGGCCGCATAGGTATGGCGCTGCCGCATGGCCTTCAGAAGGCTTTCGCGAGCCGGGCTTTCGGCAATCACGCAAGCGTAGGAAAGGTGCGTGGATACGTGGTCGGAGCTGGCTTGCACACCGAGCTTGTATCCCTTCTTCCACGCGTTCCAGACATAGCCCAGCGGGCGGTAACCGCCCGCCCACAGCTCGGTGCGCTTCCCGGTAGGAGACAGGGGAGCGCCTTCGTGCTCGGCCGAAGTCCGGGCGCCTTGAAAGATCTCGACGATCGGCTCCAGCGCCGGGTCGTTGTCGCGCCAGTCGTTGCCCATGTTGGTGTGGGAAGTGTGCGAGGTAGCTAGTCCTGAGTGCTGCCTGAGGTAGGGATACAGGATCGGGCCCGTGCTAGACTGCCGCTCGGCGGGCGTGATGGGCAGGATGCGTACGCCGCGCTGGGCGAAAATCAGGTTGCGATGGCCGTTGGGATAGCCCAGGCTGCGCTCGGTCCCGTAGAGTGTGGTGAAATTGCCGGGCACATGGAACATGTCGGCCGACTTCTGCGTTCGCCACCAGGTGTACTCCTGCAAGCCCGACTGGTGGTCGGTGACCATGAAGTAGTCGAGCGCGGCGGCGTCCATGGCGTAGCGGTAGGCATCCCACAAGCTGCCGTCGCCCGCGCCGTCGGCGGAGATATCCGTGTGTCGATGCAGGTCGCCGCGATAGATGTGGTAGGTCTTGCCGCCATTCTCGATGGTGTGGGCGCGCATCCGCGCCACCTGCTCCTTCTCGCGCGGCTCGGACGGCAGCCCGGCCGGCGCTTCCCGTGGCGCGGGCTCCAGAGCCGGCTGCACCGGCGCTCGCCGAGACCCCGCCTCAAGCCGGGCGAACATCACGTCGTGGTTCTGGGGAGCCTCGCCGAAGTTCGGCCCGCCCCACAGCCGATGATCCGATACCGCGACCATGTAGACGCCGTCCCCAGCCGCCACGGCCTGCACTTCACCCTCATTGCGCCCGACCGTTCCCGGCACGATCAGAAGCTCAGACCAACGGTCGCCCTCGTAGCTGGTGGCCATCACCTCCCATTTGCCGCCGGCCGCCCAGAGCGTGGTCGGCAGCCGGGCCGAGGTTCGCGGTCGCGCCAATAGCCACATGCGCCCGCCGGAGCCCGCCACCAGCCGCGGTGTATGCAGGTAGCGACGAAATCCGTAAGGCGTCACATCGCCGGGCTGGCGCAGGGGCGTCATCCAGCGACCCTGCGCGTACACCGCTACGCGGATGGTGCGCGAATCGTAGAGCCCGGTTCCGCCCGACAGCAGAAAGCCCACGTCCTTGCCCCAGTTCTCCGGCGCCTCGTCCCAGGCGACCCATACCCGGTTCTGCCCGTCGACCGCCAGCGAGGCATGGGCGTGAAAGCGCGTCGAGCCGGTCACCCGCAACAATTCTCCGAGCTTGCCGTTGCGCACCGGGCGCAGCAAGACGTTGTAACTGCCGCCGGCGTAGCTATCCCAGGCGACCCAGGCCGTGCCGCTTCGATCCACGGCCACGGCCGGCGACCAATCGTTGGCCGGCGATTCGCTGACCTTGATCTCAGGACCCCACTTGCCGCCCGAGTGCTGCCGCAAGTAGATATCGCTCGCGCCGCGCCGCCAACTCTGGTAGACCACTACGTTTCCGGCGGCGCGGTGAAACAGGTTACTGCCCTCGCCCGCCGTAAGGGTCTCGGGCCGGCTCTTCCACGCTCCGTCGTAGACCCGGGCCTTCAGTTGCCAGTTCTGCCCCTCGCGCTCGGACCAGATGACCGTGGCTTTGCCCTGCGAGGCGGTCACGGCGGTCATGAAGACGTCGCCGGGCTTTTCCGTCGCTTCGATGGACTCGCCCCAGGCGGCGCCCGAGTAGCGCCGCAGAAACACGCGGTCGGCTTCGCCCTTATAGCCCTGCCAAGCCACCCACAGCGCGTCGCCGTCGGCGGCGATAGACGGGTAGTCGTCCTCATACTCGCCGCCGGTGATGGGCCTCACCACCGGCGTGCGGTATACCTCGACGGTCGCGCCCAGCGGAAAGATGCCCTCCGTTTCAGGGACATCCATGGGACGGAAGGAGAACTCGCCCTTGGGAACCTTGATCTTCACCTCCGCGTCGAACGGAGCGCGAAACTCGATGGTGACGCCGATCGGCTCCACCGGCGTCGGGCGCGGCTGCGGTTTCTCGTTGGGATGCATCCCGGCGGCGAACGGCGCCCAGGGATGCGTCGAGCACTGCCACGCGTTGCCGCCGAGAATCTTCGAGGAGGTGGTGAAGTGATGGCCCGCGATGCCTTCGATCTTACCCTTCGAAATGGAGGCCGACCCATCCCACGGAGCCGGAGCCGCGTCCTTGGACCCGAAGATCAGGGTGACCGCCTGCAGCTCACCGGCGGCGGGCGACGGCTGCGGCCGTGTGATCTGGAGCGCATGGGACGGCGCGTACTGCCACACCACGAGCACCGCCATCGCAACCAGGAGGAGAACGAAGGGCCTCATAGCCCCCCATTCTACTCATTCTTCCTTCTTGGAGTAGTAATACGTGTACTTGCTATATAGCTCGCCGGCCCGCGCCCCGTTGGCCACGATGCCCAGCACGTTGTTCTCGCACAGCGACTGCACGGCGCGCGAGATGGTGTCGATGGTGGTGGAGCCGATGCGCACCACCAGAATCGTGCCCTGAGCGTAGGCGGAGAGCAGGTTGGCGTCGGCGGAGAACAGCAGCGGCGGGGAATCGCACAGTATCCAGTTGAACAGCGAGGGCAACTGCTCGAAAAGCTGGCGGGCCTCCCGCAGGTTCAGCACTTCCAGGGGATTGCGGATCACCGAACCGGCGGGCATGAAATACAGATTGGTTCCGGCAATCTTCTTGATGACCCGCTCCAAGGGAGCTTCGCCCAGCAGATAATCCGAGACTCCCGGCACGCGATCCACTTGCAGCAGATTGTGCAGCGTAGGACGGCGCAGGTCGAAATCGGCGCACAGCACCATGTTGTCGGCCAGATGCGATTCGGCCAGAGCCAGATTCATGGTGGTGAAGGACTTTCCTTCGGCGGGCGAGGGGCTGGTGATGACCACCGTGTGGATCGGCTGCAGCGTCTGCATGTGGTTAATCTTGGTCCGCAGGCTCCGGAACTCCTCGCTGGGCGTCTCCATCGGACGGTGCAGATCGATCAGGTGCGACTCGGGCGCGGGGTTGAAGGGGACCTCCTGCACCTTCTCGAAAAGGTCCGCCAGCGCGGGCGGAGGCGGCGGCAGCGTGGCCGCGGCCGCATTGCCGGCCCCGCGGCCGTTCATGCGCGGCGCGGCGGCGGGCGTCTCCACGTCGGGAAGCTGCCCGGCCTTGCGTAAAGCATCGTGTACGCGGCTCATCCTCTGTTAGTGCCCCCAGTAATAGTAGTAAACCGAGCTGGACATTGCCACCACTCCCACGATCATGGCGCTCGACCAGGCCAGCCAGGCCAGCCGCCGCTTCCGGCGCACCAGCAGCGCGTTTTCCAGCAGGGGAATACTGCTGAGTACGTTCAGATTGCTGTAGGCGCGAACGTCTTTGAGGCCCTTCATGGTGGTGTCCTTGATCTCGCGCATGCTGGCCAGGAACAGCCCCACGACGAAACCGATGGCCACGCCCGCGCACACAATCATCCAGCGCTTGGGCTCGGTCGGCGTCTGCGGCAGGGTAGCCGGGTCGAGCACTTCCAGGTTCTCGCCGGCGCTCCGGTCTTCCAGGCGGCTGGCCACTTCCGACCGGTTTTTCTTGCTGTTCAAGTCGTCGTAGTTGGCTTTGGCCAGACTGTAATCCCGCTGAAGCTTCTGATACTCCCCCTGCATGTTCGGATTGGCCATGATCCGCGCGTTGATCTTGCGGAGCGACTCGTTGGCGACAGACTCACCCTTGACCCGCTCCTCCATGTCCAGGTTGATGGCCGCCACGCGCGCCTGCAAGGACCGGATCTGGCCCTCGATATCCGCCTGCCGGGCTACCACCTGCTGGTTGGTCACTCTGCGCTTGCTTGCGCCCTGCTTGCTCTGCTCATCCATCTGGGCCAGGCGGTCGCGCTCGGTCTTCCAGGTTTCCAGTTGCGCCACCGCCGCCCGCACATCCGGATGATCCGCCTTCAGCCGCTCTTTCATCGCCGAGATCTCCGACTCGATCCGGAAAATCTGGCGCTCCACTTCCACCAAACGCTCATTCTTGACGCTGCCGGCGGCCTCCGTTTCCACGGCCGTCAAGGCGCTCAACTGATTCTTGTAATTCTGAATGTTCGCCTCCAGCACCATCTTCTCCTGCTGGTTGCGGTGGAGCGCGTCCTGGATGCTCTGCAACTGGACTTCGTAGGAGCGCTGGGTCTGGAGATTGGCGCCCAACTCGTCCGGCAAGGCCCCGGCGTTGCGGATCTTGAAAGCCGTCAGCTCGCTTTCGATCTTATCCAGCGCGTCCTTGGCTCCTTTGACTTCATCGCCCAGAAACTCGGTGGCGATCCGCGACTTCTGCCGGCGGTCCTGCACGTTCTGGCTGGTGAACAGGCTGACGATCTCGTTGACCACCTTCTGAGCGGCGATGCGGTCCTCGTAGGCAAATTGGATCCGGAACGCCGATCCGGCCCGCTGTTGCGGGCCGCCCTGCATTTCCATCGGCAGGATCTGCACCTTGCGGCGCATGTCCTCGACGATGTCTTCCATGGGCTTCTTGTCGCGCTCCTTGGCATACAGGTTGAACTTCCGGATCATGTCGATCAGCCGGCTGCGGCTGGTGACATCCTGCAACATGGTTTGCAATCGCTCGTTCAACTGCAGGTTGAAATTGCTCGGCACGATGCTTTGCGATACCTGCGCCGGCGTGATCCGCATCACCGCGTAGGAAAGGAACGTGTCCGGCCACAGGAAGGCCACCGCCACGGAAATCACCAGCGCGGCGAAACTCGGCCCCACAATCCACATCCAGTGGCGGCGCAGAATGTCGATATAATCTTCCACGTCCAGCGCCCGGCGCGGAACACTCAGGTAGTCTGGCTGCGGTGTCATGGCTTTGTCGTGTCCTGGAACTCGCGGCGGCCGGGCCTCACGGCACCACGATGATGTCGCCCGGCTGAAGATAGATGTTCTGCTCCATCTTCTTGCCCTTGATCACTTCGTTGTAGTTGAAATAAAAGCGCTGCTTTCCGCGCACGACGAAGATCTTCGACTTCTTGGCGAAGTCTTTGAAGCCGCCGGCCGACATCAGCGCCTCCAGCACGGTGGTCGGAACCAGCAGCGGCACGGCGCCGCTTCGATTGGCCTCTCCCTGGAGGTAGTAGTCCTTGCTGCCCACCCCCAGCACGGTCACCGTCACTTCGGGCTTGTTCATGTACTTGGCCGACAGGCCGTCGCGAATCACTTTAGCCAAGGCCTCCGGCGTCAAGCCCGCCGCGTGGACCTCGCCCAGCAACTGGAGCGTAATCTTGCCGTCGGGACGGACCGTTTTCGGGCCGGAAAGCTCCGGTTCCTTCCACACCTGCACCAGGATCTGGTCCTTGGCGCCAATCACGTACGTGTTCGGATCGACAGTCGGCTTGGGCGCTTCCGGGATCGCCCCGGTCGTTGCGCCGCCGCTCGAGGCGCCCGCAGCCAGAGCCTGCGACGCCTGGGGCACGGGCGCTTCCTTCTTCTTTTTCTCTTTCGCCGGGCTCGCTACCAGTAGAGCGCATCCCACGGTAACGAGGAAGGCCATTCGGATCATGCAAAAACCTCCGTCTCCGGCAGCCCCTCCGCGGACCACCGAAGGCTCAATTCCTAAACCCTATTGTACAGCAGTTGAGGGGCGCCTCCAACCCGTTTTCTGGAGCCGCGACACCGGATTAACGCCGTGTAAGTGGTTTCAATTGTATGAGAAGACAGGTAAGATAGGACCTGAGGATACCCCCGGATTCCCCTTAGAGGACCTTAGACGCGTGAACTACTTCCTGGCCAAAACCGACCCCGAGACCTACTCGATCGACAACCTCGAACGCGACGGCGTCACCGTCTGGGACGGCGTGCGCAACCCCCAGGCGCTGCGCGCCATCCGCGCCATGCGCCCCGGCGACCGCGTGTTCATCTACCACAGCCAGGGCGACGCCCAGATCGTGGGACTGGCTGAAGTGGTCTCCGAGCCGCGCCCGGATCTTAAGGACCCCAAACTGGCAGTCGTGGACCTCAAGTTTTCCAGCCGCCTGTCGACGCCGGTGACCCTGCGCGAGATCAAAGACTCGAAGCTGTTCGACGACTGGTCGCTGGTGCGCCAGAGCCGCCTGTCGAC
>JACOSH010000533.1 GCA_016178945.1 Acidobacteriota bacterium
ACCGCTCCGAAGGTAGGGGCTACAGCGCCACCAGACCCTTCTGGATGGCGTAGCGGGTCAGCTCGGCGACGCTGCGGACGCCGAGCGAGTCCATGATGCGGTACTTGTGGAACTCGACCGTCTTTACCGAGATGTTCAGGACCGCGGCCACTTCCTTGGTGGCGCGACCTTCCACCAGGAGCAGCAACACCTCCCGTTGTCGCGGAGTGAGCTCCTCGGCCAGCACCGGTTCGGCGACCAGCGGGGTCACGTAGGTACGGCCCTGGAGGACTTCATGAATGGCCAGCGGCAGCTCCTTGCGCGTGGAGCGCTTGGAGAGAAACCCGGAGGCCCCCAGCCGCAGCGCTTCGGCCACGTAGGCGCGCTCGGTGTGCATGGTCAGGAAGATCAGTTTGGTCTCGGGAAGCAAGGTCCGCAGACGGCGCGCGGCCTCCAGCCCGTTCATCCCGGGCATGGAAATATCCAGAACAATTACTTCCGGGCGCAGGCGCTGGGCGGCGTCCAACAGGGCACGGCCGTCTTCCACCGTGCCGGCCACCTCGAAGTCCGAATCGGCCAGCAGCGTGCGGAATCCTTCCACAACCAGTGTGTGGTCATCGGCCAGCAGCACTCTTGGTCGCATCCTGTTTCTGCTCCTCCACCAGTGGAATCCGGGCTTCGATGACGGCGCCGTGACCCGGACGGGACTCTATGTTAAACACGCCGTTCACGTGCCGGACGCGTTCGCGCATGCTGATCAGCCCCAGCCGGGCGCCTCGGATCGCGTCCGGCTCGAATCCGACCCCGTAGTCCTTCACCACCAGGCGCATCGCGCCGCCGCCCCCCACAACGGCCACCGACGCCTTCCCGGACTGGGCGTGCCGGCTGATATTGTGCAAGCTCTCCTGGACCACGCGATAGAGGCAGGAAGCCACGTCCAGGGGCAGCTTCTCGGGCAGATTCCGTGCGGTGAACTTGAGCTCGACCCCCTCCCGGCGGGCCCATTCCGCGCAATAGGAGCGCAGGGCCGGTTCCAGCCCCAAGTGATCCAGGATGGAAGGATGCAGGCGGTGGGCCATGCGGCGAACCTCGCCGGCCATCGAGTCCACGCGCTGTTGGAAGGAAAGGAGCCGGTCTTTCACCTGTTGGGCGCCCGGGGGCTCCGCCAGCAGCGCTTCCACGTCCTCGGCCAGCATGGCCAGGCTCTGGCTCAAGCCATCATGCAGTTCGCGCGACAGGCTGCGGCGCTCGTCGTCCTGGGCGGCCAGCAGGCGCTGGGTCAGCGCCCGGAGTTCCTCCCGCATCTGGCGGCGTTCGGTGATGTCCTCGACCATCCCCATGCTCCCGATGATTTGCCCGGCTGCATTGCGGAGCGGCGCCAGGTATACGGTCGCATAGAGCGAGGTCCCGTCCTTGCGGACCGGGCGCCCCTCTTCGGCGGGGATAGTCTCGCCCTTTTCCAGCACGCGCGCTTGCATCCGGGCAAAGATCTCCTGGCGTTCCGGTGGGATGATGGGCGGGAGCCGGCCGAGCACCTCGGCTTCGCTATAGCCGAACATGCGCTCGGCCGCCGGATTCCACATCCGCACCTTTCCCCCCAGATCCAGCGCGATGATCGCCAGGGGCGCCGCTTGAATCAAGGCCTGCAAGGTCTGGTTGGACTCCGTCAGCGCCTGACGGGCATGATTCTGCCGGGTCGCGTCGCGGACCACGCACAGCACCTCGTCCTGTCCGCACACCACCAGGCGAGCCTGGTACTGGCGCGGCTCGCCGCCTTGCAGCAGCTCGTATTCGAAGATCTGCAGGTCTCCGGTCTGGAATGCCCGTTCAATCGCCTCCATGGCCTCTTGCGCCACCGGCGGGGGCATGATCTGGGACACCTTCTTGCCCACAAAATCGGGGGGTGGCACGTAGGGGGCGAAACCGCTGGGGCCGTGGAAATCGATGTAGGTGCCGTCGCGCCGGATGCGAAACACCAGATCGGGGAGCGCTTTCAGGATCGCCTGTTGCACGGCTCCGCTGTGGCAGAGCGCCTCGTACAACTGGCGATCGAGCGCGGACGCAGTTTCCCCGCCTGTTCCCTGAGTCACTGAATTCTCCTCCCAGCCTCTATCCATTTATTCTACCTTTGGTCCGCCCCACCGATCCAGCGCCCGGCCGAGGGAGGAGAGCAGGTCGACCGGCAGGGGAAAGACCACCGTGGTGTTCTTTTCCGCGCCGATTTCCACCAGAGTCTGGAGGTATCGCAATTGGATGGCGGCGGGCTGCTTTTGAATCATTTCCGCCGCCATCGCGAGCTTCTCGGCGGCCATGAACTCGCCTTCGGCGTGGATCACCTTGGCGCGGCGCTCGCGTTCCGCCTCGGCCTGGCGGGCGATGGCCCGGATCATCTGCTCGGCCAGGTCGACTTGCTTGACCTCCACCATGGTCACCTTGACGCCCCACGGCGCGGTGTGCCCGTCCAGGATGGATTGCAGGCGCGTATTCAGCCTCTCGCGGCTGCTCAAAAGGTCGTCCAGATCCACTTCTCCCAGGACGCTGCGCAGCGTGGTCTGGGCCAGTTGCGAGGTGGAGTACAGGAAATTGGTGACTTCCAGGATGGCCAGCTTCGCGTCGATGACGCGAAAATAGATCACGGCATTGACCTTGACGGTGACGTTGTCGCGGGTGATGACGTCCTGCTTGGGCACTTCCAGCGTGTCGATGCGCAGCGAGACCCGCACCATGCGGTCGACCTGGGCGAAGACCAGGATCAGACCCGGCCCTTTGGGCAGGGGCAGCACGCGGCCCAACCGGAATATGACGCCGCGCTCGTACTCGCGCAGGATCCGGATCGAGGAAAGGAAGTAGATGACCACCATGAGGACGGCGATCATCGAGATGGGAGCGGTGTCGGACATTGCGACTCCATTTGCAGTGGTCTAGGGAACGGGCTCAACGGTCAGATTGAGACCGTCGATCGAGACAACGCGGACCCGCGACCCGAGCTTGATCTCGGAGGCGGCTACCGCGTTCCAATATTCGCCGTGAACAAAGATACGGCCGGCCGGATTCAGATCCGTCAAGGCCACGCCCGTTTCTCCCAGCATGCCGCTGGAACCGGTGACCACTTTGTTGGCGCGGGCGCGCACCACCAGGGTCAGGAGAAAAATCGTGATGGCCGTAAAAGGCAGGGTCAGGGCCAGGGCGGTGGACAGGCGGACGCGCATCTCCGGAATCGGGCTGTCGATGAGCAGGAGCGCGCCCAGGAGCATGGCCAGGGCGCCCCCCGCGCCGAGTACCCCGTGCGACGCGAACTTGGCCTCGAGGATAAACAGGGTCAGGGCCAGCAGCAGCAGTCCCGCGCCGGTCCAGTTGATCGGCAGGATGGCCATCGCCGACAGCCCCAGCAGCGCCAGGATCGCGCCCGCCACGCCGGGGAGAATCAAACCGGGGCTGGTGAACTCGACGTAGATTCCCAGAATGCCCAGGACAATGAGGGCCAGCGACAGATTGGGGTCGGCGATTGCCGACTGGATCTTTTCGCGCCAATTCTTCTGATAGGTCAGGACCTGGGCGCCGGCCAGGCGCAGGATCTGCTTCTGGCCGTCAAAGCGGGTGACCTCGCGGCCATCGAGCTGGGCCAGCAGGTCTGGCTCGTCGCGAGCCACCAGATCGATGAGACGCTTTTCGAGCGCTTCCTTGTCGGTGAAAGACTTGCTTCCCAACACGGCGGTCTCGGCCACCGCGCTGTTGCGGCCCCGCTTGGTCACCAGGCTGCGCATGGAGGCGGCGGCGTCATTTTCCAGCTTTTGGCGCATGACGGCATCCATCTGCATGCCCAGAATGACCGGATGCGCCGAGCCGGTGTTGGTGCCGGGCGCCATGGCGGCGATGTCGGCGGCCTCCAGAAGGAAGAAGCCGGCCGAGGCGGCGCGGCCCCCGCTGGGAGTAACAAACGCCGCTACCGGAACCTGGGAAGCCACGATACGCTCCACCGCCTGGCGCATCCCGTCAAGGAATCCGCCGGGCGTGTTGAGCCGGACCAGCACCAGCGCGGCGTTTTCCTGCTTGGCCTGTTCCAGGGCGTGGGCGATGATTTCGGCGGTGATGGGATGCACGACCCCGTCGACATCCACGGCAATCACCCGCGCCGCGCCACGGGCCTGTCCGGCCAGGGCCAACAGCGCGATCGCACTGGCCCACAGCTTCATGTGCTCACTCCACGTCGGCCAATTTGACCCCAGCCTTGTCGCCATAGGCGGCAAAGCGGATGTAGGCGATGATATCCGCCAATTGCTCACTGGTCAATCCCGCCGCTCCCGGCGGATGCTTCCAGTTCACATTATCGACCATTGCGGCCACCTCGGTACGGTTCACACGCCGGCTGACCGGGGGCGTCGCCGACAGGTCGAAGACCTCCATCGCCTGGGAGTCCTGCGACACCTTCATGGCCGGGAAGGAAGTATTGTCGCGGAGCTTCAGCTCGACGACGTACTGGGTTCGGCTGGCCAGGATGGCGGTGACGAGTGCGCGCGGGCTGAGCCGCGCCAGCCGGGCCAGGTCCGGGCCGACGGCCGTGCCCTGCCTGGCGATCCGGTGACAGGTCCCGCAGCGCGCCGGGCCGTCCGCCTCGAAGAATTGGGCGCGCCCGCGCCTGGCCTGCTCCGGGCCCTCGAAACCCGCGGGCTTGGAGGCGGAGGCCTCGGCGGGCTCCTGGTTCAAACTCACGACATAATCCACCAGGTCTTCGATCTCCGGTTCCTTCAGGCGGCTCTGGAATCCGGGCATGGTGGTGTTGGGAATACCGTCCCGGATCACGCGGCCCAGGCGCTCCCGGCTCAGGGAGCGGCTCAGCAGGCGGGGCGCTTTGCCGGCGGCGCCGCCGGTACCATGGCAGGCGCTCTCAGTGCAGCTTGTGGCGAAGGTCTGCCCGCCCCGGGAGATGGAGGCGGGATCGGTTTGGGCGCTGAGCGCCCCCGCGGCCAATAGGATCAACCAGAACATGGTTTCCAGTTCTTCCCGTCCAATCAGTTGCACGAAGCGGCCCAAAGGCAGACTGCCGCCCAGCGCCACGGAACGCGAGGTCCTGCGTCCTCTGACCCTCAGGTGGGTTACATCGCACGGGCAAAGAGGGAAAACCCGGCAAAGGACAGGCGGTACCGGGCGTGCTGGCGGAAGTACGGGGAGGAAGTATGTTTCGGCCAATGGACTTCGCGCCCCACACACTGGCCCTGGTGTGGGCGCTGTTTTGGGTCTGGTTCGGGCTGGCTTCCGGGATCGGCGAG
>JACOSH010000534.1 GCA_016178945.1 Acidobacteriota bacterium
CTTGTCTTTCCAGTAGTTTGCATGAGATTTCGGCAAAGCCGATCGAGCACAGCCAGCGTGTTGATGCCAGAAACAGCCATGTACGAAGATGACTTTCCTCAACTGTCGAAAAACCAGGTCCGGCCGACCAGGGAGATCGCGGCAGTGAAGGCGGTACCTGAAACCCAACGAGTAAACAAGCTTGCGCACTACTAGCTCGGGGCCCGTATTGGCTCCACGGACTCGCCGCATGATCTCGCTGCGCTCCTCGGGTGTGAATCGGTCCATTTCTCCAGTCGCTGAATCGAAACCAACCTTACGAAAACTTGACTTCGTGCCACACCCCGTCACGTAACCCAGTCGGGCGAGGTCGGCGTAGTCGCGGACTTCGGCACGGTCGACCATGTCCTGGAACTTGATGGCGAGAGCCATCAAGCGGGTGATGCGCGGCAGGTCGACTTGGAGACGGTAGACGTTTCTCCGGGTGCGGAGCCTCGACAGGCTCCTGCCGCCTCTGGCGCCAGCCGGACGGCGTCATTTCAACTCTGGCCGCCGGCGTCCGGTCAGTTCTGGTTTGCATAGACCTCCGTCATGCTTCGTCGTTGTTGCTCCGTTGCACAGATCCCTAATTCCCGCCGATCTGAAATCCACCGTCACCTTGCCGGTCCGACCGTCGTAGCCGATCTTGGCGACCAGCATTTGGATCAGCCGGACCTGTTCGCGAGTGGTCAGAGCCTTCCATACCGGATTGAACTCGTCCGGCGCCCGCAACGCGTGGCTTCGTCGATCCGGTCGGCCTCGAGTTCACGATCTCCCGCCGCGAGTTCGGCGAGCCGGTGCTCGCCGGCCTGGACTTGGCCTTCCAGGTCTACCCGCCTAGCCTATCCACACGCGTGTTGACGGCGGGCCGCCGGCCAAGTGCGCCACTTCCGCATTCAGGCGCCGGAGCACGGACTCAGCCACGGCGACGTCCTTTCCATGCTCCCCTCGCCGGCGCGCCAGATGCTCCCGCGACAGGCGAACAACTTTCTGCCGCTCTGCCGCCAAATCCGGATCCGTACCCGAGCTACTGAGGAGCAAGGAGGGAGGCGACTGTCTCCCGTTCATTACGTCAGAATCGCCGGGCAGAGTCAAACCCGCCGTTCCACGGTGTGCACTTTGGCTAGCGGCTCAACGCGGTGAGCTGGCCGACGCGGCGGAGGATCTCGCCGCGGTCCATGTCGCGGTACTTGGCGGGCAGCAAGCTTTTGGAGGTGCACTCCAGGACGGCCACCAGGTTCTGGAGCTCGATCTCGGTGGGGTAGGAGGGCGGGATGAAGTCGGCGATGGCCGCCTTCAGGTCCTCGACGTCCACGGCGGAGTCGCCTTCCAGGGCGCTCTTCATGCGGGCGCGGACCAGCACCGCCTCGACGTCGGCGCCGGACAGCGAGCCGGCGGCAGCCAGGAAGAAGCGCTCGGCCTCCTCGGACGCGACGCGCGTGCCGGTCTTTTTCTGCATGGCGCGGAGCATGGCGAGGCGCTCCTCATCGGTGTCCGGATAGAAGAGGGCGATGTGCTCCTCGGCGCGCCCCTGGCGCTTGAGGTCGACGGGCAGCAGGTCGGGACGGCAGGTGAGCAGGAACCAGATGACCTTTCCGCGAAACTCGGTGTTGCCCATGAACTGGGCGATCTGGGCGAAGACGCGGTTGCCGACGCCGCTGTCGCCGGAGCTGGAGCGGTCGCCAAGCTGGGCGTCGGCTTCGTCGACGATCACGGCGATGGGCGACATCGCCTTGAGCAGGGTCAGGACGCGCTCGAGGTTGGCCTCGGTGACGCCCTGCCACATGCTGCGGAAATTCTTGAGGGTCACGGCGGGAATGCCCACCTCCCCGGCGAAGCAGGTGGTCAGGAAGGTCTTCCCGGTGCCGACCGGACCGCAGATGACGTATCCCATGGGCAGGACGTCGAAGCGCGCCGCGCGCAAGGCGGAGGCGGCGTCGCGCAGCTTTTTCTTGGCGGGCTCGTGGCCGGCCACCATGGAGAGATCGAAGCGGCTCTGGACGAACTCGAGCAGGCCGCCGGACTCGGCCTCGATCAACTCCTTCTTGAGCCGGGTGAGCAATTGCAGGGTCAGCGGCCGGCGGTTCTCGCAGGCATGCGCGATGAGGTTCTGCAACTGCACGCGTTTCATGCCGGCGCCGAGCTTGGCGAGCGATTCCGCGGTGACGTCCGAGCCCGGCGGCAGGGACGCGGCCCGCAGAGCCCCTCGAACGAATTCCAGCCGCTCATTCTCGTCCGGAAGGGGGATCTCGATGGCGGCCACGCCGGGATTCTGAACAATGCTTTGATTCAGGGCGGAGAGACTCTCGGTAATGAGGCACACGGTGACATCGGCGCGCAGGAAGGCCTGATTCTGCGCCCAGCGTTTCAGCATGACCAGGCAGTTGCGGTCCTCCGAGCCCATGCAAGCGGCGTCGCCCGCCGGAGCGATGGTGTCGGCGAAGCTGAGCGACAGGGCGACCTTCTTGCCGTCCAGGATGCGGAGGCGCAGATAACTCTCGATCAGCGTGAGGACGCCGTCCGGATTGCGCGGCAGTCCCTGCGAGTACTTGACGCCATGGAAGGAATCGTAGCCGGTGAGGAAGCGCTGGAAGTCCTCCTGGACCTCGGGACGGCCGAAGGCCATGCCGCCGCCGCGGTCGTAGGACAGCACCAGGTCGCGGCGGCCGAACAGCGCCTCGTTCAGGAACTTCTGCAAGGGGAGCCAGACAGCGCCTTCCTCGCGATTCCAGGGAACCAGGTCGTGCACATTGCCGTGCAGAACGAACATGGCGATGGCGCCGGAGTAGTACTTCTCGGAGAGTTGTTGCGCCCAACCGGGCAGCGGTTCGAGCGAAGCGGAGATGTTCGGGGAGCTCATGGTCAGTTGCGCACCCGGGAGCGCGGCTGGGACGCCTGGGCGGCCGGCGGCAGGCGCAGGTCGTCATTGCCCTCGGGCGTGGCCAGCGCGAAGATGGCCTCCACCTCTCGAATGGTCTCTTCGGTCTGCTCGACGTGCTGCACCAGGTTGTCGAGCTGGGCGCTCACCTCCTGCGGATCGCGCATGGTGACGGACTGGTCGCGGATCAATTGCAGCACGTCTTCGACGGCCGCGCACTGCGCGTCGATCACTTCGCGGTTCTCCCGGATCTTCTCGAACTTGCCGACGCGCTTGCGCAGGATCTCGATGCGCTTGTGGTTGATCTCCTGAACCTTGGGCGGCTCCTTGGCCAGCGACTTCTCGAGCAGCTCGATTTCACCCTGGATCTGGTCCGGGTTGAGCGACCGCAGGTACTCCCGGTGAGTATGGGCCGTGTGCAGCAGCCGGATATAGGCGTTCAGCAGCCCGCCGAGTTTGTCCTCCATCTGCTTGGTGAAGATCTGGGAGGTGGCGGAGAGCCGCGAGTAGTTGTCGCGGATCGCCTGAGCGACGGTCTCGACAAAAGAGTAACGGCTGCGCATCTCGACGGGCAGCTCGCCATAGATTTCGCCGAGCCGTTTCTGATGCGCTTGCTTTTCGGCGGCGTACTTCCAGGAGCGGACCAGGCGGCGGAAGCGGCTGCTCTGGGGAACCAGCGAGACATAGATCAATTCGAGCCCGGCGGCCAGGACCAGCGGGAGGCCGGTGCCGGAAACCAGTGCGAAGGCGGCGGCGCCTGCCAGGCCGATCCAGTTGTACTGCCACTTCAGCGCGGCCCGGAGATAGTCGGTCTGGGTGAGTCCGCACTCGTCGAGCTTGCTGTCGACGGCGCCCTTGAGCTCGGAGCCGAAAGTGGGCCTGTCCTCGGGCATAGGCTGTACTTCGATTGTATCGGTTGGCTGGCGCCGCTGCCTAAAGGCTCACCCGCACTTGCCCGGCCCCGGCGGTGCGGCGCAGGCGGGCCAGTACATGCGTCTCCAGGGCCTGAAACTCGGGACGCTCTTTGAGGCTCTGATCGCGCGGACGCGCGAAGGGCACGGGGATTTCCTCGACGATGGCGCCCGGCCGGGGGCTGACGATGTAGAGCCGGTCGGCCAGGTAGACGGCCTCGGCCACGTCATGGGTGACAAACAGCACCGTGGCCGCGGTCTCGTGCCAGATGCGCAGGAGCAGGCTCTGCATGTCGTTACGGGTTTGCGCGTCGAGCGCGCCGAAGGGTTCGTCCATCAGCAGGACCTGCGGCCGGACGGCCAGCGAGCGGGCGATGGCCACGCGCTGTTGCATGCCGCCGGAGAGCGTGCGCGGGTAGGCGTTCTCGAAGCCGGCCAGGCCCACCGCGTCAATCAAGTGCGCGACGATCTGACGCCGCTCCGCCGCGGGCGCGCCCTGCAGTGTCAACCCGTATTCGATGTTTTCGGCGACGGTGAGCCAGGCGAAGGAAGTGTATTTCTGGAAGACCATGCCGCGGTCCGAACCCGGGCCGGTGACGCGGCGCCCGTTGACCATCACTTCGCCCGTATCGGGAAAGTCGAGCCCGGCGATGAGGCGCAGGATGGTGGACTTGCCGCAACCGGAAGGTCCCAGCAGCACGCGGAACTCGCCGACATCGCGGCCGGCGGGCGAGAACTCGTCTTCGACCTCCAGGTTGACGCCGCGCAGCGCCTCGATCTTCTCTCCGCCGGCCCCGGTGAAGGTGCGGGAGACGTTGCGGAGCGTGATCTTGGTCTTATGATCCATGCTGGGGAGCCTTGGCCGGCTCGGGCTGGGGCCGGGCCGGACGCTGCCAGGGGAACAGGCGGTTTTCCAGCGCGGTCAGCAGCCAGCGGAACAGGAAGGCGGCGACGCCGATGGCGATGATGCCGGCGTAGACCCGCTCGAAGTCGAGCACCTTGCGCGCGGCCTCGACCATGTAGCCGACGCCTTTGCGCGCGTTGACCATTTCGGCCAGGATCACGTAGGTCCAGCCGATGTCGTAGAGAATGCGGAAGGAGCCGAAGACGGCCGGGAAGGAGGCGCGAAACAGCAGCCACAGCACATGGTGGGTCCGGGCGCCAAGGGTGTAGGCGGTTTCGAGCAAGGCGTCGTCCACCTTGTTCACCTCATCCACGACCACGGCGAGCAGGTAGAAGAGCATGCCGAAGACCAGGAACCCCACCTTCATGGCCTCGTCCATGCCGAGCAGGGCGATGAAGGCGGGGAGGAAGGCGGTGATGGGCATGCCGCGCATGGGCGCGGCGATGGGGTTGACCAAGTGGTAAAGCCAGGGGAAGCCGCCCATCAGAAGGCCGAGCGGAACGGCCACCAGCGCGGACCAGAGAAAGGCCTGGGCGATGCGCCACCAGCTCTGGAAGACGTTGCCGAGCAGATCATACTCGGTCCACAAGCGGGCGGCGGCCGCGACCACGCCGGCCGGGTCGGGCAGCGCCAGCGGGGGCAGCAACTGGCCGCGCGTCACGGCGAACCAGACCGCCACCACCACTGCCCAGGCGGCGAAGCCCGACGCCACTTGCCATCTCCGGGAGATCGGTTTGCGGATGGTGGACAGGAAAGGCATCAAGTGGAGGCCGGGTTCGGATAGACCTTGATGTCGGTGCGCCGGTTCTTCTCGCGTCCTTCCGTAGTGGCGTTGTTGTCGATGGGTTTGTCGGGGCCGTTGCCCACCGTGCGCATGCGGGCGGTGGGGAATCCGTGCTTGGTCATCAGGTAGCTCTTCACCGCGTCGGCGCGCTGCTTGGACAGGCTCATGTTCAGCTCGCGCGAGCCGGTCGAGTCGGTGTTGCCCTCGATGTCGACCACGGTATTCTCGTAGGCCCGCATGAAGCCGCCGATCTCGTCGACCACCGCGCGCGAGTCGACGCTCATGGCGGCCGAGTTGGGCTCGAAGTAGATGGACCGGCGCTGGGTGGCGATGGGCGTGGCGCCTTTGGGTGGCGCCTGGTATTCGATGCGAGGCTCGGTGGAGGCGGCGGAGAACTTGCCCTCCATCGCGGCGATGTAGCGGCGGTCGACGCTGGCTTCGGCGTCGGGAACGCGCTTGGTCAGCCGCAGCTCGCGGTACATCTCTTGGGCCATCTTGAGGATGTTGGTGTAGTCGGAGGCGCTGCCGGCGGCGCCGAAGAAAGCCTTGTTGTCGGCATAGTCGGCCAGCTTGACTCCTTCGAGCATGGCCTTGGCCAGATCGGCCGGGATGTTGAAGTCCTTGATGGTGCCGATGAGGGTGTGGGCGCGCGCCGGCTGCTGGCGGATGAACTCCACTCCCTCCAGCCAGCCTTCCAGAAAGCTGCGCAGCGCCTGGGGCGAGGCGGCCGAAAAACGGTCGCTGACCACCAGGATGTCGGCGATGAGCCGGTTGGCCACGCGGGTGTCGTAGATCTTTTTCGAGCCCGGGCGCTTGGTTACCGCGTCGCTCATGTCCGGATCCCAGGCGACGGCGGCGTCCACCTTCTGCTGCGCGAACAGGGTCGCCGGCTCGATCCCGTCCTTGGTGTGCACCGCCTTGGAGAAGATCTCGTTGCGCTGCTCGGTGGACAGGCCCGAGCCCTTCAGCCCGTTCCAGAGCAGAAAGTGGGAGGGAGTGTAAGGAGCGAACGCGACGCTCTTGCCGGCCAGATCCTCGATGCTGTTGACGCCCTGCTTGCCGATCACGCCGTCGGCGCCGCGCGACCAGTCCACCATGAACACGGCGCGCGCCGAGAAGCCCTTGTCGAGGAGCTGGGCGTAGTCCTTGGCCCACACGTCGGCGGTGGTGAGCATCACGTCGACATTGTTGGTGGCCAGCGCGGCCGCGCCCTCGGTCCAGTCGTCGATAATCTTGAAGGAGACTTTAAGCCCCTTCTTGTCGTAGGTGGAGCCGGCCACGGTGTCGAGCCCGCCGTTGGCGACCAGCCCGCCCACGCAGCCCACCCAAATGTTGACCCGCACCCGGACCTGGTTGGTTTCTTTGTCTCCAGCTTGGGGGAGCGGCTTGGAAGTATCCACCGCGGCCTTTCCCGCGGACTTCGGGGAACTCTTTCCGAACCAACCGGAGAGGTCGACAACCCCGTACTTGTCCAGGCTGTAGCCGACCAGCCCGAGGCCCATGAGGAAGATGAGAGTCCAGCCGCCCTTTTCGATTCGTACCGCCATGGTCGCCTCCTTGTGTCAGGTGGTTTTTCCCGCCTCGCGGCCGCCGATGGTCTTCTCCGGCGCCGCCGCCGCTTCCGGCGCCAGGCCCATCTCGGCCTTGAACTGCTTGACCAGCTCGCTGGCGCGGAGCTTCTCGGCCTCCTCTTCGATCTTGAGGCGCTGCTGATCGACGTTGCCGATGGCCATCTCCATGCGGGCCTCGTTGACCGCGGTCATCTCCTCGATCTTGCGGACCATCTCGTCGTGAGTCTGGGTGATGCCGGCGACTTCGAACTGCTCCATGGCGTCGGCCACCTTCTTCTGCCACTGCGCGCGGCGATAGTCGCGGATGGCGTTCATGGCCTCGTGGGTCTTGCGTTCCTTCTCGCGAAGGAAAGCGGTCTTGACGGCCAGCGCCTTGTCGAAGGCCGCCTGGGCGGTCTGAAGCTGGCCCTGCGTGCGGGCCAGCGCGCCCCGGAGCTGCTCGAGCTGCACGGCGAAGTGCCCGGCCAGGTCGTCGCGGCCGGCCTGGACGGCGGCCTTGACCTTGGCGGTCAGGTCGCTGACTTCGGTTTTGTATTTGGATTCTTCTTTTTCGAGAAGCGTCACGTTGGCTTTCACCATCGCGATGCTTTCGTTCATCCGCGGAACCTGGTCGTTCATGTCACGGATGTTCTGCTCGAGGATCAATTCGGGATCCTCGGCCACCGAGATGAAGAATCCAAAAAACGAACGCAAGACTCGCGACAACCGCTTGAACATTGAGATGTCCCTCCTTCCCGGCCGCTAGCCGGGTTTCTGGTCCGGCGCGCGCGGCGCGGCAGCCGGCCCCGTGGTGATCGGATTCTCCGAGACGAACGGGGCGACCGCGTCGGCGATCCGCTGTTCTTCCTGCTGCTTTTGAAGCCGCCAGGTGTGGAGACGCTCGCGCTCCTTGGCGACTTCGTCGTTGTTAGCCTGTATCCTGCCGCGCAACTCGTTGAGGATGCGGTCGGCCTCTTCCTGGAGCTTATGGTTCTCGTCCGCCTTGCACGCTTCGAGTTGCTCCAGAGCGCGTTGCTGGACGGTTTCGAAGCCGTCCAGTGCGCGATCGCGCCGGACGGCGTCCTCGATCACGTCCTTGAGCTTGACGCCGGCCGCGTCCAACGCCAGCAGCACGGAGCTGCGCTTGATCTCCACCGGCAGAGCGCGAATGTGCTCGCTCTTCAGCATGTCCGCAATCTTGAAGATGGTGAAGCCCTGGTCCGGCGGCCGAATCTCGGCTGCCTGGTAAATCTGCTCGAAGGAGGTTGGATCGGCCACCGGCTGGTGGAAGGTGGGGGCGACGTCTACCGACTTCACGATGTCGGCGATAGTCTGGGCGGCGCGGGCGGACTCCGATTGGCTCCCGGCATCACCCGAATCCGGCTCCCCAAGACCGGGGTCCACCGAGACGAAGTAGTTGTACCACTTCTTGCTCATGGCAGCCCTTCCTCACGCTTTCAATGGTAAGAGTAGAACTATCAACCAATTGAAGTCAATGGAGGAGTGCCAAGGCGGCTTCACACTGGGGGATACGGCGGAGCGGCGCGGAAAGTTCCTTTGGTGCCGGGGCTCAGGAGCGCCGGGCGCGGAAGCGGAATGCGCGGGAGTCCAGGTCGACTTGAATGCCGGTGAATCCGGCGGCTTCAAGACGCGCGGGGAAAGTGCGCGGATCGACCACGACCATGGTGTCGAACAGATGAAGAAGGCGGAAGGAACGGCTGTAGCGGCTGTCCACACCCGCGAAGACTCCGCCGGGACGCAGGACGCGCGCGACTTCGGAGAGCAGGCGGTCCTGCAAGGCAGCCGAGGGGACATGATGAAGCATGGTGAAGCAGACGGCTCCATCGAAAGTGGCGTTGGGGAACGACATGGCGGCGGCGTCCTGGTGAAGGACCCTGACATTCAGGCCGGCCATTCGGCGCGCGAGCGAATCGGCGGATGCCGGATCGATTTCGACGCAGGTCAGGCGCGGAACGCGGGTGCGCAGGAGATCGGTCGTGACGCCCGGGCCGGGACCAACTTCGAGAACGTCCGCGCCCAGATCGACGCCGTCCAGAACCCACGGCAGGATGCGGGTCTCCACGTTTCGTTTCCAACCGTCGGACCGGCACAGCCAGCGATGCGCCAAGTTCATTCAAGCGCACCGCAGGTCCGGCACAGCCGGATTCGGGCTGGCCGGAGAGCCGCCCCGGTGGCGCGGAGGCGCCTGCTCAAGAAGGGTGGAGCGCAACTGCATCGCATTGATCACCGACTTGCCGGCCACGCCGTTGGCAGCGACGACAAAGACCGCGCTGGTGTGGGTGGCCAGACGCTCGATGCGCTGCTGCCATTGGCTCAAGTCCAGCGGCGTGTAGAGATAGTTGGCGGCCGCCTCTTCCTGGGTCCAGTCGCTGCCCCCGCGACCCAGCAGGCGCACGTAAGCGATCTGCGAGGTGATGATGGAGGTCCGCCCCAGGGCGCGAGCGCCGGCCGGCTGGTCGACGTTGCAGAACCCGATCCGGTAATCCATCAGGGCGCCCAGAGCTTCGTCGAGCGTCCAGGTGGAATGGCGCAATTCCGCGGCCAGGGGAAGGGGATGAAGCGCCCGGCGCAGCTCGATCAGAAACTCACGGTTCTCGCGAGTGAACCGGAAGGACCAAGGGAAGCGCATCAGCACGCATCCCAGCCTCCCGGCGTCCAGAATGGGTTGCAGGCCCTCCCGAAACCGGCCTATGGTTTCCGGGTCGAGTTGCCGGTCATGGGTAAGCTGGCGCGGCAGTTGGACGGTAAACCGGAACCTGGGGTTATGACGGACCTTGCGGCACCAGAGGCCGGCCAGCTCGGGCCGCAGGGGGCCGTCAAACGACGCCTCGATCTCCATCAAGTCCAGGCAGTGCGCCAGATACTCCAGGGGGTGGAAGTCCCGAGGCTTCACTCTCGGGAAAACCACCGAAGTCCAATCCGGGCGGGTCCATCCGGTGGCTCCACACAAGACCATAACGACTCCGTTTCGCCTTATCTTCGCCTTTTATACTACAGGGATTTCCTAGGGGAGTCAAGAGGTTTTTTTGGGGAAACAGGTGTAACCTCTACCGGCCCACTCGCGCCATGGAAGTAATCCCCGTTACGACAGCGGGCGCATTCACCCCTATCACCCAAAACGCGCCCGCTACCTAATCTTCCGTTGAATTTGGAGTTCGGTACCATTCGTGCTGCAACGAATGCACCCTCAGAGCCGCGCGCGTAAGCAAGCGGTGCCTCGGTAGGCTCTGGCACCCTGGGTAGTTCTTATTCCTCCTCGAACAGAGAGGAACTCAGATAACGTTCGCCGGAGTCGGGCAGGATCACCACGATGGTCGTGCCTTTGAACTGCTCTTCCCGGGACAAACGAGCCGCGACGGCGACGGCGGCGCCGCAGGAGATGCCGGAGAGGATGCCCTCCTCCTTGCACAGGCGGCGCGCGAACTCGACGGCCTCCTCGTTGGAAACCAACTCCACGCGATCCACCATCGCCAGATCCAAGGTGTCGGGGACGAAACCGGCGCCGATCCCCTGGATCTTATGGGGACCCGGCCGCAAGGGCTGACGGCTGAGGGTCTGGGAGATGACCGGGCTGTTCGCGGGCTCGACTCCGACCGAGACGATCTTCTTGCCCTTCTCCAATTTGATATAGCGCGAGACCCCGGTGATGGTGCCCCCGGTTCCCACGCCGGAAACCAGCACGTCGACCGCGCCGCCGGTGTCTTCCCAGATCTCGGGTCCGGTGGTTTCGAGGTGAATGCGGGGATTGGCGGGATTCTTGAACTGCTGCAGCAGCACGTAGCGGCTGGGATCGGAGGCTACGATCTCCTCGGCGCGGGAAATGGCGCCGGCCATGCCCTTGGCCCCGTCGGTCAACTCGAGCCGGGCACCGAAGGCCTTGAGGATCTTGCGGCGCTCGATCGAAAAGGTCTCGGGCATGGTCAGGGTGATGGGATAGCCCCGCGCGGCGGCGACGAAAGCCAGGGCGATTCCGGTGTTGCCGCTGGTCGGCTCGATGAGGGCCTTGCCAGGCCGCAGGACGCCCCGCTTTTCGGCGTCCCATATCATGGAGGCCCCGATGCGGCACTTGACCGAGTAGGCGGGATTGCGGCCTTCCACCTTCCCCAGCAGGGTGACGCGAGCGCCGTTGGCGATGCGATTCAAGCGCACCAGCGGGGTGCGCCCGATGCTCAGAGAGTTATCCGCGAAAGTCACTAGATCTCCCAGTTTGGAACGAATTTACTGTGTTTCTCCAGCCAGGTATGGAACAGATCCGCGAAGGAGGTTTGATCGACCACCTGGGAGACCGCCTCGTCCACCTGCAGCCACATGTCGGCGAAGGGAGAATCGGACCGGCGACGGCCCTTGGCCTTGCCATTGGGCGGGCCCTCGAAGAACCGGATCACTTGCCCGACGGTGATTTCCGTGGCGGGCCGGGCGAGCAGATAGCCGCCTTCGGCGCCACGCCGCGATTCGACGAACCCGCCCTGCTTGAGGCTGGCCAGGATCAATTCCAGAAACTTCTGCGGAATCTTCTGCCGGCGCGCGATTTCGGCGATCTTGACGGGCGCTCCGGGGGCCTGTGCGGCCAGGTCGAATACCGCCTGAAGGGCGTATTCCCCTTTCACAGAAATGTTCATCGAGATGACGGTCTATCTAAGAGGGTAGTGAAATCCAGGGGGGAGAGTCAAGACGCTTGGCCGTCACAAGCCCAGAAATGGAAAGCCGCGTAGTCCCCGCCTTGCGGCAGGGCCCCTACGCGGCGTTCCGCAGCGGCAAAGGCTCGCTTAGCCTTCCTTCTTCTCGGCCTTCTTCTTCTTGGCCTTCTTCTTGCCTTCGGTCTTCTTCTCGTCGGCGGCGGCGAACGCGGTCACCGCGCCCAGGGCGAGGGACAGGCCGAGCATCAGCGTCATCAGCTTTCTCATGGTTTCTTTATCTCCTTAAGGATTCACGACGCATCGCAAGCGCCGTCGGGGACTATCATCTCAGGGCGACATGAAGGCCGGGTTAAGACCTTATTAAATTCGCTTCATCCTAGGAGAGGTGGTCAGGCGACGCCGGACTCGCCGTACTCCTCGAGAAAGTGGGCTATCGTCATGATTCCCAAGTAGTAATTCTCGACCCTGTACTTCTCGTTGGGCGAGTGCAGGCCGTCGTCGGGAAGGCCGAACCCCATCAGCACGGTGGGGATTCCCAGGTGGGTGGCGAAGTCGCCCACGATGGGAATGGAGCCGCCGGAGCGGATGAACACGGTCGGCTGGCCCAGGGTGTCGCTGAAAGCCTTAGCCGCCACGCGGATAGCGGGATGATCGGGGTTCACCATCACGGCCGGCCCGGCGCTTAAGACCCGCACTTGGGTCTGAATCCCTTTGGGGGTCTGGGCGGCGACGAACTGCCGGAAGGCGGCGACCACCTTGTCCGGGTCCTGCCGGGGGACCAGCCGCAGGCTGACCTTGGCCGTGGCGCTGGCAGGAATCACGGTCTTGGCGCCCGCGCCGGTGAATCCGCCCGCGATGCCATGCACTTCTAGCGTCGGGCGGGCCCACACCCGCTCCAGCACCGAGCGGCCCGGTTCCCCAGTCAGGCAGGCGGATCCGACCTCCTCTTCCAGGAAGTCTTCTTCGCGGAAGGGCAGGCGCTCCCAACTCTCCCGCTCAGCGGGCGCGGGCGGCTCGACATCGTCATAGAAGCTGGGGACCTGGATCACGCCATCGGCATTCTTGAGCCTGGAGAGCAGCTCGATCAGCCCAAAGACCGCGTTCGGCGCGGCGCCCCCGTAGAGGCCGGAATGCAGGTCGCGGCTGGGTCCGGTGGCCTCGATCTCGGTGTAGACCAAACCCCGCAAGCCGATGCACAGAGTGGGGATGCCGTCGGCGTAGAGGGCCGTGTCGGAGACCAGGGCGACATCCGCTTTCAGGCGAGCCGGGTTTTCGGCCACGAAACGGGCAATGGACGCTCCGCCGACTTCTTCCTCGCCCTCGATCAAGAACTTCAGGTTCACGGGCAGTGCGCCATGGACCGCGCGCAGGGCCTCGACCGCCTTGATGTGCATGTAGAACTGTCCCTTGTCGTCGGCCGATCCACGCGCGTAGAGATTGCCGTCGCGCACGGTGGGCTCAAACGGCGTGCTGATCCACAATTCCAGCGGATCCGGAGGCTGCACATCGTAGTGCCCGTAGCAGAGCACGGTCGGTCTGCCAGGGGCATGCAGCCAGTCGGCATAGACCAGAGGATGCTTGGCGGTGGGGATGATCTCGACGTTTTCGAGGCCGGCCCGCCTTAGGCTATCGGCGACGAAGCCGGCGGCCCGGTCGATATCGGGGCGATGCTCCGGCAAAGTGCTGATACTGGGGATACGCAGGAAGGTTTTCAGCTCGTCGAGAAGCTGGCTGCGGCGTTCGCGGATGAAAGCCTGGGTGGCGGCGGACATCCCCTCATTGTAACGATTACGCGCCGGTGGCGCGCGCCCGCGCCGGATGCGAGGCCGCGCTGGAGAGGATTCTTCGGACCTCGGCCTGCTGAAAAGGCTGGACCAGCAGGTCGTAGGCCCCATAGCTGAGGGCTTCGGCCCAGAGGCGATCGGTGGCGAAAGAGTCGGTGACCACCACCTGCGTGGCGGGGGAGACCTGCCCCACCACCCGAAGAACGTCGTGCCAGGTGCCGTCATCCAGCGCCGCTTCCGTCAAGACCACGGCGAAGTGCCCCGTCTGTAACTGGTTACGGGCTTCGGTGAGGCAGGTCACATGCTCGACGGAATCCTCGATCATGGCCGCCAGGTGAGCCACATCGGGCCGATACGGCGAGACGAACAGGACGCGAGACTCCATACGGAGGCCTCCGGTTTTCGAAGTGGGGAACCGTCACTTACTAGAGTGTAGCGAGGCGCGAAAAATTCTCAAGAAAAAAATTGTTGCCAGGCGGTCTACTTGTCGGGTTTCAGCACGGCCACGTAGTTGAGATTACGGAGCAACTGGTTGTAGTCCAGGCCGTAGCCCACCACGAACCGGTCGGGGATCTCAAAGCAGCGGAAATCGACCGGCACCTGCACCAGGCGCTTCGACGTGCGGTCCAGGAAGGTGCACACGGCCAGGGAGTTGGGGCCGCGGGCGGCCAGGGTTTGTAGCAGGTACCGGAGCGTGAACCCGGTGTCGACGATATCCTCCACCAGCAGCACGTCCTCGCCCTCGATGCTGTCGTCGAGGTCCTTGGCGATTCGGACCAGTCCGGGAGCGCCGGCCTTGGAGGAGAAGCTGGAGATGGCCAGGAAGTCGACCTTGACGGGGATCTCCAGGCGGCGGGCCAGCGCGGTGAGGAAGAAGACGGAACCCTTCAGCACGCCGATCAGCTTGAGCGGCTTGCCGGCGTAACGCGCGCCGATCTCGGCGGCTACCTCGGCGATGCGCGTTTCGATCTGCTCCTCGCTGAACAGGACGCGCTCGATGGGCGGCAGCGGACGCTCGCTCATGCCGGCGCCAGCCGTCCGGCGAGCCCGTACTTGAAGATCAGGTTCTCAAAATCCTTCTGATAGAACACCTGGATGTTGATCTGGGGATACAACTCGCGCAGCAGTTTGACCTTGCGGTTCTTCCGGGTGACCAGGGACTGCTTCATGGTGGTCAGTTCCACGTACAGATCCATTTCCGGCAGGTAGAAATCGGGCGTGAAGGCTTCCAGCACCTTGCCTTCCCTATCCCACTGTACCGGAAAACTGCGCGGCTCGTACTCCCAGGGAATGCGATAGAAGTCCAGCAGGTGGGCGAAGATCTCCTCGCTGGGATGGGCGAAGGCCTTGCGCGGCAGGGCGGCGGCGCCGGTGGGCGAGAGTCCGTGGCGGGCCAGGCGCAAGCGCATCTGGAACTGCAACTGCGCCTCGGCGGCGGCCGAGAGAAAGCCGCGCTCCAGCAGGCCGGTGGAGCGGGCCGCCTCCTCGATGAGGGCGGCCATTTGCTCGGAGGCCAGTTGTTCGGCGTTGAGGGTGAGATCGAAGGAGTCGGCGCTGGCGGTGGCGCGTCCGAAACGCTTGCGCCGGATCTCGTTGCGCTGCTGCTGGAGCTCGCGGAGCAACTGGCGGGCGATGGGGCGGTCGACGCGGCGGTCGACCATGAGATTGCCGATGCGGGCCGCCTCCGGAGCGACGATGTATGCGCGCAACATGCCCGGGAGGCTGCCGTGCAGGGATTCCAGCCCGTCGGCGGCGATCACGCAATGATGCTGAGTGGCCAGACGCGCCAAGATGATGCCCGCCACGTCGGCATAGGCCTTGGCGGGAACCGGGTTGCCGGGCCCGACCTCCCGCTCCATCGCGGCGGCGATCTGGGATTCGGTCAGCAGCTCGAAGCCCAGCCGGGCGGCGGTGATCCTCCCCACTTCCTCAAAACGGCATCCCGCCTGGCCGGACACGACGATTAAGCCCACTACAGGTCATGATAACGGATGTGGCGGATGGCCGAGCCGCTGCACTGGCTTGTTCTGCCGAGCCCCGCTTCGCATGACGCTACCACGGGGCCGGGCACTCCTTGCTGTTCGACGCCGTCTCCATCCTCGCGGAGTCCGCGTCAGGCGCGCGGCCCGGAAGTGGAAGGGCACACCCGGCTCGGCCGTAACCTGGCCGGCTCCCGCCACGCGAAGAAGCTCATGGCTTCTCCGTTCCACATCCCGGACGCACCGGAACCCGATATTGTCGTTCCTGTTGTCAGGTTCGTTCCCGTTCCGGCTGGCGGCGCGCAGGTTCCTCGCTTCATTGTTGAAGGACGCCCCCCGCACGCAGTGGCCGCGCGCCTCTGTCGAACGCGAACCGCTCCAGCCGCCGCTCGCGCAAAACCCATGTGTTGCCGAATGACGCGTGAGCGATCCACGCCCTGACACTCTGTTCCACCCGCTCCCAGTCGACCGTCCCCGCGGCAAAGTCGTATTGCAGCCGCTTCATCCGCCGCCCAAACCGAATGACATTGTCCCGGACCAGCCGGGTCCGCCCGGGAAACAGCCGCCAGCCTAGAAACGTCACACCTTCGGCACAGCGATGGATCCTGGACTTGCTCGGATTGAGCGTCAGCCGCAGCGCGCTCAACTCTTGCTCGATCGCCTCACGGATCAACCGCAACCGATGCTTGTCCCCGTCGAACAGCACCAGGTCGTCCACATAACGGACCCAGACGCCCGGGCGCAGTTTCTCGTCAATCAGCCGGTCCAGTCCGTTCAAGTAAACGTTGGCGAAGAACTGCGACGTTTGGTTCCCCAACGGCAGACCCCGTCTCCGCCCGAAGGGTATGAATAGATTATCGCCCGGGAAATACTGGATCACTTCCTCCTGGGGATTCGAGCCGGCGATGATCCGCGCAGCCAGATCCAGAGTCGGCTTGCACTTGATCACCCGCGCGAGTTGTTCGTTCAGAACTTGGTGGTCGATGGACGCGAAATACTTCCGCACGTCGCACTTGAGCACGTAGGGATACCGCTGCGCGCCCTCGCGCGCCCGCTCCAGTGCCTTATGGGTGCCCATCCCGGTGCGGCAGGCAAACGAGTTCCGCGAGAATCGGCGCTCGAAGACCGGCTCCAGCATCCGGGTCAGCGCATGGTGGATCACGCGGTCGCGGAACGGCGCGGCTGAAATCCGCCGCGGCTTGGGATCGAGGAGGGTGAACGTGCGGTAGCGCCCCGGCTGATAGCTGCCATCCAGCAACTCGCGCTGCAGCTTCATCAACTCCGGTTCCAGGTTCATCAGAAACGCCGCTACGTCCGGCCGCTTCCGTTTTCCCGCCGCGGCCGCTTCCGCCGCGCCAAGCAGATTGGCGAAGCTGGTCAAGTCCGGCCAAAGGTTGCCCACGCGCTTCATGACTTCGCCGCCGCCTTGCTCCAGCCGCCCACCATGCGCCCGATCTCGTCCAGCTTCTCCGCGCTGAATGCGTAGGCGTCAATCGACATCAGCTTGAGATCTTTCGCCAGCCGCAGCAGATACCGCGTGGAGTTGACCTTCCGGCTGGCCTGATCGAGCAGGCCCGCTTTCTCGCGCGCATAGCCCGCCTCCACCAGAGACGTCAGCAGGTCCAGGCCGTGCGTGGTGAGCCGCTCGCCCACCGTAAACCGGTGCGCCCTTGGGAAGCTCTCCACTTTCGGCAACAGCCACAAGACGAACTCATACGCCTTTCCGACCGCGACCGGCGCACCATCATCCGACTTCTTCATACACACCCCCGCGGGAAAAATTTTCCGACCGAGGCTCCGCCTCGGTCAAGGAAAAAGAAAAGAGTATCAAGCAAAGCTACTCCCGGACGCACCGGAACCCGAAACTGTCGAGCCAGAGGACAGGACCGACCCCGAACCGGCTGGCGGCGCGCAGGACCCTCGCATCAACGTTGAAGGACGCCCCCCGCACGCATTTCGTGTCCTTGTCGATGTCGCTCCGCGTCCACTCCCACACGTTTCCCGCCATGTCAGCCACGCCCTCCGGAGTATCGCCGTCCGGGAACATGCCAACCGGCGTCGGCTGGCCGACCTTCCTGCCGAAGTTGGCCCGGTGCTCATCGGGCTCGTCTTGTTCCGGGCCCCACGGGTAAATGCGCCCTTCGGTCCCGCGCGCGGCGAACTCCCATTGCTGCTCCGTGGGAAGCTGGCAGCCAGCCCACTGGCAGTAGCGCTGTGCCGCGTGCCAGTCCACATAGACCACCGGCCTGCTTGGATGCAGCACCTGCTCGTCCCATTCCGGCGGCGGCGCGGCGTCCGTCCCGTCCAGATACTTGCCGTATTCCCACACCGTCACCGGAAACCGGCCAATGCGAAAGGTGGGAACAGTCGCGGATCCCACCGGCAGGCTGGCATGCGCCTCAAGGTCGCCGATGGTGAAGGTACCGCCGCGGATCTCCTTCCAGTACTCCTCGTCGCCCGGCGTGCGGAGCCGCGCTTGGCTGGCCTGGTCGAGCGCCTCGGCCGCCGCGACGCGGGTTTGGAGGTCGATGCCTCTGGCCTTCCCTTTGACGAAAATGGCCATCACGGCGTCCCGGATCTCGCCGTACTGCCTGGCGACCGTTTCCTTCAAGACGTACTTAGCGGGTTTCACGTCCGAGAGCATGTGGCCGAGCACTCCCGCGGCGTGCGCCTTCCTCTCCAAGGTCTCCCGAGCCGCTGCGTCGCGCGTCAATTCTTCCAGCAGAACATCCAGCCGCTCTTGAGCGGACTCCGCCATGCGTGCCGCCAGTAGCGGCAGCACCTCCCTCCCCTCCGGCGAGGAGAGAAAGGCCGCCGACTTCTGGTAGAGCATGGTGTCGGGGAAGCCGGCGAGCGTGCGGGCCGCCAGGTACTCCTGGAAGCTCCGGTGCCAGAAGGCGATCCTCCCGGCGTGCAGCGTGATGATGCCGCTGTCCATCTGCGCCTGGTTGACAAAGCCCGCGGCCTCGCCGTGGCCCGGGAGCCAACGTCCGAGCTGTTCTGCCGCCGTATCCTCACCGATCTCGAGCTTATGCCCGCCCTTCCATTCCTGCATGGCGAGCGCGAGGTAGCCAAATAGGCGCAGGCGCAGATCCTTCGAGTATTCCGGGTGCCTGCGCTCGGCCTGCGCAGCCAGCCACTGCATGATCAACTCATAGAGCGCCGCGCGCTGTTCGGGCAGATGCTTGTTTTGCAGGTGAACCACGGCGAGCGAAGTCAGCATTAGCGGGTTGCGCGCCAGGCGCCGGATGCCCGGCCGCGCGATGACGGCACGGAAAAGCTCGCCGTAGTAGATTTTCGCGGCGTCCTCGTTGCCCCCCTTGAGCCACCGGCACCACTGGCGCAGGAAACCTTCGATGCCGGCGGGGTCCAGAGGAGCAATCGGCATCTTCGTCCAGTCCAGTGCCGCCTTACCTTCGAGTGCGCCCGGACGAGTGGTGACGACTATGTGGCAATCATATTGTGCCGCCGCCTTCCTGAGCATCTCAACGATCTGTTCGCGCCGCTGCTGGTTGCCCGCCTCGTCCATGCCGTCCACCAGCAGGAAGGTGTCCGCGTTTTGGAGTGACTTTTCCCAGAACGCCTCGTCCAGTCCCCAGCCTTGGGCCGCCATGAAGCGCACGATACAGCGCGGATCGGCCTCTACGGTGACGTGGGCGTCGAGCTGGCGAACGCGGAGGAAGATCGGGAAGCCGCCGGCCGGCAAACGCAGCACTGGGTCAGGACTCTGGCGGCACAGCGCCCACGCGATGCGGCGCAGAAAAGTCGTTTTGCCGCTGCCCGCGTCACCTTCGACTACCAGTCTGGTCTGGTTGAGTGTCTTGTCGAGAGGAACCGCCTCGCGCGGTTCCATCGTGCCTTTGCCGAAAGGCGCCGCAGCCGTCGTCAGCCGGAAGTAGAGTGCGTCCATCTCGGGCTGGGGCTTGTCTTCCAGATCCGCTTTGAGCTCGTGCAGCTCGATGAGCCGGGTCTCAGCGCGGAGCCAGTCGAAATACTTCGAGGTATCCGCCTTCGGCGGTGCTGGAGGCGGGGCTGGCTCGGTGCTGAGCGAGTACTTCTGCTGCGGCTTCTCTTCCCATTTCGGTCCCCGAGGATCCAGTTCCCACGGGCGGCGGACGATCGTGCGGTTTTCCGGGTCGATCCGGAGGATCGAAAAGTTGTTGCGGTGGTCGTGGGTGTGGTACGTCGCTCCCCCGTGAAACAGCCACGCCCGCGAATTGAGGCGAGTGGACCGCTCGATGCCGCCGTGGGTGTGGCCGGAGAGGATGGCGTGCGCGCGCTCGGCGAGGTACCGACAGGTCACCGGGCGGTCGCTAGAGCTGCTGCACTCGGGTTTTGCAAACCAGTCCTGCGGATGATGCAGGACCGCGAGGGTGACCGGCGCCGTATCGTAGTCGTCGGGATTCATCAGCGGCATCAAACGAAGCTGCGGCAGTCCGAGCCATAGCTGGCCGCGGTCCGTCTGGCTGTCCCGGCAGAACCAGGCCGAGTTGACGCAGATGAAGCGAAGGCCCTCCAGTTGGTGAACCCCGGCTAGGTAGTTGGGCTTGTCGTCCAGCTTCGGCGCGGGAATGCCAAAATCCTCGGCGAACTTGCAGAACGCGTGGAACGGCGCCGCGAACGTCGCCAGGTATTTAGGCCGGAGAACTTTGTCCGCTTGTTTCGAATCTGTTGTGCGTTCGAGCAGGCCCACGGTTTTCTCCCGCTCGACATCATGATTGCCCGGGCAGATGACGCAGCTCTTGGCGGTAAGTCCAGTTGAAGGGAACAGCTTGTCCGTGAGCCACTCCGCCAGTCTCGTGTACCCGTCCGCCTTGCCCTTCCATGTAAGATCGCCCGAAATCACCAGGATTTTGGGTTTCCACTGAGGCTTGAGCTCGCCGAGTCCCCGTATCAGCAGATCGAGCGCCTCGTCACGTTCGGCCTGGGCGCTCGAGTCTTTGTCGTAGCCGAAGTGCAGGTCCGACAGGTGCAGCAGGTTGATCATGAGCGGCCAGTCTATTCTATAGGAATTGCAATGGCCCCGCGCATCCCGGCGCCAAGCAGTTAGGCTCACCACGCATCGCGGAGAAGTGGGGAATTTCTTCTTCCCGGGTCCACGAATCGAGAGGCGGGCCCCCTCCTTGACAATCCATCGACATCTGAGTAAGACTACTGAGCATGGCCCGCCAGGAAGCGTTTCAAGGCTCTCTGCCCCTCTTGGTGCTGAAGATTCTCGGGCGCGGCGGCCCGTTGCACGGCTACGGGATCACGGGGCGGATCGAAGAGATCTCCGAAGAGGTGCTGTGCGTGGAAGAGGGGTCGCTGTACCCGGCTCTCCACCGCATGGAGGAGGCCGGCTGGATCAAGGC
>JACOSH010000556.1 GCA_016178945.1 Acidobacteriota bacterium
GCCAGGGCTTGTCTTCCACACCCTTGGTGTAGAGCCACACGAACGCCAGCGTAAAAGCCACAAACGCGAGGACCATAAAGAGGAAGTGGGCCTCGGCATCCTGAGGGGATCGCATCATCGGGCCCAGGCTCCGGTAATCAGGCTCCAGCAGTAACCCGTGGATGAGGAACCCCATGAGCATCCCGACCACAAACACCGCGCCGCAGGCGGCGAAAAATCGCGTCCAGTTCATAGCTGCTTCTCCTTAGGACGCCTATTGTATTGACGAACGGGCGCTGGGTCAATGTGGAGCGCAACTTCGTCTCCCGTCCGGGGTTCGAAGTGGAAACAAGGTCACCTGCGAGTAAGGGGATGTCCACCATGCGATACAGAGGAGTCGGAAGAGGCGGAAGGCTGGACGTTGTCCTGCTTCTCGCGATGAGCGCGTGGATCGCGCCGGCGCAGGATCTGGGATCGCTCAAGGCGGTGAGCGTTCCACAACCCTCCGATCTGAGCAAATACGTCCGCGATCCGAAAATGCTGGTGGTCCTGGGCAAGGCCTTGTTCTGGGACATGCAGGCCGGCAGCGACGGACGGGCGGCGTGCGCCACCTGCCATTTCCACGCCGGCGCGGACCATCGCGCCCAAAACCAGCTCGTCAATCCCCAGGATTCTTTCCCGGTGAACCACGCGCTGGGACCGCAAGACTTTCCGTTCCGTGTCTTGTCGAATCCGGATGACAACCGCTCCGGCGTCCTGCGCGACAGCTCCGCCGTGGCAGGCTCCGCAGGGCTGTTCCGCCGCATCTTTGGGGACATCGTCAGCGGAAGCGCCTCCGAAGATGGCTATGATGCCGCCGATGCCCCGGCGTTCAGTGTGAATGGCATCAATGCGCGGCGGGTCACGGCGCGAAACTCGCCGTCGGTGATCAACTCGGTTTTTTACGTCCGGAACTTCTGGGACGGCCGCGCCAGCAACCTCTTTACCGGCCTCACGCCGTTCGGCGATTCCGACGGGCGAATGAACGCCCTTGCGGCCCGCGGCGGCGGCGTCGCCTGGGAGAGCGTGCGGATCGAGAACGCGAGCCTGGCATCGCAGGCCGTTGGGCCGCCGATGAACGACGTCGAGATGTCCTACCAGGGGCGCACCTGGCCCAAATTTGGAAAGAAGATGCTGGGCCTAAGGCCGCTGGCCCTTCAGCGCGTGTCGCCGGACGATAGCGTGCTGGGATCGCTGGCTAATCCCGCGGACCGCGGCCTTCTTCCCCAACTCACTTACCTGTCGCTGGTGCAGGCGGCCTTCCAGCCGGAATACTGGATCTCGGAACAGGGGACCGGCACGGACGCCACTCAGGCGGAATCCAATTTCGCCCTGTTCTGGGGCCTGGCTATTCAAGCCTACCAGGCCACTCTGGTCTCCGACGACGCCCGCTTTGACCAGTTCTCGGAAGGGGCCGGCGGCGCGCTATCGAGCGAGGAACAACTCGGGTTGCGCATCTTCCGGACCGCGGGCGGCTGCACGGGCTGTCACCTCGGGCCGGAGTTCACCGCGGCGTCCTTCAGCAGCATCGCCCGCCGCGGCGCGGTGCAGCGATTGCGAAACGGACTGGGAAGGGATACCGGCTTCTTCCGGATCGGCGTACGGCCGATCGCCGAAGACGCCGGACTGGGAGGCGACGATGGATTCGGGCGGCCGCTATCTCTCGCCGCCGCCGAGAACGCGGGCGCGCGCTCAGCCGCCCAGGGCGCCTTCAAGACGCCCACGCTGCGCAACGTGGAGCTCACGGGACCGTACTTCCACAACGGCGGCCAGGCGACTCTGGGCCAAGTGGTGGATTTCTACGCCCGGGGCGGCGACTTCCCGGATGGCGGCAACCTGGGTCCGGGAATCCGGCGGCGCAATCTGACACCAGTGGAGCGCCAGGCGCTGGTGGCTTTCCTGAAATCGCTCAGCGACGATCGAGTCCGATTCGAACGGGCGCCCTTCGATCATCCGGAGCTCTGCGTTTCGATCGGGCACCCGGAGCCCTTGCAGGCTGACGCCTCGGATCGTCGCTTCCCGCTGAGCGCCACCGATCGGTGGGCCGCCATCCCCGTGGTCGGAGCGAAAGGCAACTCCGCGCCCTTGCAAACCTTTGAAGAGTTGCTGGCCGGGATCGGGGCCGACGGTTCCAGGACGCACACGCTGACCGAGGCGTGCCCGATACCGTAGGTCCTCTAACTCCCCGGCTGGGCGCGACGGATCAATTCGGCGTCGATCGTAATGGTGACCTCGTCGCCCACCGTGACGCCTCCGGCCTCCAGCAGCCGGTTCCAGGTCATGCCGAAGTCCTTGCGGTTGACCTTGGCGGTGGCCGTCGCGCCGATGCGCTGTCCGCCCCGGTCCTTGATCGGCTCGGTCAGCCCGTCGACGTCGAAGACCACTGGTTTGGTGACGCCCCGGATGGTCAGGTCGCCCGTCACTTTGAGCTTGCCGGGTCCGGTGGGCTCCGCCTTCGTGGACTTGAAGGTCATGACCGGGTATTTCTGCACATCGAAGAAGTCGGGGCTCTTGAGGTGAGCGTCCCGTTTCGGCTCCCGGGTCTCGATCGTTGAGACATCCACTTCAGCCTGAATGGCCGCGGCGGAGGGTTTGGCCGGATCGTACTGAACCGTGCCGGTCAGCTTCCCGAAGTGGCCGCGGACGGTGGACACCATCAGGTGCCGGACTGAAAACTGGGCCGCCGAGTGGGCCCGGTCGAACTGCCATTCCTGTCCAAACGCGCCGGTGCAGCACACCAGCGACGCGATCGCGAGACTGAATCGATTCATCTTTGAGAGGGCGTCCTGGGGAGGAGCTAGGTTACCACGCTCCGGGTGGGGGTGCCTTCGGGATGTCAGGCCCCGAGTGTGATCAGCCCAGCCACCTGGGCCAAAAAACCAGCCGTCCAGGAAGCGGTTTGATTGGCGCTTTTCGCCATTCGGCGCAAAAACTCTCCCGATAGATCGGGCCGGGACGCTGTGGCAAGGTAACGAAGAGCCTCAACGACTTCGCGGCCGACAGGCCAAAGTCCGTGTCGCGAGTCAACAGGACGGTGAAGCCGTGGCTCACTGCCGCGTTCGAGAGATCCCTCCATCCGAGGGTCGCGGCCGTCGAGGCCACCGTACCGAACTCCTCAAGGATGGGAACCAGGTGTACATCCATGTTGGCGTCACGCAGCCACATGAGCCTTGCCAGCCAGCTCAGAGGCTACCTTGAGCACCTCGGGAATTGCCCCCCGCGGAAACTCGTAGCCGAAGGTGTCGTTAATGTCCTCGAGAGTCATCCCTTCCGAGAGACATTCCAGAATCAGGGAAACAGAAAGCCTCGTGCCCCGTACCGCGAGCTTGCCCCCAAGCAGTTCAGGGTCGGCCACAATCCATTTGTATTGCTTGTACCCAGCAGGAATCCAAGTCGACATCGCGGTCTTCCCACCGATTCTACAACTTTGCCATCCCCTGCGGTGCTCAAGAGTTGGCGGCCTCCTATTAAGGCCTTGGCCTCAAGCGGAGGCGTCCGGTCGATGAGCCTGGCAGGAGCAGTGCGCCATGCCGAGCCGGTGGTCCGTCCGCGACCTGCTGGACGTGCAAGGCGCGGCCCACCGCAGAGCGGTCCGCGGGTGTATGCTTCGGCGGGCCGCGTTTCAAGGCTGGGCTGGATCTGCGCGCACTTTGCTGAAACGGCAGCGGGCCCAGGCAGCGCCCCAGCAATAGCGAAGAGGCCAGTCAGAACACCACTCGAATGGCGCCCACGATCCTGCGGTTGCCGCCGTCGAGGCCCCACTGATTGAGGAAGTTCGGTGAGTTGACGCGGCCTTCGGAGATCCCGAAGTTCCTGGTGTTGGTCGTATTGTAGAACTCGGCCCGGAACTGCAGGATCCGCGATTCGTCGAGCTTCGTGTTCTTGATGAGCCCCAGATCCAGGTTGCCGATGCCGTCCGAGCGCAGCACATTGCGTCCCAGGTTGCCCAGCGGATTGGCCGCCGTCACGCGCCGGAACAGCTTGGCGCCGCCGGCCTGGAGAATCTGGTCCACCGGCATCCGGGCCAGGTCGAGGCCGGTGATGGTGTTGGCTCGCACAGTGGAGGCGAGGCCGCCCAGGCGGTTGCCCGGATCGCCGCCATCCAGGGCCGCAAACGGCGCTCCCGACTGGAACGTCAGAAATCCGCTGAACTGCCATCCGCTTAGAATCTTGCCGGCAGCACCCTTCCAGCCTCGGAACGGCAGTTCGAACACGCCGTTGGCGACGAACCGGTGAGGACGGTCGAAGGTGGAGCGGCTGCGGTCGGCGCGCCGGTTAAAAGCGTCTTGTGCAAGCCCGATGTCGCCGTTCTGGGAGGCGCCCGCAAACCCGTCCGAGGCTTCGTCGATGAACGCGCTCCAGGTGTAATGCGCCGCCATGGAGAAGTTCCTGGAGAGCCTCTTTTCCAGGCTGGTTTGCAGGGAGTGGAAAATAGAAGACCCGCAGTTGCACCGGACCGTGCTCCTCCCTCGGGTTGGATCCACGCGCCGGCCCGCGCCGGGAACGATCGGATTGCCGTCCACGGGTTCGAACAGGGCGGTCCCCTTGGTCCCGACATACCCCACGCTCAACGCCCAGTCGTTCTTCAACTCTCTTTGCAACTGCAACGCGAACTGCTCGCCGACCGGCAAGCGAAGGTCCGGCGGCACCCGCTGCCGGCTCTGCTGGTCAGGATCGCCGGCGATCGGCCCCGCTGCAATCGTTCGAAGGACCTGCAGCGAATTCGGCGTGCGGGCAGGCAGAGCGTCGCCTCTTACGAACGGAAATGCCGTGGCCACTGTGGATGCGAGGTTGAGGAAAACCACATCGTAGGTCCGGGAATATCCCCCGCGCGCCACCAGCTTTCCATCTCCCGTGATGCGGCTCAGAAGGCCAGGAGCTTTCGCAACGCGGTAGCGCAACCGGGCAGCTCTTCCAATCGTATCCCGGTTCACCGTATCGCTGCCGCCTGGGGAAGTCTTGATGACTCCCGGACAGGCCTCCGCCGTCGTGATTTCACCGGACGCCACGCGACTCGTCTACGTCAGCCGAGGCTCTCAGAATCAGCTTTACCGCGTCCCGTTGGTGAGCTCGAAGCCCAGCCGATTCCAGGCACACAAGGCGCGAGGGCGCCCTTCTTCTCGCCGGATGGGCACTGGCTGGGATTCTTGCAAGGGAACAAGCTCAAGAAGATCGCTCTTGCCGGCGGGACTCCGGTGACGATTTGTTAGCAGGCGCAAACCACAAACAACCCCGACATCAGTATCGGGTTACTGGACTCCTGGCCGTCGATCGTGATGTTGTTCGAACGAGCCCGCATGCCGTTGACCGAGATCGGTACGGTGCCTTCGCCATATCCCGTAAGGCCCTGTCCACCGTGAAGCTGATTTACGCCGGGGACCGAGAGAGCCAGTTTCAGTACGTTCCGGCTGGGCGTGAGGGGCAATTCCGAGATCCGCTTGCGGTCGAAGTTCACGCCCATTTCGGCGTTGGTGGTGTTAATCAGTGGTGCATCCGAAGTTACCGTGACGTTTTCGCTCACGCCGGCAACCTCCAGCTTGACATCCAACTCCGCCTCCTGGTTGAGGCGCAGCACGATAGGACCCTGCGAATAGCGGGCGAAGCCGGCTTTCTCCACCGTCAGCTCGTAGGAGCCGTCCGGCAGGCCGGGAAACCGGAACCGTCCTTCGGGACCGGTTTGGACCTGGCCTGCGGCGTTTGTCTCCAGCGCGCGAACCTGCACCTTGGCGTCGGCCACGGTCGCGCCGGTCGCGTCGTGGACCACTCCCAGAATGTAGCCAGTTGTGATCTGGGCCCTGGCGGACAGCGCCCAAGAGCAATCCCATCGGGATGTACACCATTCGTCCAGACATAGCACCACCTCTGAATCTACCGATCCGCGCGCGTTTCGCGTGACAACAGTGTGCGCCTTTCGAGCCCGATGCGGGAGTATGTTACGGTAACTTCACACGGCCGTATATGACGCCCGCCCGGATCATGATCGGACCAGCCACCCGCGAGGAGCGCGACTGGTGCGCCGCCCTTATGGCCGGCTCGGAGCCTTGGATCACCCTGGGCCGCGACCTGGACCAGTGCCACGCCCGATGCGGCGACTCCGACTACCTGCTCTGGGTCGGCCGCGCGGACCAGCGCCCTTGCGGGTTCATCCTGCTCCATCCGCGCGGTCTGGCCGGCTCGCCGTATATCGCCTCGGTGGGAGTGGCCGAGGATTTCCGCGGTCGGGGTGTGGGCACGCTCATGGTCCGGCGCGCCGAGGAATACTTTTCCGCCGTCGCCCGGCACATTTTTCTTTGTGTTTCCTCGTTCAATCCCCGCGCCCAGCGGCTCTATGAGCGGCTGGGGTACACTCGCGTGGGGGAGTTGCCGGATTACGCGATCGACGGTGCCTCCGAGATCCTCATGCATAAGAGATTCGATCGGCCATGACCGCCCGGCGCTACTCCTGGGCATTCGTCGCCCTGCTCTCTGCGACGGCGACCGCCAGTTACATCTGCCGGGTGAATGTTTCGGTGGCGAGTGTCGGAATGATGCGCGAGCTGGGGTTGTCTCAAGTCGTGATGGGACGGGTGTTCAGCGCGTTCGTGCTGGGCTACATGCTTTTCCAGGTGCCGGGAGGCATGCTGGCCGACCGGTATGGCGCGCGGCGAGTCCTGGCCATGGCGGCTCTCTGGTGGGTGGCGGGCACCGCGCTGCTGGCGGCGGCCGGACTGAAGCCCCTGGCTCTGGGACCGGCGGGCGACCTGGCAGTGCTACTCGCCATTCGCTTCATCATCGGAGTGGGCGAAGCGCCCACCTTCCCAGCCGCCGCACAGGGCGTGGCGCAATTCATCCCCGCGCCGAGGCGGGGACGGGCGCAAGGATTGGTTGTGGCCGGCATCGGCTTGGGTTCCGCCATCGCGCCGCCCCTGATCTCGGCGGTAATGCTGCGCTGGGGTTGGCGGATCTCCCTGTTGGTCTCCGCGCTGCCCGCGCTGGCGGTAGCTCTGGTCTGGCTACGGTTGCGGGAAGCGCCCGAATCCGAAGCTCTCGCGGTTCCCGCCAGCGCATCCCCGGCTCGAGGCCGGCTGGCTTCGCTCCCATTCGTCCTGCTGACGCTCAGCTACACGCTGCAAGGGTACGTGGGGTACATCTTCGTCTTCTGGTTCTATCTCTACCTGGTCGACGTGCGGCATTTCGATTTTCTGCGCAGCGCGCTGCTGGGCAGCCTGCCCTGGGTCCTGTCGATCGTTTCCATCCCGCTGGGCGGATACCTCTCGGATCGCTTGGTGGCCGGCCGGCTGGGATTGAAGTGGGGGCGCCGCGTGGTGCCACTAGCTGGATTCGCCGGATCGGGGATCCTGCTGGCCTATGGCGCCCACACCCCCAACGGCTATGTGGCCGCGGTCTGCCTGGCGATGGCCACCGCGTTGGTGTTGTGCGTGGAAGGGCCGTTCTGGGCGACCATGATTGAGATCGCGGGCGCGCGCAGCGGCGCGGGCGGCGGGATCATGAACATGGGCAGCAATCTGGGCGGTCTGATTTCACCTGCCCTGACCCCCATCCTGGCCGAACGGCTGGGATGGGAAAACGCCCTGCACGTCGGCGCCGTGATCTCGATAGTCGCCGGCCTCCTGTGGCTGAGGATCTCGTCGGCCGCTCACTCCCGGCCCGAGCCGTGCCTTGCGGCTGCCACGCCGAACTCCTCCTCGCCGAAAAACGCCTGATGCGTGACAAGCTGCAGATCGGCGATGGTCCGCCGCCGCGGGTCGATGCGGACGAATCCGATCAGACGGGCGCGAATCAGGGTGAGGTCTGCCCTGCCCGGATAGAAGCTGCGCTTCATCAGAAGTTGCCCGTCGATGCGGGCCATGGCCGGACTCAGCGCGCGCAATTGCAAGGATTGCTCCAGGAACTGATTGCGATCGGTGCTGTCCGGGTCTTCGGTCTGGGGGTAGAAGTAAGTTAGGATCTTGCGCGAAAGGCGCGGGTCCAGGGTCCAGGTAAAACCGGCGCGCGCGGCCGCGGGAGGCAGCCAGCCAAGCTGCTCGTCGCGGCTGAGGACGATCCAATTCTCGGCGGGGAATTCGCGCCAGGAACCCTTGCGAAAGCCGCGGGCCACCAGATGGAGCGCCAGCGAGTCCGGGCCGTGCGCCGGCGCCGCCGGCTGCGGTTTGGGCGGCACGACCGCGTCTCCAGGCTGCACCCGCAGCCGGCTGGCGCAACTGGCCAGGAACGGCGCCAGGCGCTCCGTCATGAGGGCCGAGCCGATCCCCAGGGTATCGAACGCCGTACCGTCCGGCGCCAGAATATAGACCCGAACATTGCCTGTGCCTTTATTCAGCTTGGTGAACTCCGCCCACATCCGGACATATTCGGCGCGCTCGGCGGCCGGCGCGGCGCCATTGGCCAGGAAGTCCTCGTTCGACAGGTAGACCGGCACGAACGAGCTGTTCAGCAACTGGATGATGCTGCTATCGGAGAGCGGACCCGCCCTCAGCCCGAAGGCGCCGCCTCAACAGCGTCCGGTGCTGACGCGCCCGTCGTGCGTGAAGACGAAAACCGGGCGCTGACTCCGGCGCGCCAGTTCTTTGGCCGCCACTAGGCTGGGCGCCCAGCCGATCTCGTCGATGCGCTTTTCGTGACTGGCCGGCAGCCATGCCACCGCCTGCCGCTCGACAAACTCGACCAGCTTCGCATCGCTCACCGGTTTCGGGTTGGGGACACCGGCATCCGCCGCACTGGCCGGCACCGCGACCAGCCCGAGCCAGGCGATCCAGGAGCATTTCTTCATTGAGACACCTCAGGCACAGTGGCAGCACCGAACATGCCTATTGTACCCCGCGTTCGTCCCTGACGATCTCGGCCAGCTACTTAACCGTTGGCGGCGACTTTCGATCCGTCCGGCGGTCCCAGTTCTTTCGCGGCGCCCGATCGGTGGCCTGCGCCGGTACGCGCTTGCGCGTCCGCTCCACGGTCCAGGTGCGGATTACGTGAGGGTGACGTCCCTTGTCCATACGCGTCTCCTGATTTCAGGATACCGCCGCTGCGCTTACCTGGCCGTCGCGTATTGACGCAGGCGGGACAGACTGGCCTCGGCCGTCGCGGTCTCATCCAGCGCATGGCGCGGTGCGGAGAACTCCAGGCGGCGATTCCAGTCGGTGACGGCGCCGGCGCCGGATTGGGCCAGGCGATCGACGCCCGCGGCGTCCAGAACCTGCGCCTGCAAGATCGCCCGCAAGTACTCCTCGGCCCGCGACTGCTGGCGATTGAAGTGCCGCAGCAGAAAATCGTAGACGGCGCGCCGTCCGGCCGTGGTAATGCGCTGCTCCGCCTCGCCCGCCACCACCAGCGCCTGTCCCCCGAAATACCACAGGGTTACCACCGGAAACACGCGGCGTACGGTGGCCACGGCCGCCTCGGCGTCGTCCGGCGAGACATGCTCGAGCGGAATCCACTGCTGGAGGAGACCGCCGGGCTTGAGGCGCGAGCGAGCCAGGTCATAGAACTGGCGGCTGTGGAGATGGGCCTGGCCGGCCAGCAGCGGGCTGTGGATCTCCATGGCGATGAGGTCGTAGAGTGCGGGGGAAGCCCGCAGCACGTCGCGGCCATCGCGGGGCAGCACCGGGATTTCAGCCGGGAAAGAGAAATGCCGTCGCGCCGCTTCCACAACGCCCGCCGCGGGCTCGGCGGCTTCGACGCGGGTGAATCCGAGGCTGCGAACCGCCGTGGGCAGCCGCCCTGCGCCCAGCCCGATCGCGAGCGCCGTCTCGCGCGACTCCAAATGCAGCGTCGGAATGGCGGCGAATCCAATGCGGGCGTGGTTCTGGTCGCCGTCGCCGCCCAGAGAGTGGCCGTCGCGCAGCAGGATGCGGCGGCCGGCGCTGTCAACCACCGTAGTGATGCCGCTCCAGGCCTCCTCCCGGAAGTAGCGCACCTCGGCATCCGGCCGCACGCCGGCGATGTTGAAGTGGATGCTCATGCCGGAGGTCAGGGGCACGCGGCTCCATCCGGCCAAACCCATCGTCGCGGCGGCCAGCAGCGCGCCGCACGGGACCGCCCAGCGGAGATCGCGGCGTTTCGAAAGCGCCAGCGAGCCGGCGATCAAGGCCACGGTAATCCCGCGCAGGCTCATCTCGCTGCCGGTCTTGGGGATCAGGACCAGAACCGCCAGGAACGCCCCCGCCACTCCGCCCAGTAGCGAAACGGCGGACGAAGCGGGCAGCATCGCAAACAGAAAGGGGAACGGCAGCAGCATCATGGCCAGATGCAGCCCGCGGATGGCCTCGCCCAGCCAGAAACTGTGAACGCCCTGCCCCATCTGCGCGATGCTTCCCGGTACGTTCGGCCAGAAGCTGGTCTGCACGAACAGGAGTCCGGCCGAGACCAGCAGCAGAAAAGCCGGTCGGGCCGGATCTTTCGACTTGGCCGCGGCGCGCGTGCCCAACGCCAGGCCGAGCACGACGAACAGCAGCACCTCCGGCAGCGCATACGCGGATGCGCCCACCGCGACGGCGCCCACGTGCATCCAGATGAAAGTGAGAGCCGAGAGGACGGCGCCCCAGAGGAAGGACCCGGCCGGTCTCATCGCACGCCAATCCGGAAACAGGCCATCTCGGTCGGATTGCGGACCAGCAGCAATCCCCCGGCGATCGCCGGCACGTTCCAAGTGGCTTTGCCGGAAAGAGCCGGGAAGCGCGCCAGCTCCTGGTGACCCTCGGGCGTCGCCTTCACCATCACGACTTCGCCGGATTCCGCCGTGACGATCAGGCGTCCGGAAGCCAGCAGCAGTTGCCCATAGCCGTAGCGGCCGCCTTTCCATTTCAGTTCCCCCGTCTCCGCGTTGAGACAGGCCAGGATGGCTTCGTCCAGACCATAGATATGGCCTTCGTAGAGCACCGAGCTGCTGAACTTGTTTTTCATGCGGGTGTTCCGCCAGACCGGGCGCGCGCCCTGTCCGGTGATCTCCAACACCACCGCGCCGCTCCCGTAGCCCGCCGACAGAAACAGGCGGTTCTCGCCCACCACCAGCGGCTGAGCCACGTTCACTTCCGGCTGGTTCTTCCAGGGGAATTCCCAGAGCAGCGCCCCGTCTTCGACTGTAATGCCCACGGCGCGCGTGGCGCTCACCACCACGATCTGGCACCGGCCGCCGAGCGTGGCCAGCATGGGCGCGGTGTAGGCCTGCTTGTCGTCGAGCGACTTCCAGACCGGCTCGCCCGTGAGCCTGTGATAGGCAGCCACGGATTTGCCTCCAGGTCCGCCGGGCAGCACGATGACCTTCTCATCAACCATGAGCGGGGCGGCGGCCATGCCCCACTGGAGGTTGGCGGCCTGGTTGTCTTCCAGGATATTGCGCCGCCAGATCAGCTTGCCGGTGGCGGCGTCCAGGCAGCGAAACTCGCCCGTAGCGCCCAGCGCATAGAGGCGTCCGTCGTGCCAGGTGGGCGTGGCGCGCGGCCCAACGCCGGCCATCGGTTCCTCGAATTCCGCGTCCCAGCCGTGGGTCCACACTTCGCGGCCAGTGCGAAGGTTGTAGGCGGCGACCACTTCCTGATGCCGCCGCTGCTCGATGGTGAAGGCGCGGGTGTGGGCCACGGAAAAGGACGCGAATCCGCCGCCTACCGGCTGCCGCCACACCAGCGGCAGTCCTTCCTGGGGCCACTCGGTGCGGATGGACATCTCGTCGTAGACCCCATCGCGGCGCGGGCCGCGAAATCCGGTCCAGTACGGAATCGGCATTGGCGCCGCGGCGGCGGGCTTGGGCTCGACCGGCGCCGGCTCGATCACCGCCGCTACCGGCGTGCGGGGTTCGGCGCGGCTGGCCTCCAGCTTTTCGTAGTGCGCTTCCTGCTTGCCGAAGTAGAACAGCGGCCGGGTCCCGCTTCCATCCACCTGCATGCGCAGCCCGAAAAAGAGAAACAAGCAGGCCACGCTCCAACCCGTGATGGCCACCGACCCCAGCAGCCTGCGGACGAGGCGCGTCCCCGAGCGCAGCCACAGCAGCACCAGGCCGGCGGGAGGACACAGCACGGCCGCCAGAAGCACGATTCTGCCGGAAACCATCATCTGGGCCTTCTAACGCACCGTGAACGCCACCACCGACGACCCGGCGCGGAAGTGCTCCGCCTCGGGCCATATCTGAGCCATCAGACCCGCCACGGCCGAACCCCAACCCGAGGGCGTGGCGATGTACTGCTTGCCTTTCACCGAGTAGGCCACTGGCGATCCGCGATGGCCCGACCCGGTCTGAAACATCCAGAGCTTTGCTCCAGTCCTGGCGTCGAGGGCGAAAAAATGGCCTTCCGGATCGCCGGTAAAAACCAGGTCCCCTGCGGTAGCCAGTACCGACGCCAGCAGCGGATACTTGGCCGGATGGCTCCAGGCTCTCTTGCCGGAGACCGGATCGTAGGCGTCCAGGTGGCTGCCCGCTTCGCCATTCGGCGGCTTCTTCAGTTGGAATACCCCGCCGAAGAAGTTCTGGCCTTCCTTGGGGTCTTCTTTTCGCGCCGTAATCTCCTGGCACCACTCGATGCCGGTCGAATAGAACAGCCCGGTGCGCGGAGAATACGCGCCGTGATTCCAGCTTCGCCCGCCGCCCACCGCCGGGCAGATGAAGGTCGGAACCCCCACCTTCGGCTCGTTCCGTCCAATCAGGTTGCCCTGTTTGTCGATGCCCTTGGTCCAGTTGATGTTCCGTACGATCGGCCAGGCGCCGATGAACTGCCCGTTGGTGCGGTCGACGACGAAGGCGTAGCCGCCCTTATTCACGTTGAGCAGCAGCTTGCGCGGTTTCCCCTCCACAGGCAGATCCAACAGCACGGATTCGTACGCGGTGTCCCAGTCCCAAACGTCGTGCGGGATCTGCTGGTGATACCACTGGAGCTTTCCGGTGTCGGCGTTCAACGCGACGATGCAGTCGGTGTAAAGATTGGTTCCCTTGCGTGCGTCGCCGTAGAAATCGGCGGCGGGATTCCCCACTCCCCAGTACACCAGGTTCAGCTCCGGGTCGTAAGAGCCGGTCATCCAGGTGGAGCCGCCGCCGTACTTCCAACTATTGCCCGCCCAAGTCTCGTTGCCCTTCTCGCCGGGAGCGGGAATGGTGTAGAAGCGCCAGGCCAGCCGTCCGGTCTTAATGTTGTAAGCGCTCAGGTAGCCGCGGTGCGCCGAGTCGCCGCCGGTGACCCCGACCACCACCTTGTCCTTGACCAGCAGCGGCGCTCCGGTAATATTGCAACCGCATTTTTCGAGCGGCTCGACGTTCACCTTCCACATCTCGCGGCCGGTCTTCTGATCGAGCGCCACCACATGGTTGTCCAGCGTGCCCATGAACACTCGCCCCTCGCCCACGGCCACGCCGCGATTCCAGGGGCTGTAGATGACTCCCATGCCGGGCGGATTCTGATAGAAGTAGTGCCAGAGCTCGCGGCCCGTTTCGGCGTCGATCGCGAAGACGCGGTTCCACGACGTCGACAGGTACAGGACGCCGTCGATGACGATGGGGGTCGACTGCAGCCCGCCGTCGGTTTGCCCGGTTTCAAAGATCCAGGCCGGGGCCAGCCGGCTCACATTGGCGCGGTTGATCTGGTTGAGGCCGCTGTAGCGCCAGAATCGCTGCGTGCCGCCGTAGTGCGGCCAGTTCTGCCGGGTTGCGCCATCCTGCGCAAGAAGAGTTGCGGCCACGGCGAGCGTAAGGGTAAAGGTCCTCATTCAGTTGGGCTGTCTAACTATCGGCGGGTTCGGGCAATCGCCTTATGGGACGCCTGCTATCATGGGGCGGATGCGCTGTCTTCCCGCCCTGCTCCTCTGCGTCTCCGCTCTGGCCTCCGGCCTCACCGTCGCGCGCGTATTTGGCCCGGAAACTCCCACCGGCCGCTACAAGCACCCGGCCTCGATCACCGAGCTGCGCAATGGAGACCTGTACCTGGTCTGGTACGGCGGCGCCGGCGAGTATGCCACGGATACCTCAGTCTTCGGGTCGCGCCTGAAGAAAGGCGCCAACACCTGGACACCGCCCCGCTCGTTGGCGCACGATCCGTTTCGCTCGGTGGGCAACGCCGTCATCTGGGAGGCCCCGGATGGCGTGGTGTGGCTGTTCTACGTCATCCGGTTTGGCGACACCTGGTCGACCTCGCGCATCGCCCTGAAGATCTCCACCGACAGTGCCGAGACCTGGTCGGACTCCCACCTGCTGGCCGGCGAGCCGGGGATGATGGTGCGAGGCCGCCCCATCGTCGTGAGCGATGGCGACTACCTGCTGCCCATCTACCACGAAGTGGGCGACGACACCGAGTCGGTGGGCGCGGCCAGCACCTCGCTGTTTCTCCGCTACCATCCGCAGACCCGGAAGTGGTCCGAGTCGGGCCGCATCCGCTCGCGGCTGGGCAACATCCAGCCGGCCCCGGTCGAGATCCGCCCCGGCCACCTGATCGCCTACTGCCGGCGCGGCGGCGACTACCGGCCGCGCAGCGACGGCTGGCTGGTGCGCGCCGAATCGACGGACGGTGGGCGCACCTGGAGCGAGGGCCGCGACTCGTCCTTTCCCAATCCCAACGCGGCGGTCGACTTCATCAAGCTGCGCAACGGCCACCTGCTGCTGGTCTACAACGACAGCATGAGCCAGCGCAC
>JACOSH010000557.1 GCA_016178945.1 Acidobacteriota bacterium
CCTCTCGGCCGGGACACCACAGGCTACCCGAGTTATCGCCTCTTATACCATATTGTTTCCAGGCTTTTCCAGTGAATCTTTCGGACAGCGCGGAGCGGATGCGGGTACGCGAACAGGTTGAATCCAAGAGACGTCTTGGTGTATACCTAATAGGTAGTCTCGGCCGTTTGGAGGTGCGCCGAGTACCGCCCGCATGTCCGCTTTCCGCTCGACCAGGATGATCCGATGCCAGCGGCGTGTCCTCTTTCTCGCGTCTTGTTGCGCGCTGGCCCTGCTGACCGGCTGCTCTGGCGGCGGCGCCGCGGCGACCTCACAACCGCTCGCCGAAGCGCCCGGAACGAACCAGGGCCTGGTCGTTTTTGCGGAAGATTCGCCCAAACTCGCGCAGGTTCAAGTGGCGGCCGTCGGCATCGCCGAGATCCCCATCGAAGAAGTGAATGCGCTGGGGAGAATCGAGGTCAATCCTAACCTGGTCTCTCACCTCCTGCTTCCCGTGCCGGGGCGCATTGTCACCTTGCCCGTCCGGCTGGGCGATGCCGTTTCGCAGGGACAGGTGCTGCTGACCTTGGAAAGTCCGGAGGCGGACTCCAGCGCGTCCGCCTATCAACAGGCCGAGGCCGGGCTGATGCAGGCCAGGGCCGGGCTGGTGAAGGCCCAATCGGATTTCGACCGGGCCGCCGACCTGTTTCAGCATGACGCTATCGCGAAGAAGGAGGTTATCGGCGCCGAGAACAGCCTGGCTCAGGCGAAAGGCATCTTGGAGCAGGCACTGGCTGCGCGTGAGCAAGCCGTTCGCCGCCTGGAGATCCTCGGGCTGAAGCCGGGCGCTTTCGGACAGAAGATCGCGGTGCGCGCGCCGATGAACGGCAAGATCCTGGACATCAATGCCGCCGCCGGCGAATACCGGAACGACACCAGCACGTCTCTGATGACCATTGCCGATTTGAGTAGTGTGTGGGTCTCCTCGGATGTTCCGGAGAGCGCGATTCGGCTTGTAAAGCCCGGTGAGCGCCTGGACGTGACCCTCACGGCGTATCCGGACAAGATATTCCGGGCGCGTGTCACCCGAATCGCCGATCGCGTGGACCCTCAGACGCGGACCGTCAGAGTGCGGGCGGAGCTGGACAACCGGAACGGCCACCTGCTTCCGGAGATGTTTGCGAGCGTGCACCATGTGGAGTCCACGCGCAGCTTGCCGGTAGTGCCCACCAGGTCGGTGGTCCGGGACGGTGGCCAGACCCTGGTCTGGGTGGAAGAGTCGCGAGGCCGGTTTCGTCAGCGCCCGATTCAGACAGGGAAGCGGCTGGGCGATCTCCTGGCCGTGTTGCGCGGCGTGCAACCCGGCGAGCGCATCGTCACGGAGGGAGCGCTGCTGTTGCGATGACAGCCGGATCCCGCCGTGGTTAGCCGAATCGTCTCCTTCGCGCTTCATCAGCCGCTGTTCCTGCTGATGCTGACCGCGCTCCTGATCGGAGCCGGCATCGCCTCGTTCCTGTCTCTTCCGATTGAGGCCTTTCCCGACGTAACCGACACCCAGGTTACGGTGATCACCTTGTTTCCCGGCCATGCGCCCGAAGAAGTGGAAAAGCAGGTGACGATTCCGCTCGAGATCGAGCTCAGCGGAATACCCCGGTCCGTTCGGTTGTTCTCGCACACCCAGTTTGGGCTTTCCTACATTGTCCTGACCTTTGACGAGGGCGTCACGGACTACTTTGCGCGGGCGCAGGTGCTCGAGCGGCTGCGCGGGGCCGAGCTCCCGCCGGCAGCCCGCACCGACCTGGGTCCGCTGTCGACTCCCGTCGGCGAGATCTACCGCTACTTCGTCAAGGCGAATCCGGGAGACCCAACCGAACTACGCACTCTCCAGGATTGGGTCGTGGCCCGGCATCTGAAGATGACGCCGGGCGTAGCCGACGTGGTCAGTTGGGGAGGGTTCATCAAGCAATACCAGGTGAGTCTGGATCTGTCGCAGGTGAAGGCGTACGGCATCTCGGTGCAACAGGTGTTCGCGGCGCTGGGCCGGGGTAATGCGAACGCTGGAGGCAGCTACCTGGAGCAAGGGACGCAGCAGTACCTGATCCGCGGGATCGGGCTGCTCCGCTCGGCCGAGGACATCGGCAACGTAGTGGTGGCGGAGCACAACGGCATTCCCGTTCTGGTCAAGAACCTCGGTGAGGTGATGGTCGGCAGCGTGCCCCGGCAGGGCATCCTCGGCCAGGATGCCCAGGATGAGGCCGTGTCGGGCATAGTCCTGATGCGCAAGGGCGAAAACCCGTCGGAAGTGCTCGCCGCGGTCAAAGAGAGGGTGCAGGCTCTCAACACGCTCATCCTTCCCAAAGGCGTCCGCATCGAGCCCTTTTACGACCGCACCTGGCTGATCGACACGACCCTCAAGACGGTGTTCAAGAACCTGGTGGAGGGCGCGCTTTTGGTCGCGGCGGTGCTGTACATTTTCCTGGGCAGTTTCCGCGCCGCCGGCATCGTCGCGCTCATCATTCCGCTCTCCTTGCTAGGAACCTTCATCGGCCTGAAGCTGCGAGGTATCCCCGCCAATCTCCTGTCGCTCGGCTCCATGGATTTCGGCATTATCGTGGACGGCGCGGTGATCGTGGTGGAGAACATCGTGCGCGAGATCTCCGAGCGAGGCAGGGAACGCCACGCCGCATCCTTGAAAACAGCCATCCAGGAGGCGGCCTCCCACGTGGGCCGGCCGACCCTGTTCTCGATGCTGATCATCATCCTGGCGCATGTTCCGATTTTCGCTCTGCAGCGCCATGAGGGCCGCATTTTCGCGCCCATGGCCTACACCGTGGTTTCCGCGCTCATTGGATCGCTCCTGCTGTCGCTGACGCTGGTTCCCCTGCTCTCGTTTTGGTGGTTAAGGAACATCCGGGAAGAGGAGACCTGGATCGTAAGGGTATCAAAGCGTCTTTACCGGCCAGTGCTCGATCGAGTCCTGGATTACCCGAAACTCGTGCTAGTCGTCGCCCTGGCGTTGCTGGCGGCGAGCCTGGCCGTGGTGCCTCGTCTGGGCACGGAGTTTCTGCCCGAGCTGAATGAAGGCAAGGTCTGGGTCAACCTGACGCTGCCGCCCGGGATCTCGGTAACGGAGGCGGCGCGGGAGTGCGCCCGCGTCCGGAAGATCCTGGGGCAGTTTCCCGAAGTCGGCAGCGTGGTCTCCAAGGCTGGCCGGCCGGAGGACGGCACCGACCCCAAGATGATCAGCATGGCGGAGTTCTTCGTGGATTTGAAGCCGCCCGAAGAATGGAAACGCAAGATCACCAAGGAGCGATTGCTCAGCGATATGGAACAGGCTTTGGACGCCGTCCCCGGCCTCCGGCCAAGTTTCTCCCAACCCATTCGCGACAACGTCCTGGAGAGCATCTCCCAAATCGACGGTCAGATTGTGATCAAGGTATTTGGCGAAGATCCCCTGGTCTTGCGCGAAAAGGCAAATCAGGTTCTCAACGCGGTCTCGGGGGTGCGCGGTGTGGCCCGGGCCTTTATCGACCGCGAGGGAGACTCGCCTCAGCTTCAGATTGAGGTGGACCGCCAGCGCGCCGCGCGCTTCGGGCTCAACGTGTCCGACATCCAGGACTTCATCGAGACCGCTCTGGGGGGACGGTTGGCTACCGAGATCTGGGAGGGCGAGAAACGCTTCGGCGTCGTGGTGCGCCTTCCGGAAAAGCTCTGCCGCGACGTCGACACGGTGAAAGACATCCTGATCGATACGCCCGGCGGATCGCGGATTACCTTGGACCAGGTGGCCTCTATCTCGGTTCGGGGCTGAAGCATGAACATCAGCCGCGAATCGGCCAAGCGCGTGAAGGCCATCGGCGTTTTCATCCGCGACCGGGACATGGGGGGCATCGTGGCGGAGATGAAACAAAAGGTTTCCCGCGCCGTCGCCCTCCCCGAGGGCTACTACCTGTCGTGGGGCGGCGAGTTCGAAAACCAGGAAAGAGCCATGGCCCGGCTTGCCCTGATCGTTCCGGTCAGCGTGCTGGTCATCTTTGTGCTCCTGTTTGACGCCTTTCAGTCCGTGCGGAGCGCGTTCTTGATCCTTTCCAACATTCCTTTCGCGCTCATTGGAGGCATTGTCGCGTTAATGGCGACCGGAATCCATTTGAGCGTGTCGGCGGCCATCGGGTTCATCGCGCTCTTCGGTCAGGCCGTGCTGAATGGAGTGGTGATGGTGAGCTGCTTCAACCAGCTCCGGGAGTCGGGGATGAGCCTCCGAAAGGCAGTGGTGGAAGGCTCCCTGGTCCGCTTGCGTCCCGTGCTGATGACGGCGCTACTGGCCATGCTGGGACTCTTGCCCATGGCCCTGTCGCATGGGATCGGATCGGAAGTCCAGAAGCCCCTGGCCGTTGTCATCATCGGGGGGCTGCTTTCGGCAACCGTGCTGACCTTGCTCATGCTGCCCAGCATCTATCTGCTGCTGGAGAGGTGGGCTGGGCCCGCGGGCGATGAGTCCTGACGCGAGAAGACTCGAACGGCCCGCGTTTAACTTACCAGCCCCAGGTCCTTCAATTCCTGCTTGGTCATGGAGTCGGCCAGCTCTTTCGGGTACATGGCGTAGCGCTCGGCCAGCCGTCCCACGTTGAGGCGGCCGATGGTGAAGTGACGACGGTCGTCGGTGCGATAGTCCACCTGGAAGCGCGACACCACGGGCTTCACATCCCCGCTCAACCCCAGCGCCGCCAGCCGGACCCGCATGGCTTCGGCCTGCTCGGGGGTAGACATCTCAACGGGATTGAGCGGCGTCCGGGAGCTGTCGTAGAGATTGACCTGGACCGCGTCGGTGGGACGCTGCAGGATCGCCCGGCGCGCGTTCAGAAAGCCGGCCGGGTCTCTCATCTGTTGCAGCAGATCGGGGGACAGATCGCCGGTGAGCATTTCGCGGGTCCACTGGTTGTTGCCGATCAGTTGGACCGGACGGCTGGCGTCGGGCGCCGGCGCCGGGGCAGACTTGGTTGCCCAGGCCTTCAGATCGATGCCGGAGCCCGGGGTGCTCGGATTCGGGTCAATCCGGGCCGTGACCGCCGCATCGCGCAGAAACGCGCCCGGCTGGCTCACCGCCGGCTGCGCGGGGGTTGCCGCTGCCGGAGGGGGATTCAGCTCCACGGCGGCGTTCATCAACCGCGCAAAGGGCTGGTCCTGCGTCTTGGCCGTCCGGGCCGGCGTAAAGGCTGGGGGCTGAAGCCGGAGCGCCCGATCCAGTCGCGAAGTCCGGCGCTGTTCCCACCCGTGTCTGCTCTCTTCGGTGCCGCTGATTCTACCCATACATCCTCAATTCTAAGGTGCGGCGAGGGGCAATAAAAGGTAGAGAGGCTATTTATGCCGGGCATTACGCTGTTTTCGGGGTAGTACTAGGGCGTTTGCCTGAGGTGAGCGAGGCAAAGATCTCCTGCTGGGACGCGAGTTTAGCGCCCCAGTTGGCGTCAGTGCGTCGATCTCAGATTGCGGGCAAGCTGCAGCACGTATTCGGCGGGGATCTGCTGTACCACTTCCTGGGTAGCTTCGTCGACGATCCGGACCACGGGACGGCGTGTATCCTGGTCGACCACGATGGTCATCACCCGGTCTTGCCCAACAACTCCGGCGGCATTGACAGTCCGCACGGCCTGGACTAGCTGCTGCCTGGCCTCCCTCGCCGGGTTCGGCGAAGAGACCGAGTCCAGTGATGTCTGTTCAAATCGGACTGGTCCAACATCCATAGAGACTCTCCTGCCAGGGAGCTGCTCGGCTTCCCGGCTCAAGATACATGTCGAAAGAAAGTGGTCAGGTTTTAGCCGGATGCACAGAAATGGAGTGACGCCGATGGGGGGAGCAGAAGGTAGTACGGTCTATCAGATACAGCCGCTCAGGGCCTCGAACTCGGTGTGAAACGCCTCGTCCACCTTTCCCAGGCGATTCTGTAACCCCGGATCGTGGAAGACCCGTTTGTCGTCCGGGTTGGGCTCTACCGGCGGGATGCCGACCCCCTGCCGGTTAACCTGCCAATCGGCCGCCTCGATGATGCCGGCCAGGTAGAGGCCGGGCACTCCAGCCTGCTCCGGTCGGTGATGGAAGCGCACAGCCTGCTGGATGGGCTCCGGCAGATTCCATCTGGCCAGAATCTCGGCGGAGATCTCGGCGTGGGTGACGCCCAGGATCTCCAGCTCGCACTCCGCCGACGAGCCGCCGCGCTCCTCCCGCAGATCGAGGATCCGGGTCATCTCGTCCGGCGCGGCGATGGCGATCAGGAGCTTGCCGATGTCGTGCAGCAGGCCGGCGGTAAAGGCGCCTTCCGGATAGGGGACCTTCAAGTCCAGGACCAGCAGGTCGGCCAGCACGGCCACGGCTAGGGAGTGCAGATTGAACTGGCGCGGGGACCAGCGCCTGGTAATCCGCAGAGTATTCCAGCGGCGCGACACGCTGAGGGCCAGGACCATGTTCCGGACCTTGACCATGCCGACAATGGCGACGGCGCGGCGGACCGAGTTGATGCTGGCCGCGTGCCCGTAGAGCGGGGAATTCACCACTCGCAGCAGATTCCCGGCCAGCACGGTATCGGTTTCGATAATACCGGCCACCTCGCCGAACGAGACGTCTTCGTCGGCCAGGGAGGCCAGAACCTTGGCCACTACCGGGTCGAACGGCGGCAGCTTGTTCAGGGATCCAAGGATCCGATCCAGGTAGGGAACGGCGAGAGTGGGCATCCGAAACCTCAGCCTATCATTGGACGGACCTCACGGGAATCGGGGGTTCCTATTAGGCCTTGGCGGGTTTCGACTGACTGGGGACAGGCCCCCTCAGGCGCCGGGATAGCGCTCCATGACTTTGAACGGCTGGCGCACCCCCATGGTGCGCTCGAACACCTTGAGGCGCATGATCACGGTTTCGGTCACTTCCTGGCCCTTGGCCAGCAGAAGGATGCCATTCTCGGACCACACATCGTCATACAGCTCGGCGCCGGTCTTGAGCTCATCGACCTGGACCGCTCGCAGCACCATTTTCGCCGGGTCCACCTCGACGCCGGTCAGGGCGCCCAGCAACCGCGGCTCATAGTGTCCCGCTCGCTGCCTCATCCTCTCCAGCGCAAAGCCAGCCAACTCCCCGCGGCTGATCCGCGCATCAAAGTCGATGGCCACCCGGAGCATCTGGGCGCCCAGGGCGATGCGATCCTGGAGGTCTAGGTCCGGGGGCGAGGGCTCGAGCTGCCGTTGGACCATGAGCGACACCCCTTCCAGCCGTGGAATCTTGGCCAGCAGCTCATGGGCCACGGCGGGATGGGAGCCGAAGATCTGGGTTTCGTCGTCGGTCAAGGGCTCGCCGGCATAGACCTTTTCCAGAATGTGGGGAGGCACTGAAATGCAGCCGATCTGGGACAGCATGGCAGCCATTTCGAACTCCCAGGCCTGGGTAAGTTTGAGCTGCGCGGCGATGTGGCGCACATAGCGCTCGACACGGTGCGAGCGGCCGAATGCCGTGGGATTCACCAGGCTCAGGACTTCGGTCAGGACCTTGATGCTGCCATTCAGGGTCTGCTCCAGCAACTCCCGCTCGGAGGTGATCAGCCGATGCTGCTCCAACGCCGCCTCCAGCGACCGGCGCAGTAGATCGGTCGGGCAGGGCTTGGTGAGAAAGCGGAAGATATTCCCTTCGTTGACCGCGGCGATGGCGTCGTCCATGTCGGCCTGGCCGGTGAGCATGATGCGGACCGTGTCCGGGGAGTGCTCCCGGACCTTGGCCAGGAACTGGACGCCGTCCATGACGGGCATCCGCATGTCGGAGACCACCACGGCGTAGGGTCCCTTTTCGCGCATCGCGGCCAGCCCGGCCTCGCTGCCCACCGCCGTCTCGATCGGGAAATAACGGCGCAGCAGCCGTTCATAGGCCTGCAGGATATTCGGCTCGTCGTCCACGCACAGGATCCGGTGGGTCATGCCTCGCCTCCTCCCGGTCGCCCCAGTTCCCGCCAATGGGCTAGCCGATGATCGAGGCCCGTCTCGGTCAGATACCCGGTATCCAGTTCTCCGGCCATCTCTGGCGCGACCCCGCCGGCTTCGTGCTCCAGAGAATCGGCCACGTGAACCGCGGTCAGCGGGCTGAAAATTCGGACCGGGCAGGCCGATGGAGTGTGATGGAACGCGATGGCCTCGACCAGCTCGTCCCCCATCCCCCACAGCAAGAGCAGATAGGCTCCCACTTCGGCGTGTGTCGCCCCAAAGGTCTCCCGCTCGATCTGCAGATGGGGCACGCCTTTGGCCCGCGCCAGCCGGATGCTGCTGTCGTATTGCGCGGGAAGGCCCGAGGCGAACACCAGCTTTCCCACGTCGTGCATGAGTCCGCCCAGCAGCGCGTGATCGATCAGTCTCTGCGAAGCCTGTTCGGATTCCGCGATCCGGCGCGCCCAAGCGCCGGCCGCCAGGCTGTGGCGCGACAGCGCTTCCAGCGAAAAGGCCGAACAAAGGGCCGTATCGAACTGGGAAAAGACCCCGGTCGCCAGCACCAGCGCTTTGACCGTATCGGATCCTAGATACAGCACCGCGTCTTTAAGGTTGGCGAAGCGCCGCTGCGCGCCGAAAAAGGCGGAATTTGCCAACTGCAGGACCTTGGCCGTCATGGCCGTGTCCTTGGCGATGATCCGGGCTACGTCCTGGATCGATGGGTCCGGCGCTTGAAGCGCCTCCATCAGCTCCAGGTACACCGAGGGGATACTCGGCAGCGAGGTCATGCTCGACACGATCCGCTTCAGGGACGGCTCGGCCAGCAGATGACGCAGCGTCGAGGCCCGGTGGATCGCCGTCTTCAGGCCCACCGGATCGCACGGCTTGGACAAGCACTGGTGGGCCATGGCCAGCGCCCGCAAGGCCACGTCATGGTCGGAATGGCCCGACAGAACCAGCCGCACTGTTTGCGGATGCCGCTTCAAGACCTCGGCCAGCAGCCCGGCGCCGTCCATTCCAGGCATGCGAATGTCGGTCACCAGCACATCGAACGGCGCTCCATCCAACTGCTGGAGCGCCTCCGGCCCGCTGCCGGCGAATGCCATCTCCCACTCCTGCCGCATGGGATGCAACATGCGCCGGAGCCCGTCCAGCACCCGGGGCTCATCATCCACGAATAGGATTCGCTGTTTCGACATCGGACCTCACGAAATAGGCAGCCGTACCAGGAAGGTAGTGCCGGCGCCGGTCTCCGTTTCAAAGGAAATCATGCCGCCGTGCTTCTGGACCACCACTGCGTGCGCGATGGAGAGTCCCTGCCCGGTGCCCTTGCCCACCTCCTTGGTTGTGAAGAAGGGGTTGAAGATATGAGGCCGCGCCGCCTCGGGGATGCCCGTGCCGGTGTCGCGGACGCGGATCTCGGCCCAGTCTCCGTCGCGCCGCGTGCTGACGGTGAGGGTTCCCTTCTGTTCCGGCTTGCCTCTGATCGCGTCGGCGACGGCATGCGCGGCATTGACAATCAGGTTCAGGACCACCTGGTTGATTTCCCCGGCGAAGCAGCGTACCGCAGGGAGCTGCGGGTCCAGATCCACTTGCATTTCCGCGACGTACTTCCATTCGTTCTTGGACACCAGGACGGTGCTCTGGATCGCGTGGTTCAGATCCACGGCGGCCTTCTCGGCCGGTCCCGGATGAGAAAACTCTTTCATCGCCCGCACGATCTCGGCGACGCGTTGGACACCTTCCAGCGACTGATGAATGGCTTTGGGGATCTCCTCGCGCAGGTACTGGAGGTCGACTTCCCGGACAGCGCCTTCGGCTTCGGCCACCTGGCCGGATAGCAGCCCGTGCTCTTTGGCGGCCGCCACCAGCTTGTCGTAGACCCTCCAAAGCCTGCCGAGGTCCTCAAAGGCGCTCTCCACAAAACGCGTGTTATCGCCGACGTACTGGATCGGCGTGTTGATCTCGTGGGCGACGCCGGCGGCCAACTGCCCGATGGACTCCAGTTTCTGGGCCTGGGACAGATGGCTTTCCAGGCGCTTGCGCTCGGTGATGTCGCGCGACACCGACAACAGCCGCTCGACGTTCCCCTGGGCATCGGTAATGGGGCTCACACTGACGTCCCACCAGCGAGGAAAGCCGTCTACCGCCGGCCCCTGGCCATGGAACGTGCCCGTGTCTCCCGCCTGGGCCTTGGACAGGGCCTCCCGCGCCGCCTGCTTCGAAGGGCCCTCCCAGAAATCGAGCCAAGGGGAGTTCAGGCGCGACGTTGCGTTTCCGATATCCAGCAGCTTTTGCGCTCCAGGACTCAGATACTGCACCCGGCCTTCCAGGTCCAGGACCATGATGCTGTCGTTGCTGCTGTCGATGATGCGCTTGTTGAACTCTTCGCTGACTCGCAGCGCCTCTTCGGCGCGCTTCCTCTCCTCGAACTGGCCGAACTGGCTGCCGATGTCCGCCAGCATCTCCAGCAGCCGGGGATCCGGATGGCGGATTTGGCGGTTGAACAACGCCATCACACCGCTCACTTGGCTGCCGTTGGTGATCGGGAAGGCCAGGGTCCGGTACAAGCCCGTCTTGACCGCCGAGGGCAGGAACATCTCATCGGTGAACAGACCGCTCCAGCTCGGCTGGCCCGTCTTCCAGACGCGGCCCAGCAGGCCCATCCCGCGCGTCAAAGCGGCCTTCTGGCTGGAGGCTTCAAACTGCGCGGCCAGGGCGTTCAGATACCCAGCCATCATCGCGGGGCCCTCTACTGTTCGCCGCCACACGGCTTCGCAGCGCAGCCGGTCGTCCGGGTCCGCCCGCCACAACTCCGCCAAATCGAAATCCATGCCTTCGCAAATGGACTGCAGGGTCTTGGGGATCGCTTGGGCGCGAGTCGCCGACTCGGCCAGAATGCGCGTGATCCGGAAATGGGTGGATTGATTCTGTTCGGCGCGGGTCCGTTTGGAAACATCCAGCGCCAGTCCCAAGGTCGCGTTCCGGTGCTCAAAGGAGATGGAATTCTGGGTGACCTCGACGTCGACCAGCGTTCCGTCTCTTCGGCGATGCCGGGAAACGCCAGAGTACCAGGGACAAACCGGGGCTCCGGTTCCGTCGGCGGCTTCTGCGGCGGCCCCGAGGTCGCTGAGGCTCATGGCGCGAAACTGTTCGCGGGAATAGCCGTACTGGCGCACGGCCGCGTCATTCACCGCCAGGAAAGCGCACGTATCCCGATCCACCACCCACATGGGGTGAGGATTGCTCTCAAACAGCAGGCGATACTGCAGGACCCGCTCCTGAAGCGCCAGCTCGATCTGCCGCTTTTCCTCCTGCAGCCGGCGCGTCTCCAGGGCGTGAGTGACCGCCTGCTGCAGCCGGCCCAGCCGGTCCTTGAGCAGATAGTCGGTGGCGCCGCGTTTCAGGCACTCCAGCGCTTCCTCCTCGAAGAACCCGGTGATCACGATGAACGGGATATTAAGATTCCGCTCCTGCACGCGGCTCAACGCCCGCAAGGCATCAAAATGGGGAAGGTTGTAATCGGCCAGAATCAGGTCCAGTCCCGGATCATCCAGATGGGCCAGGAACTCCGTTTCGTTCTGCACGCGGGTCCAGTCGGGGGCGAACCCGGCTTGGCGCAGCTTGGCGGCTACCATCTCGGCGCATTCCGGCTGATCTTCCAGCATCAGCACTCGCAGGGGCATGGTCATGGCGGGAGCGCTCTTCCTCTCTCTTCCCGGTGCGATAGAAAATAACTCGGTCCAATCGTACTTCGACAGCATTGGGGGGATCCTTGAAGCGCCAGGTTACTTAGTTGGCGGGCTATTCCTTCTGAGATAGCTCCTAGGGAGCATTCTTGGGGCTCGGCCGGCTTGCGGAGCCGGCGTCCCCATTTACCGTTATGCCATAGCTCGAAGGATTTACCGACAGGTCCTTTGTGGGGGAATTCGATGGTACAGGTACCAGTTTGCCGAGGACTTTAGAGACGTAGGACAGCGTTTCGGGGAAGGGTGGCAGGCCGTGGTAAGAGTCCACCCGTCCCGGGCCCGCGTTGTAAGCGCCGAGCGCCAGTCTCAAGTCGCCTTGGTAGCGCTCCAGCAGCGACTTGAGCAGCTTGGCGCCGGCATCGATGTTCTGCTGGGGATCGAACGGATCGCCGACCTCGAACTGGGCGGCGGTGGCGGGCATCAACTGCATCAGGCCCTGCGCGCCGGCGACCGAGACGGCGCAGGGGCGGAAGCCGGATTCCTGGGCGATCACCGCCTGCAACAAATCGGGCGCCAGACCCTGAGTCCGCGCGGCCGTTTCCACGAGCGGGGCGACTTGCGCTTCTCCCAGCGGATCGCACGGTGGACTTAATGGGGGACTGACGGCGATCCCGCCGGCCGGCTGCGCCTGGTTCCGGTGTGCGGCCTCGCGCTGCTGGGCCACCGAGCGATGCATCAGCTCCACCGAAGCACGCTGCCGGGCGATCGACGCATCCATGGCGGCGCGCAGCGCCTGGTAGTCGGTCTGCGCCACCGCCAGGCCGCTCAGCAGGAAACACAGGGCGGGAACGCGCCGCCGGTCCATCACTGTCGCACCCACCGCGCCAGGTAGGCTTCTGAAGCCACCCGTTCGGTTTCGCGATTGGATTCGTAGGTCCATTGCTCCAATCGCCGTTGGCGGAGCTTCTCCAGCAGGTGGTGGTTCTGCCGCGCTTTCAGGACGCAGTCGAGCTGGTGGCCAATCCGGCGGCCCAGCTCCTGCTGCCGGCCCAGTATTTCCCGCTCCTTCTTCTTGCACCGCAGGAGATAGGCGGCCAGCGCCTTCAAGTCCGATCCCGTCCCGTGTCCGGGCTCCTCGACCAGGCGCCGGGCCGAAGCCCGTTCTACGCGAACTTGCTCCAGTTCCTCCACCATCCCGGCCAAATCCTTGCGCAACTCCTGCAATTTCAGCTTTTCGGCCGCCAGTTGCACGGCCCGGTGCTCGAGCACTCTCTCTAGGGGGAATCGGAAGGGAGGCATGGCAACTTTAGGGCAGCGCCGAGGCCAGCGACTGCAAGCCGTTCCAGGTCTCTTCCGGCTTGGCCTGCTCGTGCGAATCTTGCCGCAGGAAGCGCAAGATCTGCTCCCGTTGCTGGATACTGGCGTCCAGTTTGGGGTCGGCCCCCCGCACGTGCGCCCCGATCTGGATCAGGTCTTCGGCCCGCTGGTAGACGGCCAGGGCTTCCCGCACCTTACTCGCGGCCTTCTGCTGCTCGGTGCTGGCGACCCGGGCCGAGAGCCGGCTGACCGAGGAAAGCACGTCGATCGCCGGGTAGTGGCCGGCCGACTGCAACTGGCGGGATAGGACGATGTGGCCGTCCAGAATGCTGCGCACGGCGTCGCAGATCGGCTCATTGAAGTCGTCGCCTTCCACCAGGACCGTGAAGAAACCGGTAATCGAGCCCTGTTTGAAGTTCCCGGCCCGCTCGAAGATCTTGGGCAGCAGGGAGAATACCGAAGGAGTGTATCCCTTCTGACTGGGGGGCTCACCCGAGGCCAGGCCGATCTCCCGTTGAGCCATGGCCAGGCGCGTCACCGAATCCATCACCAGGAGGACGCTCTTACCCTGATCGCGGAAGTATTCCGCTACTGTCAGAGCGACGTAGCAGGCGCGCACCCGCAGCGGCGCCGGCTGATCGGAGGTGGCCACCACCACCACGGAACGCTTCAGCCCCTCCGGGCCCAGGTCGCGGTCGATGAAGTCGCGCACCTCGCGGTTGCGCTCGCCGATGAGGGCGATCACGCTGACATCGGCCGAATGGTTTCGGGCCATCGCGCTGAGCAGCGTGCTCTTGCCGACGCCGCTGCCTCCGAACAGGCCGATGCGCTGGCCGCGCCCGCAGGGAAGCAGGCCGTCGATGGTGCGGATGCCGGTGGCCAGCGGCTCCACGATGTGCTCTCGCTCCAGAGGGCTGGGCGGCGGCGCCAGCAGCGGATAGTGATCGTCGGCTTCCAGACGCGATCCGTTGTCCATGGGGCGTCCGAAGCCGTCCAGGACGCGGCCCAGCAGGCCGGGTCCCACGCCTACCAGCGCCGATTCGTTGCGGGCCACGATGCGGTCGCCGAGCTGGACCCCGACCGGCTCCTCCAGGGGCATCGAGAGCACGCGCCCGTTGCGGAAGCCGATGACCTGGCAGCGCAGGGTGCGTCCAGAGGCGGTCGCGATCTCGCAAAAGTCGCCCACTGCGACAGCCGGCCCGCGCGACTCCACCACCAGCCCGACCATCTCGGTGACCTGGCCGGTCCAGCGGATCAGGTCCCAACCGGACAGGTCGTCCAGGTACGGCGCCAGCGAAAGGGTGTCGCGATGCTTCATGGCTGGTTTCCCAACCGGTCGGCGAAGCCGCGTTCGATCTCGCGGAGCTGGGATTCCACCGATGCGTCCAGATCGCCATGGGTGGTTTCGACGATCACGTCGCCGAACTGGAGGTTGCGGTCGGCGGTGAGCTCGATCCGGCGCGACGGCTCCAGGCGGGCCAGCGAGGTCCGGATGGCCTCCTCCTGGGCGGGATGAATCCGAACGCGGCAGACTTCCCGCGACTGGAGTTTGTCCAGCGCCACCTTGACGAGGCCGTGAATGGATTCCGGGTCGATGGACAGCTCACGGTAGAGCACCCTCCGGGCGACGGCGATGGCCAGCTTGACCATGTCGCCCTCGGCCTCCCGGCGCAAGCGCGGGCGCATTTCGGCGATGGCGTCGATGGCCAGGCACAGTTTTTCGATCAATGCCGCCGTTTCCGTGCGCGCTTCGGTCGCGCCCAGGCTTCTTCCTTCCGCCAGACCGCGCTCGAAGGCCGCCTGGATGGCGATGTCGTTCTCCGGTTCCGGAGAGGTAGCGGGCCCGTGCGCCGGCTGGCGGTGATTGCGGGATTCCGGCCGGCTGCCGCCGGCGCTGCGCCAGTTGACGGTGGCACAGGCGGCGGAGGCCAGGCCCGTCAGCACCTTACTCGA